>CAJQNS010000099.1 GCA_905479735.1 uncultured Desulfofustis sp.
CAGCTCCCAACAAACATCAAACAGAAAGGAGTGACAATGAAAACAATTGATACAAATCGCAGAAACTTTATGAAGAAAGCCAGCAGTTCACTGATTGCAGCCGCTGCGGGTTCAAGCCTGGCCCTGTCAGCCATTAAGGCGCATGCCGCCCAATCCGCTGTGACCCAAACCAAACAAACCCAGAGTGCAACAACCCCACAAAAAGCGCTGCAAATGCTCAAAGAGGGTAACGCCCGATTTGTCCAGGGGAAGATGACCCAACGCGATTTGATGCAACAGGCCAAGGCGACTGGCTCTGGACAGTTTCCGTTTGCAGCCATTGTGAGCTGCATGGATTCGCGTGCGTCCGCCGAATTGATTTTTGACCAGGGTATCGGCGATATCTTCAGTGCACGAATAGCCGGGAACTTTGTCGATGACGAAATCCTCGGCAGCCTGGAGTTTGCCTGTGCCGCAGCGGGGGCAAAATTGATCCTCGTTCTAGGTCATACGGAATGCGGTGCCATCAAAGGAGCCTGTGACGATGTTGTGCTGGGCAGTCTCACCCAGACGCTGTCAAACATCAAACCGGCGGTGGCGGCCGTTCCCGGGTTTGAACCCGACCGATCTTCGAAGAATGATCAATTTGTCCAAGCCGTAGCCGATAAAAACGTTGTACTGACCGTAGAACGCATTCGCGAGCGCAGTCCTATTTTACGGGGAATGGCCAACAAGGGTCAAATTGGACTGGGCGGCGCTATGTACGACGTTCATAGCGGTAAGGTTACGTTTATCTGATGAATAGGAGGCGTTTCGAAGAGCGATATATCCAATGACGCGAACAAGAAAGAAAAACCGGAGGTGGTGGAAACCGAGCAGTCCCCGCTGCCAAATACAAAGGGGGGGAACCCATGAGAATATGCATCCAATCAAATCGATTTGCCATAGCCCTTTTCATAATCGTTAGCATAGCCCTATTTTCGAATGTTCGAGCACAAGCCGCCGAAAAGTTCAAGTATTCCACACCAATTCCTGAGGGGATCATGACTCCTGATAAGGTGGATACTTCCATCGGTAGACTGGATTTCACCGATGGCGTTCCCTCTCGCCAAACGGCGGAAAAGGTGTATGACTTCATGGACACCGCCCGGGCAGCCGACACCTTCCTCAAGGGCATGCCTGCTGTGTCATTGGCGAAGCTTCTTGAGGGTTCTCATTCGGTTGGTGCTGTCGAAGCTCATCAGGTTGTGATCTTCGACAAGTTGATGGATTCTAAATCGCTGTTCCTGACCGCGAACACCTCAACGCTTTATGTATTTCCTGACTTAGACCTGAAGAGGGATGGCCCCACAGTTGTTGAAGCCCCTGAGGGTTTGCTTGGCGCGGCAAATGATGGGTTTTTCCGTTTTGTGGAGAACATCACGGGAGGGAAATATCTCTTCCTGCCACCCGACTATGAGGGCGAGGTTCCGGAAGGGTATACCGTTCTGCGCCCCAAGACCTATCGTTTGTGGGTATTGCTTCGCAAAACACCGAAAAGCAAAAAAACAGAGGACGTTGCCGAGGCCGCCGATTTCGTCACTCAAAACCTCAGGGTCTACAAACTGGCTGACGCAGCGAACCCGCCAAAGATGGAATGGATCAGTGTCTCGGGCAAGGAGTACAACACGATTCATTCCAATGATGCCGAGTTCTACTATCACCTGAACGAGGTGGTACAGTATGAATCCCTTGGATTGTTAACCCCGGAGATCCGCGGCCTGTTTGCTTCAATTGGAATTGAAAAGGGTAAGGAGTTCAATCCCGACGACCGCATGAAGGCCATCCTTAAAGACGGTGTGGCCATCGCCAACGCTCAGGCTCGGGCCATCGTCTGGTTCCCCAGGATCGACATGAATCTGTCTGGCGTTCAAATCTACCCAGACACCGGAAGCGCCTGGAACATGGGTTTTCCCGAGCGGAATGTCCACTTTAATGGCAAGGATGGGGCGACGATGAACACGGATGCCCGTGTGAGTTTCCATTATCCATACACCGGTGTAACCCCTGAAATGGCCACTCCCCGCGAAGGTACGGGCTCGGACTACGGAATCGCCTACCTCGATGGTGACAAGAAGCCTTTTGATGGCAGCAAGACATACACCATCAAGCTGCCGCCGGATGCACCGATCGCGAACTTCTGGGCCGTGACCATCTACGATCCCCAGACCCGCTCCATGCTGCAGACCGATCAGAAAAATGCTGGCATCGACAGCCTCCAGGACGGGCTGCGCTACAACAAGGACGGATCGATCGATATCTATTTCGCGCCCGAACCGCCTCCCGGCTACAAGAGCAATTGGGTGCAGACCATCCCGGGCAAGAGCTGGTTCACCATTCTGCGGATGTACAGCCCGCTGGAGGCCTGGATTGGCCAGTCGTGGCGACCCAGCGAAGTCATCCGGACAAACTAACCAACCCGAAGAAGGGATTTTTCGTATACATACGATGGTATGCGCCAACCAAGGAGGTAGGAAAATGAAAAAAATAAGAAAATCAATTATGAACACACAATCGAAACTACGCCGAACACTACAAGCCCTGTTTATTACAGGGATTTCAATCTTTACCATAGCGCCAGCTTTTGCACAGGATCCAGTTCAGGTTACCGCCAACAACTACGTCCGTGCCGAGACAGACTTCCAGATGAAGGACTACGTAGACAAGTTCGATTGCTTTGCCAAATTTCACCACAGTCGTGATCCCTATGACGTAAACAACCAGGTGACGATCCGGGCCAACCGCGACACGCTCTACTCATTCGGTGTGTTTGACCTGAGGTCGCCGCTTACGATCACGCTTCCGGAAACCGAGGGGCGCTATCAGTCCCTGATGATCGTAAATCAGGATCATTCGACCTGGAGTTTCTACGGTCCCAGGACAGGAACTCTGACAGAGGAGAAAGCGGGTACTCGGTATGCATTTCTGGCGCTTCGGACCTTCGCGGATCCTTACGATGAGCAAGACATGAAGCAAGCACATCTGCTCCAGGATGCGGTCAAGGTCGAACAGGCTGACGTCGGTAAGCTCGAAGTACCCGATTGGAACAAGGAAGAAGTCGAGCTGATGCGAAAGACGATCAATGTGGTTGCATCCACGGTCACGGACACTTCCAAGATGTTTGGTAGGAAAGAAAACCTGGATCCGGTCTACTGGTTGCTGGGGGCGGCACTCGGCTGGGGTGGGCTGCCGGCTGAGGCTGCCAGCTATGTGAACGTGGTCCCCGAAATGAACGACGGTAAGACCCCGCACACACTCACCGTGACGGACGTGCCAGTGTATGGCTTCTGGTCTGTGACCCTCTACGACGATAGGGGCTGGATGCCGGTCAATGAATACAACGCCTACTCGTTCAACAATGTCACGGCCAAGAAGGAAAAGGATGGAAGCATCATCATCCACTTCGGCGGTGACCCGAAGGCCGACAACTTCCTGCCGATTGTACCGGGATGGAATTACCTCGTCAGGTTGTATCAGCCGGGACCGGAAATCCTGAACGGCAACTGGACATTTCCAAATCCGAAACCTGTCGAATGAAGTGCTCTCAGTCGGAGGGAATACCAGGTAACAAACAGTGGCAGCGGACGGCGCTATCGCGCCGCCGCTGAACCAGAGGGAGATCAAAATGAAACGATTGGCGCTTCTGTTATGTGCCGGACTCCTGGCGATCTGTATTATCCTGCCGTCGGTGGCAGGCGCCCGGCCAGCCGCATCGGTAAAATTCTCGATCATCCGTGAGGAAAATCCTAACATGGCTGAGAATAGACTCGTTTTACCTTACGCCTTTCCTTCAGAATCTATGGGAACCACCGTGGGGGTTGGCGGTTTCGCCAAAGGGTATCTCCAGGATCAATTAATTTTTGCAGGATCCGTGTTCGCCAGTGTAGATGACGCCAAAGGGGTAGTCGGCGGCTTTTGGGATTACCTCCTGCCTTTTTCAAAAAGACTTTATTTCAGTGCCTATGGCGCCATCAGCTATTTACCGCGAAACCGTGCCTACACCGAGGTACCTAGATTTTCGTCCGATTTTGACTCCACCGTGGCCGGCTCCAATGGTTCGGACAAGGATGATTACATAGAGGATGACGGCACCGACAACTGGTATGGGCTCAAACTTGAATATGTACTGCCTATCGGCAGCATGAAAAATGAGCACAGGGGGCGCTATAAACTGAAAAATGGAATCCTGCAGTCCGGAGCAACCGGCGGCGACAAATGGAATCCGCTCGAGACTGGAGTTTCAGTTCTACTGTTAGGGCAAAGTGGCAGGTACCAGGACTTCAGAACTGACGCAGTTACCTATTCGGGCGATTCATACCCGTTCGAAATCGGCTACCTTTACAATAACACCGACTTTGCCACCAATCCGAGCTATGGAAGTCTTCAGTACCTGGCCTACAGCAGAAGCTTCAACAAAGGAAATACCGGGGAGTGGGACTTCCTTGAGTTCGAGGCCAGTAAGTTTTTCAACCTGGGCGCTTCGAGATTTTCGCGGCAGCGCGTGGTGGCCCTTAACTTCTGGACCGGCAGCTCGCTTTCCTGGAATGAAACGATCGATGAAAACGGCGATGTCGTCACTGAGAATAAGCCTCCCTATCTCGACGGTGCCCGGCTTGGCGGTTGGTATCGGATGAAAGGATTTCCCAACAACCGGTTCAACGATCGGTCGGTCATATACGGCGCTGCGGAGTACCGCTACACCCTGGACTGGAATCCGGTGGCCGGGGTCAACTGGCTGCGCTGGCTCCATCTTGACTGGTTTCAACTCGTGCCCTTTGTCGAAGCAGGAAGGGTAGCGCCCGATTATGATCTGGGCGAACTTTTTTCCGATCTGAAGTTAAACGGGGGTATTGGCGTACGAGCGCTGACGGCTGGCGCCGTAGTTCGTTTCGACACAGCTTTCTCTGAGGAAGGAACCAATTTCTGGGTGATGTTTCAGCAGTCGTTCTAGATACGGCAGTGTGCCTTTGACCATTAAAACAATTTGATTCTCACGACTTCGGTTGACAGTTGATTAACGAATAATAATCTGCCAACAGGAGGTCGTGGGCATGATCGACAATGGTTAAAATCGTACTGTCAGCCTCTGCTCATAACGGTAAAGTGACCTTTATGGTTTTAAACAAAGTTGGGTGAGCGAAAATGCGAGTCTTTAAGGTGATACTTTATTTCTTAATGGGGATTGTTTTGATGGCGGTAGCAGCCTTGGGGGCTCTTATTTTCGTCGATCCAACTGCGTACAGAAATCAAATCGAATCGAGGGCCAGAGCTGCATTCGGTAGGGAAGTTAGGATTGCCGGCTCGATCCACCTCAAACGGTCTCTCCGACCTCAGATCGTAGTGGAGGATATTTCCATCGGCAATCCTGAGTGGGCCAAGGGTCCACACTTTGTAACGGCTGAAAAAGTCGGCCTTCAGGTGGCTCTTTTCCCGCTGCTGCGAGGTGATCTAAGGGTTCTGGACGTCTTTTTTAGCGGAGTAAACCTGTTTCTCGAGGAAAGCCCGGACGGTGAAAAAAATTTCTTCTTTGGCAGTAGGGATGGTAGGCAAAGGACTGGGCTTCTTCCAGCAATTGAACGACTACAAATTAATAGCAGCTTAGTCACTTATAAAAAGTCGGATGGCAACAGCAGGCATTTGACAATCGACACTGCCCGGCTCTGGAACATCCCCGGCGAACCAGAGCGAATCGAGGCCCAAGGCTCCACAAAGGACATGCCGTTCACTATTGTTCTCAGCGCAGATAGTGCGGCGGAATTGTCTAGTCCACAAAATCCATGGTCCATGCAGTTGGACATCAATGCACCCGATATGTCACTGACCATTGCTGGTTGGATGGATGATGCATTGAAATGGAACCAAGGCGAGTACTCCATCAAACTTGGCGGCGACCACGTGGATTCTCTCGAAACATTATTTGACTTGGATTTACCAACTAGCGGTGCTTTCGAATTATCAGCAAAGGTTAACAAAACCGAGAGATCACTACGAGTGACTGACATTGCCGCTCTCCTCCAGGGGACACCGCAAACTCCTGCGATCATTATTTCGGACGGAGAGGCCTCCAGTGGGCAGGACAACCCGCTTCACTTTGCCTTGCAGGGTCAGTTCGGCGAGGATCCATTCACGTTTCTAATTGAATCGACCCAGCCGTTACAGGACATCTCTCAAAAAACACCCTGGCCGATAGAGGCCCAGATTAACCTTGCAGACATGATACTGAACATCAGGGGACCCGATATGTCACTGCCCCCTGCTGGACGGATGGATGAGGCATCTAAGTGGGATCAGGGCGGGTACCTTTTCAAACTTAGCGGCGACCAGGCGGATTCCCTCGAAACATTATTTGGCTTGGATCTGCCAACGAGCGGTTCTTTCGAATTATCAGCGAAAGTTAACAAAACCGAGAGATCACTGCGAGTGACTGACATTGCCGCCCACCTCCAGGGGACACAGCCAACTCCCGCAATCATTATTTCGGACGGAGAGGCCTCCGGTGGGCAGGACAACCCGCTTCACTTTGCCTTGCAGGGTCAGTTCGGCGAGGATCCATTCACCTTTCTAATTGAATCGACGCAGCCGTTTCAGGACATCTCTCAAAAAACACCTTGGCCGATAGAAGCCCAGATTAACCTTGCAGACCTGAAACTGAACATCGAGAGCGAGATGTCTCCGGCTACTGTTACGGATCGCATTGAGTTTAAAACTCAGGTCCAGGGCAAAACCCTTAAAACTCTATCCCGGCTGCTGGACACCGACCTTCCGGAGGCTGGTCCCTTTCGATTGTCATTTCACACCAGGATTGCAGAAGGAAACTACGCGGTCAGCGATCTGAAAGGCGACATCGAGTACCTTGACCACTGGCAGAAGTTAAGGGTCGATAGGGGCAACGCATCCTTGAGTTCAAACGGTTCCATACAAGTTTCATTGGATGGAAAGGTCGAAAATTTCCCATTATCACTGTCTTTGAAAGGCGGCCCGGGAACACCGACAAAAAACGGTATAAAGGCCTGGCCTCTCATAGTCGACGCCTCTGCACCCGGGACAAGAATGAAAGGTAAAGGAGCCGTGATTACCACGGAGAACAAAAAGGTCTTAAAGATCACGAGCCGCATATCAGGAAACCGTTTTGATTCCTTGGGCACACTGGCCGGCGTCTCATTTCCGGCGATGGGAAAATTCGATCTGCACGCCGACATCAGTAGCGATGGTGAAATACATGCGGCCGATAACCTTTTAGCTCAAATAGGAAACAATCGCCTCAGCGGCAGTGTACGCTGGGAAGGCAAAGCACAACGCCCCGTTCTGAGCGGCAGGCTATTTACCAAGAGCCTCAGGCTTAGTGAGTTTGAAGTCTCACCAGAGCCTGCGCTTAACAGCAGACGGACCGGGTTGCTGGATGCCCCCATCATGCTCGACGCGTTAAACGCCTTTGACGCACAGCTGGAAATTACGGTGAAAAATGTGACAGACAGTACAGTGCCTGTCTCTGAAATCAGCTCGATGGTCACTCTGACAAATGGTGAAATCAGTGCTCCCTTCCGCACAAACCTGGCAGGAGTCCCCGTGGACGGTCTGATCCAAATGCGCCAGAGCAACAATGCTACCGAAATTTCGTTCAACGCCACCGGCAAAAAAATCGATGCCGGACGGACTTTACAGCAGATGAATATCACCGACATGGTTACCGGCACGGCAGATTCGCTGGAGTTGAAGGCCAGCAGTAAGGGTGAAACTCTGCGAGCCTTATTTGAGCAGGCGGCATTCACCCTGCAACTCAAACCGGTCAGCCTGAGCTACCCCTTTCAAATTGCTGGGCAGACACTTGATTTTGCGTTTAGTGGTGTTGAACTGAGAACTCGCAAAGGCGAGCCGCTGACAGCCATTTTTGAGGGAATACTCAACGGCTCTCCGTTCAGCGGAAATGTCAGCACACTAAATCTTGCGGAGATTCAGAAAGCGAATGCGCTTTTACCCCTGCGGGTGACAATTCAAAAGGCAGATCTCAATTTTATCGCGGAGGGGACCCTTGAACTCCCACTCAATACGGATTCGTTTGAGTTACACTATGAGCTGTCTGGTAAAGAGATCCAAGGACTTGCCCCTCTTGCGGATTTCGCTTTACCACTGCGAGGTGAATTCAGTTCCCGCGGGCGAGTTTCAAAACGCGGCAACCACGTTACGTATGTAGAAGATTTGCGTGTAGGAAGGACCGATCTTAAAGCGAAGATAATAGTTATACGTGGACTTCCCAGGCCTCAAATAAATGCCAACATTACCACTAGCCAGATTCATCTGGATGACTTACAACTGGTTAATGCGGACGAAGATTCGGTAACAGTCAAGGATCGACCACCCCGCGTCATCCCTGATTACGCCCTACCAATTGATGAACTCTTAGCAGCAGACCTGGATTTGGATTTCAGAGCTGAACGGATTCGATCATCACTAGGGGATCTAGGTGAATTCGTCATGAAGATCAGCCTGAAGGACGGTTTATTTACATCTTCAACCAGCGTCACAGGATTCAGCGGGGAGCGAATCAACAGCGAGTTTGATTTAAACGCTACGTCCCGACCACCGTTGTCCAGGCTTCAATTCAACGCCAGAGACATTAATTTTGGATATTTGCTAAGTAGCATTAACGTGACCAACATCATCGAGGGAAAGGTCAACCTTCAGATCGATCTGTCAGGTACAGGTGCTACACGGCACGACTTTTTTGGTAGTGCCGAAGGTCGTATCACCATTATCGGCGGTCCGGGACGGATACATGACAGGCGTATTGATCTGTGGGCGGCCGATCTAATCCCGACAATGCTATCCAGCCGATGGCGAAGAGAAAATGTGACTGCTACCAACTGTCTGGTGGCCCACATCAAATTGGGAGAGGGACAGGCAAAAATTGAAGATCTGCTGCTCGATACACAGCGCATAACTATTGCGGCTTCAGGCATACTGAACCTGGAATCCGAAACACTTGATGTAATTGTTGCATCCAGACCCAAGAGACCCAGTCTGATGAGTCTGGCCAATCCCGTGCGAATCAGAGGCACACTGGCCCAACCCTCAGTATCAGTTACAAGGATTCCCAGGCCCAGACAAGTTGCCTTAGCCGGTCTTTTGGCAGGGTTAATCAATCCCGCTTTCCTGGTCTTGGCGCTCAGTGATACGGGTACCGGCTGGGCAAATCCTTGCAATGGGGCAGTCGAACGAGTCCGGAAACTTACAGGAGTAGATTAGGAATGGGATTTTCATATAAATTGAAAAAATCGGAACCATTTGCATTCGATATGCAAAACAATTCGCCAAATTCATGGTTTTTTTGTTGCTGGAAATTGGTGATGATAATGCTTAATCAAAACTTCAGGGAAGTGTTGTTATGGAAGGCTTGGACAGGATACTAAACACTGTAGTGCTATCTCTCGGTGATAATAAACTCACGGTTGGCGGAATCGTCCTCGCATCTCTTCTCATCGTCTTAGGCTTCTTCCTGGCACGATGGCTGGAAAAGAAGCTCACTTCCAGGCTCGTTGAGCGGAAGGTCAAAGCTGAAGTGGTTCATCTCATTCGGAGAATCTTCTACATCCTCGTTGTAGTGATTCTGGTCATTACTGCGCTGGGTCTACTTAATGTACCGCTTGCGGCATTTGCGTTTATCTCGGGAGCCTTGGCAATCGGTGTCGGATTTGGTGCTCAAAACATCATCAATAATTTTATCAGTGGATGGATATTGATGTGGGAGCGACCGATTCGAATAGGTGACTGGGTAGAGATAGGTGAGGATATAGGTGTTGTCGAGGAGATTAATACACGATCGACAAGACTCAAGCGAATAG
>CAJQNS010000100.1 GCA_905479735.1 uncultured Desulfofustis sp.
TTTTTTTTGAGCAAAAGAGAGATGCCCGCCATGACTAACAAAAATAATCCAATAGCAGCACTTGATCGTTTAGTCGCAAGTGCGTTGATGTTGATAACGCCTGAATACAAAATTGTACGAGATGCGCGACGCAACTCAATGACGCGCATGCAAGCCGGTCAGGCTCACTTCCTTATCAACCCCGAGCACACGCAGGTAGAGGGTAAGAATATTCGTTTCGCGCGCGGCGGCGTCGAAGACAAGCCAACCATATTGCTCCTCAACCCATTGCCTCAAAGCATTTTGTGCTATGAGCAAATATGGCCGCTACTCGCCGAGAACTTCCAACTCTGCGCCTATGACCTTCCGGGTTTTGGTGGCAGTGAAGGCGGCGCCGAAGTGATGAACACCGAAACACAAAGTCGAATTCTTGCAGAGTTCGTAAGCCAGATGAACATCTCTGATTTCCACCTGGTTGGCCCTGATATCGGGATGCCTGTAGCGCTGCATTACGCGTTGCGAAACGACTGCCGCGCAAAAAGCCTTGTAATAGGAGATGGTCCCTGTGTATTACCTACCTTCAACGGTTCAATCATTGATCGAGCAGTTGACTCAGCATTCTGGCGACTTGTGTTCCGGATTGGCGGAGCAGGAACCTTTGTGGCAGGAGCGAACAACCTCTGTTACGTCAACTATACCCCTTGCCCCGAGGAGCTCGCCGACTACGTTGCCTCCTATAAAGGCCGGATTGGTTCCGTAATGGAGTGGTTTCGCGCCTATCCGGAAATTATTGGCTCGATCCAGCCACGGCTCTCAGAAATTGAACTGCCTATACAGATATTCTGGGGAGATCTCGATCAGTTATTGCTAGTCGAGACGGCCAATAAAATTCACGAGCTTCTTCCTAACAGCAAACTTACTGTTTTTGAAAACTGCGGACACTTTTCATACCAGGACAAAAGTGACGAGTTTGCGTCGATGGTTGCTGACTGGGTGAATAGAGATCATTTAGGCCTCTAACAACAGGGATTAATCTGCCAACGCCATTTTATGCATAGGAATTAGCGCCATTCTTTTATGAACTTATATAAGTCATTCATTATTACCATCGCTCTATCTACGCTCTTATCTTGTGCAGATGAGAATCCGCAAAATGAAAGCGCAAAATCTGGTGTTTTGGCCAGCGTGGATGCGTTAGATAAAACTATACAAAATGCAACAGCATCTAATGACTGGAAGATATCTTTAGATCATCACAGAATGGCGCAAAAAGAAGATGCTTATACCCCACCTGCGATAGCAACAATTTTTTCAGATTCGGAGATCAATTCAAAAATTCTGGAAAATAATGATCAACTGATTGCACTTGATCTTCCTTTTAAATTTCTAGCATATTCTGAGCCCGATACAGTTGATGCGAGGCTGGCGTATACATCCACCGACTTTATTGCAAGGCGCCATGGCTTACCTGAGGAGTTGTTAGCCGATTACTCAGATGCATTGGCTTCGATTTTAAGTTTAGTCGACAAATCTGTTATCTCTGAAACCAAAACAGCCGATATAGAAAAAGGGTTTGCAATAGTAAAAATTAAATCGGAGTTTGATTTTGAGACTACTGTAAACAGGTTGAAAGAAACAATTAGGGCGATACCAGACACAATATGGTTCGGTGAACTGGACTATCAACAAGAAGCTCAAGCAGTTGGAGTCGAGTTAAATCCTACAAGGCTCCTGTTTTTTGGGGCTCCTGAGCCAGGAGCTAAAGCGATGATAAGCACACCCAAACTTGGGCTGGATGCTTTTTGTCAGAAACTATTAGTTTTTGAAAATGAAAATGGCGAAGTGTGGGCTGTCTATAACGATATAACCGCATTCTCAAAGTTGTATTACGATAAAGCAACCGTGCCTCAAAGACTGATACAGTGGCGTCTTAAAAGCACTATTTCGAATACTTTAGAGCAGGAATGAAATGAGATTACTTTCGGCAACGTTAAGCATGGTGGCTATTTCCATAATTGGAATAGGCGGTGCACAGGCTCAAGAGTTAGACAGATCCATACTCCCCGTAACAGAGAAATTTGAGGGAGAGATTAGAACTAACTACAAAAACTCAAGGCAAAGTTTTCCGCAAGGAGTTCGCGCGCCGGAAGGAGCTCCCAATGTTATTCTTGTGATGCTGGATGACGTAGGCTTCGGACAATTGGGCGTTAATGGTGGACTAATGGCTACTCCAGAACTAGATGAGCTGGCCAAGGAAGGAGTCTTTTACAACAATTTTCATACAACGAGTGTTTGTTCTCCTACCAGAGCTGCTTTGATGACCGGAAGAAATTCACATCAAGTAGGTTTTGGAACAATCACCGAAATGTCTACCGGATATCCTGGCTACAACAGCATTATTCCGCCAGAAGCAGCAACCTTGCCTATGGTATTAAAACTAAATGGATATAACACATCCTTGTTTGGCAAGTGGCACAACACACCGGATTGGGTAGTCAATCAATCTGGCCCGTACGATCTATGGCCAAATGGACTGGGCTTTGAGTATTTTTATGGCTGGTTTGGTGGTGAAACCAGCCAATACCAACCTCAACTGTGGAAAAACACCACACCTATTGAACCACCTTATTCGTATAGAGATGGCTATCACTTAACGAAAGACCTTACTGACCAGGCTATTTCCTGGATTTCTGAGCAAAAAGCCATTGCGCCAGATAAACCTTATTTCATGTATTTTGCTCCTGGAGCAGTCCATTCGCCGATACATGCTCCCAAAGATTGGATTGAGAAATTTAAAGGACAATTTGATGGGGGTTGGGATGTATATAGAGAAAAGACATTCAGAAGACAGAAAGAGCTGGGGACTATTCCCGAAAATGCCAAATTAACTCCACGGCCTGAATCAATTCCTGCTTGGAATTCAATGTCAGAAAAAGAGAAAATTGTCTATGCAAGACAGGCTGAGGTAGTCGCAGGTTATTTAGCTCACGCAGATCACCATATTGGTAGATTGTTGGAGGCAGCACGATCGCTCCCGGGTGGCGAGAACACAATGATTATCTATATAACTGGTGATAACGGTGCGTCTCCTGAAGGGAGCATGACCGGTACTGAAAACAATATGTTGACGCAAAATGGCTTGAAGTCGAATATTGAAGCGCAATACAAGGTTTTGGATGAATTAGGCAGCTATAAGCATGAAAACCATTATGGTGTGCCATGGTCTTGGGCCTGGAGTACTCCTTTTCAGTGGATGAAAAGAGTTGCTTCGCATTATGGGGGAACTAAAAATAGCGTAATAATTAGCTACCCTAATCATGTTGCAGAGTCTGGTTCGGTCCGTAATCAGTTTCACCATGTCATCGATATAGCACCAACAATTTATGAAGTGGCTAACATTCCGGAACCAATTGAAGTATTAGGCGCCCCTCAAATACCGATAGCCGGTATCAGTATGGGGTATACACTCATGGATAAAGACGCGCCTGACAGAAGAACAACCCAATACTTTGAAGTTGAGGGAAGACGCGCCATCTATCACGAAGGTTGGATAGCTGCCGCCAAGCATAGCGTGCCTTGGGAGCTAATTAATGCTACCGGTGAGTTTGAGCAGGATAAATGGGAGCTGTACAACGTAGCGAACGA
>CAJQNS010000101.1 GCA_905479735.1 uncultured Desulfofustis sp.
CATCTGTGCGGTAGACAACCAGGAACTCTGTCTGATCAAAATCAGCGATAACGGTCCCGGCATAGAGCCAGATGAGGTTCAGAAAATATTTGAACCCTTTTTTACCACAAGAGCCGATGGTACCGGACTGGGGCTGGCCATCGCCAACCAGATGATAGAAGCTCACAACGGATCGATTGCCGTTGAAAAATCAGAAATGGGAGGTGCCTGCTTTACGCTGATACTACCTCAGGAGGCAGAAGTTGTCGATTGACGCCTCTATTCATTCTCCTTCCAGACCTTTGCCCCGAGGCCGTTAAGCTTGTCAACCAGATTTTCGTAGCCCCGCTCCAGATGATAAATTCTCGATATCTCGGTTCGCCCCGCGGCTGCCAAGGCTGCAATTACCAGTGAGGAACTGGCTCTGAGATCGGTGGCCATGACCCGGGCCCCATTCAGGCCCTCTGGCCCTCTGCCAGTAACCACCGCTGAGTTCCCCTCGGTTTGGATCTGCGCCCCAAGGCGTCTCAGTTCGGCCACATGCATGAACCTGTTTTCGAAAATGGTTTCCTTTATCACACAGATTCCTGAACTGAGCGTCATCAGGGCCATAAACTGGGCCTGCAGGTCGGTGGGATAACCCGGATAAACCATGGTCTTGATATCGACCCCTTTCAGTGCCTGCCGCCGGTTGGATGCCATGCTGACGGAAATCGAATTTTCTGCTGTCTTTACTTCAACCCCCGCTTCCATGAGCTTGTCAAGCAAGGCCGGCAGATGTCCTGGTTCACACCCTGTCAGAGTGGCTTGCCCTCCCGCTGCAGCAATGGCCATCAGATAGGTTCCGGTCTCGATCCTATCAGGGATAATGGCGGTTTTAGCAGCACTTAATTTATCAACACCGTGAATGGTGATCTGATCGGTCCCCTTTCCTTCCACCTCAGCTCCCATGTTATTGAGCATGTCGATCAGATTGCCTATTTCGGGTTCGCGGGCAGCGTTTTTGAGTACCGTGGTGCCTCTGGCAAGAACAGCGGCCATCAGCAAATTTTCAGTTCCGGTCACCGAGGGAATATCAAAGTGGACGGTACCGCCCTTTAGTTCGCCTTCACGACGGGCGTCAACGTAGCCTTGTTCGAGGGTACAGTGCACTCCGAGCCGTTCAAATCCTCGGATGTGAAAGTTTATCGGTCTCTCACCAATTGCGCACCCGCCTGGCAAGGAAACCTTTGCCCGGCCCAGTCGGGCCAGCAGAGGCCCAAGTACGAGCACTGACGCCCGCATGGTCTTGACCAGGTCATAGGAGACCTCCGAATAGGCGACATCGCTGCTGTCGATATATAGTGTTGACCCCTGACGACGGCAGGTGCAGCCCAGTTCGCCGATGAGGGCCAAAATAGTGCGGGTATCGCGCAGGTCTGGCACATTGGTAAGTTCATGGATTCCGGGTGCCAGCAGGGTTGCGGCGATCAGCGGAAGAGCTGCGTTTTTCGCTCCGCTGATCTGAATCGATCCAACCAGTTCCCGGCCGCCTTCGATGATCAATTTTTCCATGACAATAGTATCCGGTGTTAAATTAAATTCGCTTCCTTACATGAACCAGACGATCTCGATCACCATAATCCTGGATGATATCGATATACTCATAAATATCCCCAGCGGGTGAATTCTCTAAAAGCTTTTTTATGGCCGGGCCCTGATCAGCTCCGATCTCCATGAAAAAATCCCCGCCGGCAGCGAGCAACCGAGGCAGCGATGAAAAAATCCGCCTGATAAGGTCGAGACCAGCCGGCCCACCGTCCAGGGCCAGAATGGGTTCGAACTCTATCACTTCCGGCTGCATGCCAGCTTCTATCTCGGCCCTGCTCACATAGGGAGGATTAACCGTTATCAGTCCAAATTGCTCATTTTCAAGGAAACAGGTGGTCAAATCTGCCTGGATCAGCTGCACCTTATTTTCCACACCGTGCCGGACACAATTGCGTCTGCAGATCTCCAGCGCCGGATTCGAGATCTCCACAGTGATCAGCTCGATTTCTAGTTCCAGGGCCAGCACAATGGCGATAATACCGCTTCCGCTGCATAAATCGAGACATTTGCTCTGTTGATAGAAGTCGTCATCTCTTGCCAGCACATGCTCTATCAGGATTTCTGTCTCTGGACGGGGAATAAGAACTGCGGGAGTAACTTCAAATGATTGAGACCAGAATTCACATTCGCCGGTTATATAGGCAACCGGTTCCCGTCGGCACCTTCTCTCAAATATACCCAGGCAGCTGTGCGCTTGTGCCTCTCCGACGACATCCTCTGCTCTCAGGTAAAGCTCTGTTCTGGATAGCGACAAACAATGGGCCAGCAACAGTTCAGCATCGGTCCGGGGTGAATCGATACCAGCCCTTTCGAAGAGAAATAGTGCGCGCTGCAGGAGATCGGCTAACCGCCATACATCCTGCCTGTTGTTCATGATGCCTGGTCCTGAGGGGTTACTGAATAGTTTTGAGTTTTTCTTCCTGGTCACAGACGGCAAGCGGAACAACAACTTCGTCAAGTTTACCGTCCATAATAGCTTCCAGTTTATAAAGGGTAAGATTTATGCGGTGATCGGTGAGCCGGCCCTGGGGAAAATTGTAGGTTCTGATCCGCTCGCTTCGATCGCCGCTGCCTACCTGACTTTTTCGATCCTGGGATATCTGATCGTGCTGTTCCTGTTCGAGCTGGTCCAGCAATCTGGCACGAAGAACGGTCAAGGCTTTGGCTTTGTTTTTGTGTTGGGATTTCTCATCCTGGCAGATGACTACCAGCCCGGTGGGCAAGTGGGTGATCCGTACTGCCGAGTCGGTGGTGTTTACGCTCTGCCCGCCAGGACCGGATGAACGATAGACGTCGATTTTAAGCTCATTCATATCGATATCCACCTCTACTTCATCGGCTTCAGGTAATATTGCCACTGTCACGGCCGAAGTATGTATCCGTCCCTGGGTCTCGGTTTCAGGAACCCGTTGTACCCGATGGACTCCGCTTTCGAATTTGAGCTTTGAATAAACCATAGCACCGCTGATCATGGCGATAATTTCCTTGAAGCCGCCAATGCCAAGCGGGCTGGAGGACATTATCTCGACCCTCCAGTTCATTGACTCCGCGTAACGGCTGTACATCCTGAACAGGTCACCGACAAACAGCGCCGCTTCATCGCCGCCGGTTCCAGCCCTGATCTCCAGGAAAATATTCTTATCGTCGTTGGGGTCTTTGGGCAGTAGAAAAACCTGGATATCGTTTTCCAGCTCTTTCATTTTAGCGGAGAGCTCTTCGAGTTCAAGCTCAGCCAGTTCCCTTATCTCTGGATCTTCCTCATCGTCCTGCAGAAGTGTTCGGTTAGCTTCAATCTGCTGTTCGATATCCTTGTATGACCGGATCAGCTCAGAAAGCCGGGAAAGATGGGAGTGCTCCTTGACAACTTTCTGATATTCCTGCTGATTGTTGATCAAAGAAGGATCTGACAAGCGTCCTTCAAGATCGGCAAGTTTATCATCTATATCATGAAATCTATCGAGCATGGGAAGTCACCCGAGGCAGAGCGAATAAAAAGAAAAGTCCACAGCAATGAAACCATTACTGCGGACCCTTTGCCGACGCCTTCCGGCATCGGTCTGTCGAACCTAAGCTTCTTCTTTAGACTCGTAGTGTTTGGCGTAGCGTCTACGGAATTTCTCGATGCGGCCGGCGGTGTCTATCAGCTTCTGTTTGCCGGTAAAGAACGGATGGCAGGCGGAGCAAATCTCCACCTTCAACTCGGGCAGTACCGAGCCTATCTCGAAGGTGCTGCCGCAGGCACATACCGCGGTAATAGTCTTGTATTCAGGATGTATATCTTTTTTCATGGTACTGGCGATCCTCCAAATGCAGGCTAATCAGATCATTAGTTAAATTCAAACAAAGACACCTAATATATCAATGAACATAGAGTAACGCAAGAAAAATAACAATTGACCACAAATCAACCATTCTCAGTCTCGCGCTCCTAGCCATTCATGGAATCGAGGAAATCCTGGTTGGTTTTCTGTTGCTTGAGTTTATCCACCAGAAAATCCATCCCGTCTGCAGGGTTCATCGAAGCGAGCAGTTTCCTCAGAATCCAGATCCGGTTAAGCACATCGCCTTTGAGCAGCAGATCTTCCTTGCGAGTACCGGATTTCTTGATATCGATGGCGGGAAAGATTCGTTTATCGGCCATCTTGCGATCAAGTATGAGCTCCATGTTACCGGTACCTTTAAACTCCTCAAAGATGACTTCATCCATTTTCGAGCCGGTTTCGATAAGCGCGGTGGCAAGGATGGATAGGCTTCCGCCCTCCTCGATATTTCTCGCTGCTCCAAAGAACCGCTTAGGCCTATGCAAGGCATTGGCCTCCACACCACCGGAAAGTATTTTTCCGCTGGCCGGAGTTACCGTGTTGTAGGCCCTGGCCAGCCTGGTAATACTATCGAGCAGGATGACCACATCTTTCTTATGTTCGACCAGTCGCTTGGCTTTTTCAATGACCATTTCGGCCACCTGAATGTGCCGCTGCGGCGGCTCGTCAAAGGTCGAACTGACCACCTCGGCAGCTTTGACGCTGCGCTGCATTTCAGTGACCTCCTCAGGCCTTTCGTCAATCAGCAGCACGATGAGATAAACTTCTTTGTGATTGCGGACGATCGAATTGGCAATTTTCTGCATCAGCACGGTTTTACCGGTCCGGGGCGGGGACACCAGCAGTCCGCGCTGCCCTTTGCCGATAGGCGCGAACATGTCCATTATCCGCATGGAGAAATTGTCAGGTTGCCATTCAAGATTGAATTTTTCTTCTGGGTGCAGGGGGGTGAGATTGCCGAACAACGTCTTCTGCTTGGCAGCCTCGGGCGGATCAAAGTTGACGCTTTCGACCTTGAGCAGGGCAAAATAACGTTCACTCTCCTTGGGTGCACGAACCAGTCCGTCGATAACATCGCCTGTACGCAGATTCAATCTCCTGATCTGGGAGGGAGAAACATAGATATCGTCAGGCCCTGGCAGATAGTTGTAATCGGGAGCCCGGAGGAATCCAAAGCCATCCGGCAGAATTTCAAGAACTCCGCTTCCCCTCAGTTTGCCTTCCTCGTCGGCCTGGGCCTGAAGAATGGCAAAAATCAACTCCTGCTTGCGCAACGAGCTGTAACCTTCGACCTTGAGGCCTCGGGCAAGCTTCACCAGTTCATCGATCTTCTTGAGCTTTAGCTCTGCCAGATTCATCACACCAATGTTCTCCTTGTTAGATACAAATTATTTTCTGATAGCTGCGTATACAGGCTGATTTCACCTGGTGAAAGTCACCAGTAAGCACTGCGTTGATATGTCGATGGTTTACGACAAACCTGATTACGAAAGTTAAAAGAGCCTTGCGATTAAATTATTTTATAAATGGCGGCTGGTAAGATTTTGCGGTTTAAGCCATATTACTAAATCGATTTACCGAAGTGCCTTTAACGTTTGTGAAATTGGAAAAGTTCAGATATCTGCAATGATCGTCTCAGGCGGGAGTCTATTTTGGACTTGTCTCTCTTATACGTGCTCTTCCAAATGGTGTCAAGTATTTTGCGGATTTATTTGGATTTATTCATATCCCTCGGAGTGAGCAGCGCCTCCGCCAATTTCTCCACCTGTTTCTCTGTGTCTTCCATGCTGCCGCTGTTGTCAATATGGTAATCGGACAGATCAATTTTAAGGTTCGGATCCATCTGCACGGCAGTAATCTTCTCTACATCGGCCGGCCTGACCGAATCCCTGTCGACAACACGCTGTAGGGCAAGGTCAGGATCTGCAGTAACGCATACGCTATAGTCGAAATCCCCTTGCCAGCCGCATTCAAACAAGAGCGGTACTTCGGCAATCTGGGCCTTGGCTAGAGGGCCTTTGGTCTTCGCTTCCAGCAGTTCTTTACGAACCAGTGGATGAAGAATGTCTTCCAGAAGTTTGCGGACAATCGGATCATTAAACACCGCAGATCGTAGAACTACCCTGTCGACTTCACCGCTGCCGGTGAGATAACGTTCACCCCAGGTCTCGACCAACTTCTGATACCCCGCCTCTCCTTTATTCAGAAGCCGCCGACAGATTTCATCACTACTGTGAACCGGAGCCGACAGTTTGTTTGCAAGCAGCCGGGCCACAAGACTTTTGCCGCTGCCGATGCTGCCAGTAATACCAATCAACATGAAACCTTCTCCAATTCCACCAGGACCGTTGCAAAGTCTTCGGCCAGATCCGCCTCCGCCCTTCGCCTTTGACCTGTGGCAGGATGTTGAAAGGTGAGCTTCCAGGCATGCAGCATCTGGCGTGGAAAGCCGGTGTTATCTCTGGAGGAACCGTAAAGATGATCTCCAGCCACGGGATAGCCAAGGTGAGCAAGATGCACCCGAATTTGATGGGTTCTGCCGGTTTCTATATGAACCTCAACAAGAGTATGTCTTGCGAACCTCTTTTTACTTTTCCAATTGCTTACTGCGTGCCTGCCATTTCGTTCTCGTATCGCCATTTTTTGTCGATGAACCGGATGCCTGCCGATCGGCGCCACGATGCGGCCAGCGTCTTCCGTCATGACGCCGCTTACCAGAGCAAGGTAGTTTTTTTCAACCTGGCGATTCTTGAACTGGTTTACCAGATGGGAATGGGCGGTTATGGTGCGGGCCACGATCATCACTCCTGAGGTATCCTTATCGAGCCGGTGGACAATACCGGGACGGTTTTCATCTCCGACCTGGCCGATATTGTGGTATCGGAACAAGAGACCGTTTACCAGGGTATTGTCAATGTTTCCGCTTCCCGGATGAACCACAAGCCCTGGGGGCTTGGAAATTACCAGATATTCCGGATCTTCTTCGATGACTTCAAATGAGACATCCTGCGGTTTCAAGGCCAGCGGTTCAGAGACAATTTCGATGGTGCCGCTGATCACATCCCCAGGCTTCAATCGATACCCAGGTTTCACCTTAACTTCATTGACTTGAATCGTTCCCGATTTGATCGAGTCAGAGAGTTGGGATCTCGAAAATTCTTCGAAGGTCAGGGCCAGATATTGATCCAGGCGCAGGTTGTGAAACCGTTTCTCGACTTTACATGAAAACGGCTCGTCATCGGATGACAACCAGGGCTTCTTCATACAGCCGGCTATTGGTGAAGCGGTTGAATTGGCGTATGGAGGGAATCAGGAAAAAATGTTTTCGATCTTTTGGCTAATTTTGTCTTCCTCGACGTCTTGAGCTATGGAAAGCTCTTTGACTAGAAGCCCTTTGGCCGTATCGAGCATTTTTCTCTCACCGTATGAGAGATCTTTGTCGACGCTGAGCAGAAAGAGATCCCTCAGCACAGCTGCGACCTCAAATATAGATCCGGTCTTGATCTTCTCCATGTATTCTCGATAACGTCGATTCCAGGTCTGTGAATCTATTTCGACGGCTCGGTCCCTGAGAATATTCAAGACCTCGAGGGCCTCCTTTTTGTTGACAATGGAGCGCAGCCCCACATTCTCACTACTGGAGGTAGGAATCATGATTCTCATAGAATTCCCGAGAATTTCCAGAACGTAAAACTTCTGGTCAATTCCGGCCACCTGCTGGGTTTCAATTGATTTTATAACGCCGACCCCGTGTGCCGGATATACTGCCATGTCTCCTTCAGTAAACACTACATTCTCCCTGATTCATTGATAATTCAGCTACAGATGGCTTTCCTGTCATTATTTCTTCAAATTAGAGCACGATGCAACAGACGGTTAAAGCCGGACAGGAGGCATGAAATTGGTGTACATCAATTCTGATTAGCCTGGTTAGTATCGAACAATTGTATACTATAACACAAATCGCACAAAACATCCCGACTTATTACTAAACCTGAATTGAATAAGACGATGATCAGACCTAGGAAGGTTATCCGAGTTTAGCCTCTGATCTGGCTGTGCCCCCCTGAATAAGAATTAATTACCTAATAGCGTTGAGCCTGGTCATCGCCTTGGCAACATCTGCTCTGAAGAAAAATTCCAGACCGCCTTCGATTTCTTCGAATCGCTGCCGAATCTCGTTCAATTCCCCTGCCGAGAAATCGGCCAGTACATATTTATCAACATCCATGTCCGGATGGGTCCCGCCCGCTCCCGGCCTCCCCACCCCTATCTTGAGCCTATAAAAATCATTGGTCCCAAGTTCCTTGACAATAGATCGTATTCCGTTATGTCCCCCGGTGCCTCCTCCTTCAACCAGCTTGACGCGACCTGGATGCATATCAATATCGTCATGTATGACGAGCAACTGTGAAGGGTGTATAGCCAAATAGCGGATGAAGGATGCGACTGAACGCCCGGAGCGGTTCATGAAAGTCTGCGGTTTGAGCAAATTAACTCTGGCATCGCCTGCTCTTATTCTGGTACTCAGTCCCTGGTGCTTGTCTTTGGAAAATGATCCGCCATGGCTGTCGGCAAGCCAGTCAACGAACATGAACCCGATGTTGTGCCTGGTCTTTAGATATTTTGAACCGGGATTACCGAGACCGGTAATTGTATAGGAATCGCTGCTCATGGCGGTACCAAATGAAAAATCCGGAAAAGATTGTCTCCTTTCCGGATTACCAGAAACTTGCTGTCGGGATCAGGCCAACCCGACCTAGGAAAAATTAAGGGGCCACCACCGAAAAGCACACCCTCTCGGGGTCGCTGAGCAGGCTGACACCCTCCGGTAGACTGATATCAGCGGCGGAGATCTTGTCACCAATGGCCAGATCAGAGACGTCGATCCGACAATCATCAGGGATATCAAGCGGCTTTCCTTCCACCACAAGCTCAGTTTTTGAAATCTGCGAAAGACCGCCAAAATCTTCGCCTTTTGCTTTTCCTGAATAGACGAGTGGCACCACAAAGCGGGCCGATTTCTGAACATCAATCTCCAGAAAATCTGCGTGAAGTAGGCTGTCCTTGAGCGGGTCAGTCTGGAGTTCTTTGACCAGCACGTTCTTTTCCGTACCGTTATCGATCTTCAGGGTTATGACGGCATTACGGCCCTGAATGTCCAGCAGCTCCTGGAACAGAACTTTTGTCTCAAACTCGAGTGCAAGGGCCTCGTTGCCGCCACTGTAGACGACTCCCGGGGTCTTCCCTTCGGCCCGCATTCTCCCGATTGGGCCTTTACCGAAGACTTCCCTTACCGATGTGGTTATTTCCTTGGTTATCATACTTCCTCCTTCAACCGGTACTTATTTTAAGATTTCTACCGATCTCAATTATCATCAATATATTTACGACTTCTGGTCAGACGAACAAAGAACTCACCGAATCTTCGTTATGAATTCGTCGAATGGCTTCGGCGAGTAAAGATGAAACGGACAATACTTTAATTTTCCCACACTCCCTGGCATTTTCACGCAGCGGTATCGTATTGGTGACCACCAGCGATTTGATCGCCGAACTGTTCAGCCTGTCCACCGCCGGCCCCGAAAGCACGCCATGGGAGCAGCAGGCATGCACCTCTTTGGCCCCGTTCTCAAGAAGAGTATCGGCTCCGTGGCAGAGGGTCCCGGCAGTATCGACCATGTCATCCATCAGAATGGCGATTTTCCCTTTAACATCGCCGATGACATGCATCGCCTCGCTGTGATTGGGGCGATCCCTTCTTTTATCTATAATTGCCAGACCACAGTTGAGCCTTTTGGCAAACGCTCTGGTTCTCTCTACTCCCCCGGCATCCGGTGAGATCATAATGAAATCGTCAAAATTTTCCCTGATGTGATCAATCAGCACGGGGGCAGCATAGAGATGGTCCACTGGAATGTTGAAAAATCCCTGAATCTGGCCGGCGTGGAGGTCCATACAAAGAACCCTCCTGACGCCTACCGCCATGAGCATCTCGGCGACCACTTTGGCAGAGATGGGTACCCTCGGAGCCACTTTCCGATCCTGCCTGGCATAGCCGTAATAAGGAAGGACAGCGGTGATTCGTCGAGCTGATGCCCTCCTCATCGCGTCGGCCATAATCACCAGCTCCATAAGGTGATCATTGACCGGTGTGCAGGTAGGTTGGACAATGAAGGCATCGGTGCCCCGGACGTTTTCCCGGATTTCAACGAAAATCTCACCATCGCTGAATTTCCTGACATCAGCCCTGGAAACCTCCAAGCCAAGGTGTTCCGCAATCTCTTCCGACATTGCAAAGTTTGCATTGCCGGAAAATATTTTCATTACGTTGCCCATAGTCTCAAGCCTATGTGATTAAAAGATCTGGCTGGGGCGGTAGGACTCGAACCTACGAATGCCGGGATCAAAACCCGGTGCCTTGGCCACTTGGCTACGCCCCACCGATAGCTTTTGCAGAAATTATTCTGTATCCCGTTTCATTGATGAATTTTCTAGTCAATGAGAGGGCTGCAGCTTCTGTACTTCTTTCATTTTCAAAAAGACCGAATACTGTCGGTCCGCTTCCTGACATCAGAGCCCCTGCAGCACCCGCTTCCATGAGCAGTTCCTTGATTTGGGCTATGACCGGATGACGTGTTATGGTTACCGCCTCCAGATCGTTGTGGAGATCCGCTGGGGTAAACACCTGATCATCACTGTTTAGAGAACCGGGAAATATAAATTTATCACCTTTTTTTGTCAATCGATAATTATCATATACCCATCTGGTCTCTACCTGAATTCCTGGATTAACCAGCAGGTAATGGTACTGATCGACAGTCTTAACGTTGCCCAACTTATCGCCAATTCCGGTGGCCAAGGCTGCTTCGTGAGACGATATGAAGAAAGCGAAATCGGCACCGAGACTGCAGCCGCAGTCAATGAGTTCCCCTTCTGAAAGAGGAAGCCCACACAGCTCGTTCAACCCCTTGAGAACCGCCGCACCGTCACTGCTGCCCCCCCCCAGACCGGCGGCGATTGGAATGCGTTTGCTGAGCTTGATTTTTAAACCGTGTCGACCTTCCCGGTTGCAGGCGAGAAAAAATTTGTGTGCAGCTCTTACAGCCAGGTTAGATTGGTCAGCGCCAACATCGTCATTATCACAGTCAATCTCTATGACACCGGAATTGTTCAGTTCGAGTTCGATCAGATCGCAGAAGTCAAGCTTCTGCATCCTCGAGACCAACTCATGATACCCGTCTTCCCTCCTGCCGGTCACATGCAGACTCAAATTCACCTTTGCCGGTGCCGTCAGTTCGGTTTTCATTTCGCTGTTGCTCAGCAGGAACTGAAGAAAGGAACCCAGGAACTATTGTTTGGCGGCATTGACGAATCGGATCTTTACATCATAGAGGATGTTGCGCATCAATTCCGACTCTTCTTCCGTCAGGTTGCCTTTTGTCTTCTGCTCGAGAACCACCAGTGTATCGATGGCATGTCTGGCCAGATCAAGGTTGACAAACCTTTCGCCGCTTTCCGGGTCCGGCAGTTCACCCAAGTGATAGAGTACCGAAGTGTTGAGTGACATTACGAAAGTCGAAAAAGTGACCTCGGGCATCACGCAGCGCCCTTCTTTGTCCGGTACCTCTCCTTCGCCGCAGACCTTGCTGCTGGTATTTTCTTCAGCCATTTTTATTCCTCTGCTGTCCGGGTCTACCCCGGCGATGCTTAAATTATGCTATAGATCGAAACTTTGGGCGCCGTTGATGTTGTCAAGTGCCCGAACCCGTTCCAGCACTTCGGCTGAAATCAACTGATCGGTGCCCAGAAAGATAATATTCTGTCTGCTCTCTATTTCCCGCCCCACAGTCATCCTGGAAATATTCACAGCGCACTTACCCAACTCGGTGCCCAAGGCTCCGATGACCCCTGGCACATCGTTGTTATAGACTAATAACATCGGCCCGGAGGGCAAGGCTTCCAGCCTAAAATTATTCAATCTCACCAGGCGGGGCTCATTCTTGCCGAAAACGGTGCCGACCAAAACGATATCATCGGAGTCTGTGGAGACCCTTATGGAGAGCGTATTGATAAAATCTGAAGTTTTATCGGTTCGTGATTCGACAATTTTTATACCCCGGTCCCTGGCAATTATGGGGGCATTCACATAATTTACGGCATCCTTCAAGATAGGGGTGAAAAGCCCTTTGAGAAAAGCCACGGTAATTGAATTTGTGTCCAGCTCCGCCAGGTTCCCGCCATACTCGATGGCGATTTCCTGGATCCCCCCCTTGGCAAGCTGCATGTGCATAATGCCGAGCATTTCCCCAAGAGTGATATAAGGGCCAACCTGGGCCAGAACATCGTCACTGACCGAGGGCACGTTGACCGCATTGGTTACCGTTCCTTTTTTCAGATAATCGGCCACCTGCTCAGCTATCGCCACTGCCACGTTCTCCTGAGCCTCGCTGGTTGAGGCACCGAGATGGGGAGTGCAGATAAAATTGTCCAGGCCCAGCAGCGGACAATTTTCAGGGGTCGTTGGTTCCTGGGCGAACACGTCCAGTGCGGCACCACCGATCTTGCTATCTTTTAAGGCCTCATAGAGAGCGACTTCGTCACAGACGCCTCCGCGGGCGCAGTCGACGAACATGGCATCAGGCTTCATGTTGTCAAAAAACTCTGTGGATACCAGATTTTTTGTCTCCTTGGTCAACGGTACGTGAACGGAGATAACGTCGCTCCTCCTGGCCAGCTCGATCAGATCAACCAGTTCGACTCCCAGTTTTTCAGCCACCTCTTTGGGCATATGTGGGTCAAAAGCGATGGTTTTCATCTTTAATCCCTGGGCCCGGCTCGCGGCAATGCTGCCTATCCGGCCGATGCCGATGACTCCGAAAGTCTTGCCGGTGAGTTCATGGCCCATAAATTTTTTCTTTTCCCAACTGCCGGCTTTCATCGAAGCAGTAGCCTGTGGGATATTGCGGGACAGGGACATCATCATGGAGATGGCAAGCTCGGCGGTGGTGGTGGCATTACCGTCAGGTGCATTCATGACAATAACGCCTTTCTGGCTGGCAGCAGGGACATCAACATTATCCAGGCCGATCCCGGCCCGGCCCACCACTTTTAAGCGCCCGGCTGATTCCAACAGGTCTTCGGTCACCTTGGTGGCGCTTCTGATGATCAACCCTTCATACTCTCCGATGGCTGCTTTTATCTCATCAGGGCTCAGTCCTGGTCTGAAATCGACTTCGATACCACCATTTTCTAGAATTTCTACGCCAATCGGAGCAAGATTATCACTTATTAACACTCTCATCTGACTACTCTGTACCCTCTCAGTTTTTCCCTGTCTTATCAGGATATTGGTGTGTCTCAGAACCCTGCAAACCAGACGGTCCCTCAGTCGCCGGCAGGCGATTGACATAAAAAACAGCGAAGTATACTTACTAAAGCCGAAGAGGACAAGCGCAAAGCACGACCAAAAGACAAATCTGGTTGAATAATCGCTGCCAAAACGATATAAGACCAGCTTGTCGGTTTTCCAGAGGAAGAGAGGGCCACAAAAACGGAAATAAACCGCCCATCTTTTCTATTTGTGCTTATTTCTTTAAAATCACCGCTTTCGGCTCAATACAGTCAACCAAGAAAGGCTAAAATATGCAGCAAACCAGATTACGCTTTCCACCCAGCCCCACCGGCTATCTTCACATTGGCGGCGCCAGGACGGCTCTTTACAATTGGCTCTTCGTAAAGAAGACCGGAGGGAAACTCATCCTGAGAATTGAAGACACCGATGCAGACCGTTCAACGGAAGAATCCATCGCCGGTATCGTCGAAGGCCTTGAATGGTTGGGTATCGACTGGGATGAAGGCCCCTATTTTCAAACCGATTTCAGTGGAGACCATCGACGTGCCGCCGAGAAGCTTCTAGAGGAGCGTAAGGCCTACCATTGTTTCTGCAGCAAAGAAGAACTTGAAAAGAAACGAGAAGCAGCCCTCGCCGCCAAACAAAATTTTGGCTACGACGGCACCTGCCGACATCTGACCGATGGTGAGGTGGAGGAGAAACAACAGGCAGGACATCCCTCGGTGATCCGTTTCAAAGTTCCGGAACGTGAGGGCAGAATTGGATACGACGACGAAGTTCTCGGCCGTATCGAGAGTTCCTACGAAGAGATAGACGATTTTGTCATTGTCAGATCCAACGGCAGTCCGCTCTATCTGCTCTGTAACGTGGTGGATGATATCAGGGACAGGATCAGCCATGTCATCAGAGGACAGGATCACATGACCAATACTGTCAAACAGCTTCTCTTGTACGAGGCCCTGGAAGCATCGATTCCGGTTTTCGCCCATATCCCCCTGACCCTGGACACCAAGAAAGCCAAGATATCAAAGAGAAGTCATGGTGAGATCGTTGCCGTGCAATTTTATAAGGAGCACGGTTTTCTCCCCTGGGCTTTCAACAATTTTCTTGTACTGCTGGGCTGGTCTCCGGGTGACGACCGCGAGATCTTTTCCAGAGAGGAACTGATCGAAGCGTTCAGCCTCGATCGCATAAACAAATCGGCCTCGATTTTCAATTACCGCAAGGGTGATCCAAAATTTTTCACCGACCCCAAAGCGATCGCCATCAATGAGCATTATCTGCGGACGATCCCAGTCGAAGAACTTGCTCCTCTGGTAAAGGATGTGCTCATCGATTACAACCTCTGGCAGGACGACTATGATCATGATCGACACCAATGGTTTCTCGACACCATCGATTTGATAAGAAGCAGGTTTCATGTGCTTACCGATTTCGCCACCCTGGGCAAAGCCTATTTTTCAGATCAATATGAAATAGAAGCGAAACCGTTAAACAAGAACCTGCTCAAGCATCCCGGCCTCAAGCAGTGGCTGCCGGAGTTGGCCGATGAATATGAAAATCTGACAGATTTTTCTCTGGAACAAACAGAGAGGCTGGCCAGAGCCTGTGCCGAACGAGCTGAAGTAAAACCGGGGGTGATCATCAACGGTATGCGTACCGTGGTCACCGGTCAACTGGCCGGTCCTTCGATGTTCGATATTCTGGTTACAATAGGTCAGGACAAGGTCGTCTCCCGGCTTAGAAACACCCCGCAACTCTTTCCCGAAGGCAGCTAAAATGAGCACCACATCCGGCAGCACCAGCGCTGACAAACCGCTTGATTTTATTCGGCAGATCGTTGACCAGGATCAGAAGAGCGGCAAGCATCCGACTCCGGTAACCCGCTTTCCGCCTGAGCCCAATGGGTTCCTGCACATCGGCCATGCCAAGTCTATCTGCCTCAATTTCGGTATCAGCAATGAATTCGGCGGTAGATGTCATCTCCGCTTCGATGACACCAATCCCAGCAAAGAAGAAATTGAATATGTTGAGTCCATCAAACAAGATGTAAAATGGCTGGGATTTGATTGGCAGGACAATCTTTTCTTTGCCTCTGACTATTTCGATAAGCTCTACGAATTTGCCGAGCAGCTAATCAAACGAGGTAAAGCCTATGTTTGTGACCTGTCGGCTGAAGAGATCCGCCGCTACCGCGGTACTCTGACAGAGCCGGGAACAGACAGCCCCTATCGAAACCGCTCTGAGGAGGAAAACCTTGAGCTGTTCAGAAAGATGAAGGATGGCGTCTTTGCGGACGGCAGTCGGGTCCTTAGAGCCAAAATCGATATGAGTTCGACGGCTATCGTCATGCGCGATCCAGTACTCTACAGAATCTTGAAAACTTCCCATCATCGAACTGGAGATAAGTGGTGCATCTACCCGATGTACGATTTTACTCACTGCCTCTCCGATATGCTGGAACAGATCAGCCACTCACTTTGCACCCTCGAGTTCCAGGATAACCGGCTGCTTTATGACTGGGTTCTTGATTCCTTAGAAACCCCTTGTCACCCGCGTCAAATTGAGTTTGCCCGACTCAATTTAACCTACACGGTGATGAGTAAACGTAAATTGCTTCAGCTCGTTGAAGAAAACCATGTTGAGAGCTGGGACGATCCAAGGATGCTGACCATCTCAGGGCTCAGGCGGAGAGGCTACACACCGAGGTCGATCAGAAACTTTTGCAACCTCATCGGCATTGGTAAAAAGCAGAGCTGGATCGACATGGGTGTGTTGGAAAACGCGGTGCGGGATGACTTGAATGAAACAGCCCCCAGAGTCATGGGAGTTATCGAGCCGCTTAAGGTTGTCATCGACAATTACCCCGAAGATCAGACCGAGGAGATAAGCGCTCAAAATCACCCACAGAAGCCGGAACTTGGCAGCCGCAGTCTGCCATTCAGCCGGGAGCTCTATATAGAGAAAAATGACTTTATGGAAGACCCGCCCAGGAAATTTTTTCGGCTGGGCCCGGGTAGAGAAGTTCGGTTGCGCTATGGCTACTACATCACTTGTGTGTCGTACGAAAAAGACGCAGACGGAAAGGTGACCCTGCTGCACTGCACCTATGATCCGGAGACCAGAGGCGGCAGTTCACCCGACGGCAGAAAAGTGAAAGGAACTATCCACTGGGTATCGGCGAAACATGCGGTCGATGGTGATATCCACCTCTATGACAGGCTTTTTAACGTCGAACATCCCGATGCAGACAAAGAGGTTGACTTCAAGTCGCATCTCAATCCCCATTCCAGAGACATCGTCACGGGCTGCAAACTTGAACCTTCTCTGGGCAGCATCGACGCGGGGGTGCAGGTACAGTTTGAGCGGCAGGGATATTTCTGCCTCGACTCGGTTCTCAGTGGCCCTGGGAAACCGGTATTCAACAGGGTGGTGACGTTGCGGGATTCCTGGGCACGGATGAACAAGCAGACCTAGTAAAAGAGCTTCACGACAAGGTAGATCAACAGCAGCGCTCCAATACCGGCAGTTGCTGAAACCAGGCGAATCATAGCGGTTGAGAAGCGCGGCTGCATGGATTGATCAGTGCTCAGGTTCAAGGCCGCCAGTTTCTCAAGATTTTCTTCTATGGACTCGTTTCGATTCTTTTCCTGGGCCTTTGTGATCCGACCCCTCGTGGAGTCTACGGATTTTTTAACGTCCATCACCTGTTCATCGATTTCAGGATCCATGTCGGTCACCATCTTCTCATGTGCATAATTGATGTTGCTGTTTTCTGGTCAGGCCACAGGAATTCAAACTTCTTCGACGCACCCGCCACGTCTTGAATCGCCGGCCCCGCACTTTCCTGGAATGACGGCATGAACGCCGCCGAAATACACGTCTTTTTTTTCCCAGAGATTGATTTTCACCTGGCGCTTGAGCTCTTTCAAAGCCACCTCGGAAAAACCAGGTTCAACCTGCAGTATCTCACCATCCCAATATAGGCGTGGTGCTTCAACTGCCGTCTTGAGAGGACGTTTGAAGTCGACTACCTGGCTCATCACTTGACTTACGGCTGTTCGTATCCGCTTCGAGCCGCCGCTGCCGATGACCAGCCGGATCTCATCATCTTTAACCAGCAGGGAGGGCGACATCATCGAACCGACCCGCAGACCGGAGGGGCTTGAATAGAAACCATCCGGGTGGAGATCATCCTCCCCCATCATGTTGTTCATCATGATACCGGTTCCCGGAGCAAAGTAGCCTGAGCCCTCGCCATTGGAGAAGGTCATCGCCGCACAGTTCCCGAATTTGTCGGCAATACTGATATGGGTGGTTCCCCTGCTGAACATGCGGATCTTTTCAACAGAGCCGGTCGACACTTCCTCATTTCCCATGAAGGCCTGAAGTTGAGCAGGAGTAGTAACTCCCAGAGCTCGTATCTTCTCGACCTCACGCATCAGGGTAACGGTTCGGAGCACTTGTCCAGCATCCCCCCACTCTCCGGAATAAGGTCCAGCTTTCTGAAGCAGGCCAATGGACAGACCGATAAGCGTGCCGCCGACCGAAGGCTCCGGAGAGGTGAGCAATTCACACCCCCGATAAGGTATTTTCAATGGCGCCCGCTCATGCACCTGATAATTTGCCAGGTCTTCTCTGGTCAGCCAGCCCCCGCCTTCTCTCATCTCACGGTCTATGGCGGCGGCTACCTCACCATGGTAAAAACTCTCACCCTGGTCATTGGCGACGAGGTCGAGGAACTCGGCGCAGTATGAATTTTTCAGGGCATCGCCCTGCTGCTTATACTTCCCCCCAGGTTCATAAAGCTCACGCCCTAGGGCCTTCAAGGTCATGATGGGATAGAGAAGTTTAAGAAAAACTCCCTGCTGCTCGTTGATCGGGTGACTCACGGCAAATTTTCTGGCAGGCTGAAGCACCTCACCAAGACTCATCCGTCCCAGGCGCTTTTGTATGTGAATCAAACCTTTCAAAGTTCCCGGTACGGCAACTGCCCCGAGACCGATATTGAAATCCTGGTCAGATCCCAAGAAGTTTACCGTGATAGGAAAAAAATCGGTGTCTTCCAGACTGATCTCCCGCCCCAGACCTGGAGTATCAACAAAAAAATCGAAAAACAGATTCTGCCCTGATGACTCGCTGTGACCAATCAGAAAACCTCCGCCGCCCAGACTGGTAAGAGCAGACTCGACAACCGCCGAGGTAAACCCGGCAGCAACCATGGCATCGAAGGCATTACCACCTTCCTTTAAGATTTCCGCCGCCGTCTGGCTCACCAGCTTATGTCCCGAGGCGACGATCGACTTTTCATATTTGCTCATTGCCAAAACTCCTTCTGGACATCCCGGACAACCTGATGGAAATCGTTGCTATTATCATAAATTCGACGCATTTGATCGGCTCCGGTTCCTCCTGAAATTATTGAATCGAGATTATCCAGGTAGGATTCACCTCCACGTTTGGAGGCGTAAGAGGCCGTTTTGCTTTTCAGTATCATTGCCGCCAACCTGAATTTCATTGGCTGGTCTCCGAGAAGACCTGTGGGATCAACAAATCTCCCTTCAAGGCCGTACCGCGCTGCCTGCCACTTATTGGCCTTCAACAGATATGGATTCAAGGGATTCGACGTTTTCGCTTCCTCGATAAGCCAGACCACACTACTCTGAATCAGAGCCACCAAGGCCAGGATCGAGGTGAATTTGACAGGTAGATCGCAGACACGAACTTCAATGGTGCCGAGTTCAGGGTTTGGCCTTGTGTCCCACCACAAATCACGAAATCCCTGAATCACACCATATTTTTTCAACCTTTCAATCTCTTCAATGAAGTGCTGCCAATCTTTCATGTACTCGTAAATGCCTGCCAGGGGCAGTACCTCGAAAAGTTTCGTACGATACGACATTAGACCGGTATCCTTTCCCTGGTAAAAAGGAGAGGAGCAGGACAGGGTAAGAAACAGTGGAAGGAAGGCCTGAATGAGGTTACAGACCCTGATCGCCGTCTCGCCGTCCGGCATGCCGATATGGACGTGCAGGCCCTGTGATATAAACCTCCGACCGATGATCTGCAATTCCTGCATGATCTTTTCATAGCGCTCATTTTGACTCAGCTCCTGGTCGGCAGCCCGGGCGAAAGGATGCAGACTGGCAGCATAAAGGAGAAAATCGTTGTCAATGGCCAGTTCCTCGGCCAGAGCGCAAGTCTGCAGGAGGTCATTCTCAACATCGCGGAGATTACTACAAATGCCGGTCTGTATTTCCAGAATCGATTTAATAAATTCCAGAGACAGCCGTGGGCGCAAAATCTTTGGCGCCTGGTCGAGCAGCAAGGGGGCGAAGGGGACGAGATTAAGGTCCTTATTGTCAAGAATCTGAAATTCTATCTCGACCCCAAGGGTGTAGGAACTGCTCGATATAAACTCCATTGTAAATTCAACTCTGGATTATTCTGCTCTCAGAAACCACCGGTCTGCCATTGGTATTCAGCCAGCGCCAGCCGGCAGCGGCCAGCCAGGCGGCTCCGTATTTTAGACAATTCTCATCGAAATCGAAGGTCGGGCTGTGAGCCGGGCCTGAAGGCCCGGTCAACTTTGCCCCGAATCTTACCAGACACCCCTCAACATAATGTTGGTAAAAGGCGAAATCCTCACCTCCAAGGCTTGGATAACCCTGAGAGATGACCTTGTCCACACTGGTCGTATCCCAGGCGGCCGCCCGGGCAATCTCGGCTGCTCTGGTAGAGTTGATCACCGCCGGTAAGCCCTGCTCGAAAACAATGCCCGCATGTACGTCGTACATGGTTTCTATTGACTGTACAATCCGCTTCAGGCCGCAGATGGTCTTTTCCCGATACACCTCATCGGTCGATCTGACTGTGCCCTTGAGTATCGCTTCACAGGCAATCACGTTGTGTACCGTGCCGGCCTGGAAACTGCCGATGGTGATAACTTGCGATTTGTTGGGATCAACCTCGCGGGAGACCAGCGTCTGAATGATCATCACCAGACTGGCGGCAGCTACCACGGCATCAGAACCTTCATGGGGACGAGCGGCATGTCCTCCCCTGCCTTTGATGGTAATCTGAAAGGGATCGGCATAGGCGCAGATTAGTCCCTCATCAACGGTAATCTCACCGGTCTTGAAATGGGTGTCGATATGGCCACCAAACACCGCCTGAACACCGTCAAGCACCCCCTCTCTGACTAACTGGGCAGCTCCATTACCGTGTTCCTCGGCCGGCTGGAAAATCAGCTTGACCCTACCGGGACCGCTGAAACTCTTTTTCAGAATTGCCGCTGCTCCCAACAACATCGCCACGTGCCCGTCGTGGCCGCAGGCATGCATAACGCCCTCATGCACTGAACTGAAACCCAAGCCCGTCTGCTCTCTGATAGGAAGGGCATCCATGTCGGCCCGCAAAGCGACGCAGCCCTCTCCGGAAGCGCCATTTCCCAGATAGGCCGTCACCCCCGTACCGCCCTGGCCGCCGGTTGATTCAATACCCAATTCACTGAGTTTTTCCTTTATAAATTCAGCACTTTGAAACTCGTCGTAAGATGTTTCTGGATACTTGTGAAGATGTCTGCGGATCGAGATCATCCATCTCTCGAGTGGTTGATCAACGCTAAAATCTGGTGGATTTTTATGTATGTAAGTTGAACTACTCAATTCTTATTGCTCCAATTCCTTTGTCACTGCCATTCTCTTGCTGTTCATCACCAGCTTCCTGATTTTCGTGCTCTTCCTGCGCTTCTTCAATAAAATTATCAGTGGCGTCCTCACTCAAAGAAGTTTCGTAACCCCTGTCTTGCCGGTCAACAAATTCTTCCTCTTCCCGGTGGCTGTATTCTTGTTCATAGGTTTCTAATTCGGCTAATGCAGTATCTTCAGCCTCATAAATTCCATCGTCATAAACGTCATCCACCTCCAGGGTATCCTCGCTAGCATAAGGATCGTCGATTTCATCTACCTCATCTGTCTGATATCCGTCATCAGCGCCCTGGTCTTCACTGGCTTGATATACGTAGCCAACCTTCTGGATTTCATCGCTCTCAGAGCCAATATCTCCCTGCGCCACTGAAGAAAGGCCAAGATCCAGCGACTGCTTGAAAAAGGCTATAATGCCGTCCTGGACTTCGATAACCGAGATCAACTCCCAACCTGAATGGCCAAAGTCGTTAAGCCGCTCTTCAATTTCAGCTTCATCGAGGAAGCTGCCGCCGAGCAAGCCTTCTCTTTTTAATTCAAAATGAACTGTCTTGTAGCTCCATTTCACCTTGCTCATTATGTTTCCTTTGACAGTTCTCGAATCCGGAATAGTGTCGGACAGTGCTTATTCACTCTGCAGGGAGTCATTTACAAACTTACCCTTGTATTGTGTACCGTCCGGTTTGGTCAGCTTACCATAGCCATTTCTTCTTCCATTGGCGAATTCCCCCTCATAAACCGTACCATCAGCGGAGGTCAATACGCCTTGGCCGTCCGGCAGATCATCCTTGAATGCGCCTTCGTAGATCGAATTGTCGGCATAATTCAAGGTTCCCTTGCCATTGAAGCTACCGTACCTGAACGATCCCCGGTAGATGCTGCCGTCAGCGAATCGATACTCTCCGATCCCATCAAAGTAATCGTCTTTGAATTCTCCGACATAGCTAGTGCCGTCAGGGTAGGAAAAGGTGCCTTCACCGTCTCGTTTTCCAAGCAGATACCAGCCGGTATACTGACGGCCATCATTAAAGCTGAATGTCCCCTTGCCGTTGTACTGGTCGAGTTCGAACTCTCCGGAATAGCTGTCTCCACTGGCATAATCTATTGTCCCCCGGCCGTGTTTCAAGCCATCTTTCAAAGATCCTCGGTACCTGGAGTTATCGGGGTAGACGAAATCGATTTCACCGTTCATCGGCACGCTGCCATCACTCCCTGTCCAGATCTTGCCCTCGGCGAAAACGGGGTTTTCATTGCCTGGCGCAGCAGATTCCGGCACCCCCACTTCTGTCTCAGAGGCGGTCTGATATTCTTGCTCTTGATCACTATCAGCATTGTCTTTGTCGACCAATTCCGTTTCCCGGAACGCTTCATCATCCGTGGACTGCCCGGCAGCCTGAACTACGGCTCCGCCAGCTGCTGCAGTTGCCGGAGCTGTCACCGGGCTTGCCAGTTTCTGTTCACTGGCTGTTTCTCCGGGGGGAAGCACCGGGCTGCCATCGATGAACTCGCCTTCGAAGACTCGCCCATCGCTATATACCATCTTACCCTTGCCGTGCAGCTTACCGTCTGTAAACGCCCCCGAATAGACTGATCCGTCATTATATTGATATCTTCCTTTGCCGTGCATCTGGCCGGCAATGAACTGGCCTTCATAAACGCTGCCATCCTGAAAGCTCAAAGTTCCAGGGCCCTCCGCCAGCCCGCCTATGTACTCTCCGGTATAAACAGAACCATTGGCGTAGTGCATCTCTCCACTGCCATAAAACAGGCCATTCTTGAAGCCGCCGGAATAGTAACTGCCGTCTTGGTACTTCAAGGTTCCGGTTCCGGAGTAAAGATTTTTTTTAAACTCGCCCTCATAAATATCGCCGGAAGTCAGCTCCAGTATACCAAAACCGTTTCTGGCCTCGCCTTCAAACTCACCTCTGTAAAGTGAACCGTCGGGATAAGACCGGGTGCCTTTACCATGAGGCTGACCATTGCTGAACATCCCCTCATACCAGCTGCCGTCAACATAGACGAGACGCCCCTGCCCATCGATCATGTTGTTATGAAACTCACCTTTATACTCCCTGCCGTCAGGATAGAAGAGGACACCTTTACCGTGATATCTGCCGAGTTGGAAGTCGCCACGGTACTTCATACCTTCCGGGGTAATAAGGTATCCCTGGCCATCAATGATGCCATCCTTGAATTCTCCCTCGTAGCGGCGGCCGTCCCTGCCTTTGAGTTCCCCCGTGCCGGTCATCTTGCCATTCTGGAAAGCACCTTTATAGACCGTGCCATCAGGGTAAGTCAGGGTTCCGGTACCATGGGCTTTACCGCTGACAAACGGGCCTTCATACCTTTTCCCGTCCTTGGCCACATAAACACCTGTGCCCTGCCTGCAGTCACCTTCAATACACGAAGGCCAGACCGTCTGCGGAAAGAGCAGGCATACTGCAAAAAGCAGAACTCCTGATTTGATCATGTTGCACATAAATTCTCCTGAACTTTCATATGCTGATTGTTGCTATGATTTTTCCTGGTATATGTTTTTCAGCACTCGTCCAATTATTGCAATACCTTTTCGTACTGTCTCATCATCCTGAGAATAGGTCAACCTGACACATTCGCTGCTATGTTTCCAGTCCTCTTTGAGGCCTGGAAAAAAATACTGCCCAGACACCACCAGAACTCCCTGCGATTTCAGAAGCCGGTAGAGTTCGCCGCTTGAGATCGGCAGATCCTCAAACCAGAGCCAGAGGAACATGGAGCCCTCCGGTTTGTGAACACGGTAAGGAACTCCCTCGAGCTCTTTGTGGACCCAGTTTAAGGCTTTCTTACATTTTTCCAGATAAAAAGGTCTGATCATCTTGGTACCGATATCAAGAATTTCTCCACTGCTCACAAGTTTTTCCATGAGAACCGGCCCGAAGCTGCCTGGCGCCAACGATATAACTGCGTTCACGGCCGCAATGGCCCTGATTATATCCTCACGGGCAATGACGATTCCAGTTCGTACCGCGGGCAGCCCAAGTTTTGACAAACTGAGACACTTGATCACATTGTCATCCCACATGGGGGTTGCCTCGGTATAGATTATCGAGGGAAAAGGAACCCCATAGGCATTATCCAGAATCAGCGGTACCTTATGCTGGCGGGAGAGTTCCAAAAGCCCCCTCACCTCCTGGTCGGTTACCACGTTTCCGGTCGGGTTGGTGGGCCTGGACACACAGATGGCACCAGTCTCGGCACCGATGTCAAGGCTGTCGAAGTCAACCCGGTATTTGAACGTACGCTCCTCAAGTAAATCGATCCGGGGCCGGGATGAAATGAACAGGTCAGATTCCAGTCCCAGATCGCTGTAACCTATGTATTCGGGGGTAAGCGGCAACCTGATACATTTTCTGCTGCCATCCTCAAAGGTACCGCCGAACATATTGAAGAGAATGAAAAAGCCGCTCTGACTGCCGTTTGTCAGACAGATGTTTTCAGGCCCTACATCCCAGCCATATTCATTTTTCAACAGGGCCGCGCAATGCTTTATAAATCCCATGTTCCCCTGAGGAGGGTCATATATCCCGGCCAGGTCTCTCAGGCTAGGATCGCAGTCCGCAATTTCTTTGAGCCTCTGTTTGAGCAGTTTTTGAAATTCAGGCAGGTGGCCGGGGTTGCCTCCACCCATCATGATGATTTCATCATCACCCCCTAGCGCTCTTCCGAGATCATCCATCAGTGAAATGATGCCCGCGCCGGAGGTGAATTTCTGCCCGAATTTACTTAATTCCATGCTGTTGTTCCAAGATCATTGAGATTGGACCCGATTTCGAGTTCCTAAATAGTCAACCGTTTTAACCAGTACGTACATTAACGCCAGGGAAAATAACAAACGCCCCCAGAGAATACCCCCTAGCTTTCCCCCGAGTGCCATCATTACCAGGGTGTCCTCAATGAGGCCGTGACTGAGCGACATCAGCGCCAGTGAATTAAACACTTCTCGGGAATCCATTTTTCCGGCGGTTGTCTCTTTGATAATCAGTGCACCACCATAGGCAATGCCCAGAATCATCCCGACCACCGTCACAGGAGCTGCCCGGTGGGTCATGCCAAACAAGGGCAGCAGAGGTTTGAGCAGCATCTCAATCAGCTTGATGAGACCGATGGCTTGCAGCAGACGCATGGCAAGCAGGACGAAGAATATGACCACACAGATAAGCACCACATTGGCAGCTTGCCCAATACCCCATTGCAGAAGTGACATCTCCTCCGGAGTCGCCTGGAAGAGCATGATGGCCGGCTCCTGCCAGATATCCAGCCTGGTACATATTTGATTGAGTAAAATTCCGTATACCAGGGCACCCAGCAGACGCAGCAATCCCATGGGGAGAATACCGGCCCCGGCCTTTTTAGTGATACTCAGTTCAACAGGAAGGCTGTGGGCAATCAACATTACCGAGCATAGAACGGTCAGGTCAGCTGCACTCAGACTCAGCGACGGACCCAGGGCGGCGTATACGCCTATAGCTCCATAGGGCGTTGTCAAAATCGCGGTTGCCCAGACCAGCCCCAGTTCTCCGGGAAGCCCCATGAGACCCATCAGAGGGTCAAGTGCTTTACCGATATGGACAATCAGACCGAGTTCCTCGAGAATTTTGGTGATGATGATAGCGGGAACGGTGACCTTCAGAAGCTCGAAACTGGTGTTCAGGCTATCCTTGCCAAGATCCCTGAGAAACCCAAGAACTCGGGCGGTTTTGGGAGACATTTTCATTTCAAAAGAAGACATCGGGGCGGCAGGATTCAGTCATCGGTGTTGAGCCGCTTGGGATAGTCAAGCAGGAGCATCTTGCCAGCTCCTTCAGCAACCATATCCCAGGAATGCACGTTGAAGGAGATAAGGACAATACCACAGGTGGGCACATTTACGAGTGACTCCCCGCTGAACATTTCGGCACATTCGGTCAATCCGTGATTGTGGCCAACAACTGCCAGGACCTCAACCGACGCAGGGGTCTTCTTGACGACCTCAAGCAGACCTTGAGATGAAAAGCTGTATAAATCATCGTCTAAAATGATCTCTTTTTTTCCAAAACCAAGTGCAGCACCAATGCCGCGGGCGGTTCTTCTAGCCCGTTTTGCTGGACTGGAGATGATCATATCCGGCTGTTGATCTAAGGCCGCCATCCGCTTTCCCATTAGTGGAATGTCTCGCTTTCCGCGCTTGTTCAAGGGGCGGGAAAAATCACTCAGACTTGGATCGGACCAGCTCGATTTGGCATGCCTGATCAGGTAGAGATGTTTCATCATGAAAGTCTTCTTTCTCTGATTTCCTGCCAGAGCAGTTCATATGCCTGAGAGGCCACCGATTTCCGAGGAGACGAGCCCACCGGCCTTCGATACATCCCCATTTTCTCGATTTCAGCCATGAAGGGGACATAGCTTTGCATAAAAATCGGGTAGGAACGATATTTTTTCATAATCGAGGTATGCATCAGTTTTCTGCGCTCAACCATCGAGAAAAAGGCAAGTATCTTTTTCTTTTTGCAGCCTACTTTCTTGCACAGTTTCAACAATTGCTCCAGGGCCAGCAGCGACAGTGTTGTCGGGACAACCGGCACCACTACACAGTCTGCTGCGGTAATGATATTTTCCGAGAGGACAGTCACATTGGGCGGGCAGTCAAGAATTACATAGTCGTATTGGTCGGCCAGTGGCACCAACAACGAAGCGAGCACCTGCCGCTTCTCTTCTTTTCTTTCGTCGTTGATGGCAATATCAAGATTACGGAAAGAGAAATGAGCCGGCAACAAATCTAGCAAAGGAAAATCGGTCCCCCGGATAAAATCATAGAACTCACCATTGAGCAACCTTGAACGATTGAACTTTTTTTTTGGTTTGATTCGGTAATAATAGGATGCTGCACCCTGCGAATCCATATCACAGAGCAGCACACGATAACCGTCCCTGGATGCGGTAAAGGCAAGATTTACCGTGGTTGCGGTTTTACCTACCCCACCTTTGCTGCTGTACACCGCTATTGTTTTCATCACTTCACCCTGTTTCGTTCTTTACAATGAACCGTTAACCATTACCCTCAAGAGCTTTTTTATCTCGGGCCCGGTGAAGTCGGCATAGGTAGATTCGAATTCATTCCTCACTGCTCGGTGTCTATCTGAGAGTACCGCAATAAGTCCTCCGAGGGCAGCAGCAAAACGGATGGTCTGCAAATTTTTGGCTTTCAATCCACCAAGTTCTGCCCCAAGCATTGTTTGCTGTACTGACAAATCATTGAAATCACCAAGGTTATCTTGAAGCTTCTTCATATATTTCAAAAATGAGGACATCTGTTTTTCGTCATAAAAACTTTTAAAAAACTCCAGCAGATATCTAAATTTTTTGCCTTTGATTCTCAATTTGTGCAGCTCTTCGTCAGCACTGGCGTCGGAAATCCGGTCACCATCGCGGATGAATGATTTAAAACGTTTGACGATCATCTGGTCAACATAATCACGGCAGTTTTGTGCTCTGCTGCCCTTGAAAATTTCAGAATCGGGATCGGTCAGAAAACCCTTCCAATCAGTGATCAATTTACCGAAACGCTCTGAGCCAAGATGGGACTGCAGTTCTCTCAATTCTCCATTTCGCCTGACTTCAAGCTGCTCAAAAAAGGAGCTCATGCCATCTTGAAGCTCGGCCGGAAGCATATTCAGATATTTGTCTTTTTCGAGCAGATATACATCAATGTCTCTTAAGGGGCCGGTAACAGTGCCGAGCCAGCGGAACTCTTCCTGAAAATATCGGCACTGCGCCTCCGGCAGAATCTTTTTCAGCAGACTCAAAAGAGAACGGGTGCGGCGCACTGCAATTCGAAAATCGTGCAGGAATTCGGAATCGATGTCGGCGATCACTCCGGCATGATTCTTCTGCATGTCCTCAACCAGGCGCAGGCAGAGTCTGGACACCGCACCACCAATGCTAATATCCCGATCCAGATCGACCCTGAACTTGGCACCATAGTCGCGCGGAGTAAGGTCTGAGTTGCTCAGCAATCTGTCAAACAACCTCTTATTTTTCACCTCACTGCAGCGCCTTTTCAGACAATGTTCAACGATTCCGTCAAACTCGCGCTCATAGCCACGAATTTCGTGGACAATTATCAATTCAGGCAGCTCCGAAGTCTGTTCACCTAGACGATCATTGCGTACCGCGAGCCTGGCGACAGTCTTGCGATCCTTGTTCATGATTCGGAATTGGGTGGCTTCGGTCGACAACTCAATTATTGGGCAAAGCGCCCGCATTTCAATATTCTCCTTCAACCGTTCAACGAGCTCTCCTTCTTCGATGTCCCACCAGAAAAATTTTGACCTTCTACGTCCTGCTGCCACAGCCAGCCCTTGACCATTGAACTGTTCCAGGTGCAGTGCTCCACCACTTGAGAAAAAAACTTGATTGGCGCGATGCAGTCGCCAATCGAAAGTATCGTAATAGACTCGGTGGGTTACTTCATGGCTGAAGTCTTCGATAATAAACTTCTTTGATAGCCGTCGCAGAAGCGATTCAAATCCATCGCCGTGGGGAAAACTGAACATATTTTTACGCAATTGTTTCATCTCAAGACCGGTAATCCGCATTGATTTTGACATAGTCTATTGACAGGTCACAGGTGTAAACCTCTTCACAACCGGTACCGTCCTGGAGATCGATACAGACAGTGAAATGTTTGTTTTTGAGCACTCGTGCAGCCCTCTCTTCTGCTTCACTGCCCTGGGCAATGCCGGCTTTGACTATCAGCGCATCGCCAAAAGCGATATCGACCTTATCGGGATTGAATCTGATGCCCGATCTGCCCATCGCCCCGAGAATCCGTCCCCAATTGGCATCTTCACCGAAAAATGCCGTTTTCACCAGATTCGAATTGGCCACGGTTCTGGCTATCTGTTCAGCATCGGAGTCTTCTTTGGCTCCGCAGACGCGTATGGATATGCGCTTGGTCGCTCCTTCTCCATCTTCGACAATTTTCAAAGCAAGCTCTTTGCAAATTTCTTCCAGACAATCTTTGAACAACTCATAATCAGGACTCTGATCATCCTCGATCCATGGATTCTCGGCAGAACCGTTGGCCATGACCAGAACCATGTCGTTGGTGCTGGTGTCACCATCGACGGTGATACGGTTGAAGGTTCTCTCAACCGAAGCTTTGAGGGCTCGGTTTAGTTCGGGGAAACTTATCTGGGCATCGGTCAAAATGAAGGCCAGCATGGTTGCCATGTTCGGCATGATCATCCCTGATCCCTTGGCCATGCCAAGGAACCTGACTTCCCGGTCGCCGATAACCACTGATTTGGCAACAGTTTTTGCTACCGTATCTGTGGTCATAATCGCCTCTGCAACCTGCTCGAAATTTTCCTCGGAAAGACTGGAGACCAGGGGGGCCATATTATTTTCGAAGGCTTGCACATTGAGCGGCAATCCGATTACACCGGTGGAGGAGACCAGCACCATATCCTCAGGGATCCCAAGGGCCTCGGCTGCCAGCCTGCTGGTTTCTAGAGCTGCCTCCATCCCCTCCCGCCCGGTGCAGGCATTGGCGTTACCGCTGTTCACCAGGAGCGCCTGACAGCGTCCCTGCTTCAATCTGTCAATACTCAGCAGTACCGGTGCGGCTTTTACCTGATTTGTGGTAAAAACACCCGCTGCAACCGCCGGAGTGCGGCTGTAGATCAAGCCCAGGTCGAGTCGATCTCGATATTTGATGCCGGCAGGGACGGCCGCCAAAGAAAAATCTTTTATTATCATGGTGAAATCCAGTATAGTTTCAATATGTCCAGCTACTTGCGTTTATCAATAAGGGCTGTTTGATAGAGCATCTGCACCATCGGACTCCACTTTTCCGACGCTGAAAGACATACAGCCTACTATAGGTAACAACCCGATGTTTAACAACATTGAAAACAAAGATCTAGTCATCATCCAGCCGATTTCATGAGAGTTTATGACTGAAGAACAAGTACACTGGTTTTTTAATATTTATCCAACCATTGTACTGCTCACCGACCTGACTATCAGATTCGGTCTGTCTTTTCGGGTAATAATGCGTAAAAGACCTCATGGCGTTACCTTCGCCTGGCTGATTATCATCCTGCTCATACCATTTCTCGGTGCTATCGCCTATCTTTTCGTGGGAGAAAACCGCATTTCAGACAAACGTATTGCCCGCTCTCGACAAAGCCAGGATTATTATCAATACTGGCTTAACACCTTGAAAAACAGGTCACCTGTCAACTGGGACGATATGGTTGATACCTGCCTGCCTCTGCACAACCAGGCTGAGCAACTCATAGGTATTCCTGCTCTGGCAGGCAACCAGCTTGAACTGATCGAGACACCTGACGATATTCTTGACGCCATCGTCGATGATATAAAGCAGGCCCGTTCCAGCTGTCATCTGCAATTTTATATCTGGCAGGAAGGAGGCAAAGTCACCGAAATTGAAAACGCGCTATGTGAAGCTGCAGCAAGAGGAGTCACCTGCCGAATACTGGTTGATTCCATTGGCAGTCAGGATTTCCTCAAGAGTGAACGGAAAAAAGCTTTGCTGGAAGTCGGAATCAAGATCCGGGAAGCGTTGCCTGCCGGACTGATCAGAGCGCTTTTCGCCCGCATAGATATACGCAACCACCGTAAAATCGTGGTCATTGATGGGGAAATAGCCTATACCGGCAGCCAGAATATGGTTGACCCCCGCTACTTCAAACAGGATTCGGGCGTCGGCCAGTGGATCGACGTAATGGTCAGGGTAACCGGGCCTGTGGTCGAAAGCCTGGCCGGGACTTTCACCAGCGACTGGTATCTGGATTCTGATGAGCAATTTATCCAAAGCCTCGAAGGCGAGGATACCTTTGAAAGTATCCGTCAGACTTTTGATGTGCACATTCTTGAAAAGGCCGGTGAGACCCCGGTTCAACTCGTTCCGTCTGGTCCCGGATTGGTTCCCGAGGCCATTCATTCACTGCTGCTGACGACCATTTATTCAGCCCGGGACGAACTGGTATTGACCACCCCCTATTTCGTCCCTGACGAACCCCTGTTGACCGCCCTTAAGTCGGCGGCCCAGCGAGGCGTGAATGTGACCCTGATTGTTCCGCAGAAAAACGATTCGAAACTTGTCCACCACGCCAGTCGCGCCCACTACTACGAACTGGTGAAATCCGGTGTCAGGGTCATGCTCTTCAACGGTGGTCTGCTTCATTCAAAAACCATTACCGTAGATCGCGAATTTTCGCTCTTTGGTTCGGTCAATCTCGATATGCGCAGCTTCTGGCTAAACTTCGAGGCTACCCTGTTCATCTACGACCGTGATTTTGCCAACCGGGTCCGTACCATTCAGGCCCATTACGAGGATCAAGCCGTAGATGCTGAAATTTCTGAAATAGAGAGCAGAGCGGTGATCAACCGATTCAAGGAAAATATCGCGCTGTTGATAGGGCCATTGCTCTGATCAATAGAGATGGCTAATCAAGTCCGAGACCATGCGCATCCTACTCATTTCCGATATTCATGCTAATTTCGTGGCGCTTGAGGCGGTAGCCAGACGCTTCGACCCGAAAAGTTTCGATCTGATCCTCAACGGTGGTGACACGCTGGTCTACGGTCCTTTTCCAAACCAGACCATAGACTGGCTTAGAAATTACAAGGTTCTTTCGATTCTGGGTAATACCGATCGCCACGTAATCACCCTCCTCCAGGGGAATACTTTCAAGAAACCCCGCAAAGCCGAAAAGCGGATCATGTATGGCTGGACCACTGCTGAACTCAGCAACGACAATCGCCTCTGGCTGCTTGAACAACCGTTATCAAGGACCATCGAGATACCCTTCGCCCAGGAGAAAAGAAATCGACAGTCGAATCTGGCCATGTATCACGGCAGCCCAGCCGATCCGGATGAGTTTCTTTTTCCGGCTACTCCAATTTGTCGACTTCTTGAGTTGTCGAAACTGGTGGCTTCTCCCCTGGTTACCATCGGCCACAGCCACCAGCAGTTTAATATTCAGGCTGGTGGAGTTAATTTCATTAATCCCGGCAGCACTGGCAGGATGTTCGACGGTAAAATCAGCGGGGGCTGTGCGGTGATTACGGTGGCAAAGAACAAGCTCAACATAGAGCTTCATCGCATCAGCTTTTCCGCCTCAGCCGTTGCTGCTGAAATCAAAAAGCACCGATTACCTCCCCTCTATGCAGAGATGTATCTTCGGGGCCGAAAACTCAATTAATAGTAATTATCATTTGCCTTGATTGACTGACCTCTGTTAGATTCTAGTTAATTTCTATTGCGGATTCCAATTGAACGATTGACCCTTTCCCCTCTACTATGGAGCCAAACCATGGGTGACAGCGGCAAAAAAGAGAAAAAATCGAGAAGCGTAAAGAGTGACACAAAGCTCCAGGAACTGACCGCTCTGCGCAATATCGATGCCAAGGATAGCAAGGATCGAACGGCCATCTGGATCAAGAATTGGCACCTGGCCTACGAATACGAACTGAGGCGGCTTCAGGTCGAGCTGATGAAACTCCAGCAGACAATGAAAGACCAGGGTGCGAGGCTGCTGCTGATTTTCGAGGGACGTGACGCGGCCGGCAAGGGCGGCACCATCAAAAGATTTATCGCCCACCTCAACCCACGGTATACCAGAGTTACGGCATTGATTAAGCCCAACGAGACGGAAGGAACCCAGTGGTATTTTCAACGCTACATCAGCCATCTTCCCGCCGACGGCGAGATGGTGTTCTTCGACCGAAGCTGGTACAACAGAGCCATGGTTGAACCAGTCATGGGATTCTGTACAGATGAGCAGAACAAACGCTTTCTCAAGGATGTACCGCTGCTTGAGGAGCTCATCGTCAAAGATGGCATCAAACTATTCAAATTCTACTTCTCTGTTTCCAAGGAAGTTCAAAAAGAGCGGTTCGAATCAAGGCGTGAAGATCCTCTAAAGCAATACAAACTCTCTCCTGTTGACAACCTGGCTCAGAAATACTGGGATCAATACTCGTTGAGAAAATTTCAGATGTTGCAGGAAACCAACAGGACAATGGCTCCCTGGACCATTATCAGATCCGACAACAAGAAACTGGCCCGGATCAACTGCATCCGATACGTTCTGACTCAACTGGATTATGAAGGAAAGCTGCCGGCCAAAGAGCTCAAGCCAGACCCGGAAATTGTCGTATCGGGCATCGATGAGTTGAGACACATGGAAGAGCATTTGATGAACCCGGATAAGCTCTACGGCTAACGGCACCGTCTACTGCTTCTAGCTTGCCATTGCCATTCAGGTATCACCGGAACTCATCGCGTTGAGCTGGCTCTCGAGCCCGATCACCTCATCCACCGGCAAAACAAAGGCTATTCCTGTGCCGGGTTTATGGAACTCACCGGCTATTCGAATTGCTTCAAGTACCGGTTTCACCAGGTGACTTCCCAACAGAAACATGACGATGTCGGTCTGCGACTCAAGCGTCAGACCGAAAAAGGTCTTTGCTTCACGTATGCCGGTGCCACGGGCGGGAATTATCGTTGCCCCGGTCGCACCGGCAGCTTTTCCCGCATCCACAATCCTGTCGGTATAGTCCGGTTTAACGCTGGCTAGGATCACCTTAAAATTCATTTTCTTTCTCCTTTTCTTTACTGCGGGGCTGAAACTTTGCATACCAGGCGGTGAACTGACCGTAAGCCATAACTGCAATAATCGGAAACAGGCTGGCAAAAGCGATGAGGCCGAAGCCGTCCAGGGCCGGATCTCTGCCCGGAACAGTCTTGGCGAGTCCCAGTCCCAGGGCTGCCACAATGGGGACGGTCACGGTTGAGGTGGTCACTCCACCAGAATCATAGGCAAGTGCAATGATCTGTTTCGGTGCTAAAAAAGTTTGCACCACCACCACCGCATATCCTGCCAAAATGTAGAGATAAAGCGGCGTCCCTGTGACAATCCTAAAACACCCCAGTCCGATCCCGAGAGCCACACCGACGGCCACAACCAAACGCAGCCCCCACTTATTTATCGTGCCAGCAGATACCTCGTTGGCCTTATAGGCAACTGCCATGAGGGACGGTTCGGCAATGGTCGTGGCAAAACCGATAGCCGCTCCGAAAAGATATACCCAGCCATATTCTTTCCAGTCGGCCGTCAGATACTCAACACCGATTCCGACAATGAAATCCGGGTCTGAAAGTTGCCTGGCCATCGCTTCACCCACTGGAAAGAGTGCTTTTTCAAGGCCGATAAGAAACAGAGTGAGCCCGAGGATCACATGGGCGACACCAATTAAGACGCTTCTCAAACGGGGAATCGATCTTCTCAGAACTACAATTTGAAAAAAAACGATCAGGCAGACGATCGGCGCCACGTCGCCGAGTGTGGTCAGAAATACCTGAAGAAACTCGTAGAAGAATTTCACATTCGTCTCAGTGGTAGATGATGATGCCGTAGGCCATCACAAAAATCATCGGAAAAAGACTGGCAAAGGCGATCAGGCCAAAGCCATCGATAAGGGGATTACGTCCCCTGATAATGGTGGCCAAACCAACACCCAAAGCCGTCACCAAAGGCACTGTTACCGTTGAGGTGGTGACGCCCCCTGCATCATAGGCGATGCCGATGATCTCCCTGGGGGCAAATGGGGTTATAGCCATGACACAGCAGTAGCCGCCAATTATCAGGTAGTGGAGAGGTATTCCTTTCAATATCCTGAAGACGCCGACAACAACGGCCAGGCCGACGGAGACGGCAACGGAGATCCTCAGTCCGTTGCTGTAGGAGTCAAGCGAATCTTGGGCGGGATCGATCAGATTGGAGGCTGCAGCGATGGCAGCAGATTTGTCGGCGACGGCGATAAGAGACGGCTCAGCAATGGTGGTGGTAAAACCGAGTCCGAAAGAAAAGAGCAGCAGCCAGATAATTGAGCCCTTTCGGGCCAGGGCATCGGCTAGAGTCTCGCCTATGGGAAACAGGCCGGTCTCCAGGCCCTGGATGAAAAAACTCAGACCGACCACCACAAGCGCAAAACCAAAAAGGATGTCCGCAATCGCCGGAAGTGGCTGTTTGATGACCGCCACCTGGAAAAAGACAATAACCACGACAATCGGGAGCAGATCCATGACTGCGCCTCGAAGCCTTTGGGCGGCGGCGCTCAGCAGTTGGAATGTTGCCCTGGATGTCGTGCTCCTGTTCAAGTCAATTTACCACAGCACTTCTTGTACTTTTTACCCGAGCCGCAAGGACAGGGAGCGTTGCGACCGATTTTATCTCCATCTCTTTTGACAGGCTCCTGCGGTTTGCCCTCTTCACCGGCGGCCCCCTTATTCATCTGCATCTCCTGCTCCTGACGCTGACGCCTCTCTTCTTCCAACCTTTCCACTTCTTCTTCCTGAACAAGGCGAACACGCATCAGGGTTTTGATAGTCTGCAGCTTGACCGCTTCGATCATAGTCATGAAAAGATCGAAGGCTTCCTTCTTGTATTCGTTCAGAGGATTTTTCTGACCGTAACCTCTCAGCCCTATACCTTCTTTGAGATGATCCATACTGAGCAGATGCTCTTTCCAGTGGCTGTCGACGATCTGCAGCAGAATGATTCGCTCGATTTGCCGCTGGTTCTCGACCCCGTTGGATTCCTCCTGAGCCAGGCGAGCCTGTTCGGCTATCTCCGCTATCGCCTGCTGCAGGAGTTCTGCATCGAATTCGCTCTTCTGCTCTTCACTCCATTCGGGTTTTAAACCGAAAATATCAGTAACCTGCTGCTCGCAGTATTCCCAATCCCACTCCTTGGCATCAATTTTTTCCTGAACAACTTCACCGACGATGCCTGCTATCAGGTCCTCGGTCATTTCCTGAAGTGCCTGCTGCAGGTTGTCTCCTTCCAGAACCTCGCGCCTCTGCTGATAAATCACCTCGCGCTGTTTGTTCATTACATCGTCATATTCGAGCAGATGCTTACGAATATCAAAATGATGCCCCTCTACCTTGCGCTGGGCATTTTCGATAGCCCGGGTGATCATGTTATGCTCGATGGGATCGTCCTCTTCCATGCCAAGCTTATCCATGATACCGGAAATTTTTCCCGAACCGAAAATGCGCAGTAGATCGTCTTCCAGGGAGAGATAGAAGCGCGACGAACCTGGATCTCCCTGACGTCCAGAGCGGCCTCTCAACTGATTGTCGATGCGCCGTGATTCATGGCGTGAGGTGCCGAGAATATGCAGACCACCGGCCTCAACTACACCTTCGCCCAATTTGATGTCGGTTCCCCTTCCGGCCATGTTGGTGGCAATGGTAACCTTGCCGGACTGGCCGGCATCGGCGATGATCTCGGCTTCCCGCTCGTGGTGCTTGGCGTTGAGCACTTCGTGGGGAATTTTCTGCTTCTTCAGCATCTGGGAAATCTTTTCCGAGACATCGATGGATATTGTTCCCACCAGCACCGGCTGGCCATTCTCGTGCATTTCTTTTATCTCATTGGCGACCGCCCGGTATTTGGCTTTCTCATTTTTATATATGACGTCGGCAAAATCCTTACGGACCATGTCCATATGGGTTGGCAGCACAACCACATCGAGATCGTAGATTTTCTTGAACTCGGGGGCCTCGGTATCAGCGGTACCGGTCATTCCGGCCAGCTTGTCGTACATACGGAAATAATTCTGAAAGGTGATCGAGGCAAGCGTCTGATTCTCCCTCTCAATCTTGACTTTTTCCTTGGCTTCCAGCGCCTGATGCAGACCGTCGCTGTAGCGCCGACCCTCCATGGTTCGACCGGTGAACTCATCGACGATCACCACCTGGCCGTTCTTAACTATATAGTCCACGTCCTTTTTGAACAGGACGTGGGCCTTCAATGACTGGTTCAAATGGTGAAGATATTCAATATTGCGCGGATCGTAGAGGTTGTCGATCTTGAGAAGATCCTCACCCAGGGCAATACCCTCCTCGTTCAGCGATACCTGACGACCTTTTTCATCCACCAGATAGTGCTCGTCGCGCTTGAAATTTCTCATGATCCGGTTGACGTTCTTGTATAAATCGGTGGAAGCGTCAGCCGGGCCGGAAATAATCAGCGGAGTTCTCGCTTCGTCTATGAGAATCGAGTCAACCTCATCTACAATAGCGTAATTAAAGCCACGCTGGCAGAATTCTTCCAGAGTAAACTTCATATTGTCACGGAGGTAGTCGAAACCAAACTCGTTGTTGGTGCCGTAGGTTACATCGGCTCGATAGGCTTCTCTCCGTTCGGCATCGTTCATATCATGCACGATTCGACCGGCGCTCATACCCAGGAATCGATAGACCTGTCCCATCCACTCGGCATCGCGGGTCGCCAGATAGTCGTTTACGGTGACCACATGGACACCTTCACCGGTCAGGCTGTTCAGATACACCGGTAAAGTGGAGGTCAGGGTTTTTCCCTCACCGGTTTTCATTTCGGCGATGCAGCCGCGATGCAATACTACTCCACCCAAAAGCTGAACATCGAAGTGCCGTTCCCCGAGAACACGTTTAGATGCCTCGCGGATCACCGCAAAAGTCTCCGGCAGAAGGTCTTCGAGTGATTCTCCCTTTTCAACCCGCTGGCGGAATTCTGCAGTTTTTGCTGCCAAAGCAGAGTCATCCAGATGTTCTATCTGAGATTCCAACTCGTTGATCTGGGTTACCAGCGGCTGGATATCTTTGAGGACACGCTCGTTCTTGCTACCGAAAACTTTTGTAAGTATTGATCCTATCATCGTAACCGGATAGTTGAGTATTGAAAAAAAGGGCAATGACGACCGGCATAGTAAACACGATCCATCATTTTCGCAATGATCACTGGCAGATCAGGAGCCAGAGAACAGTGGCTCCTAGACGGCGGATTGTGGAACTTGAAACATTAATGCTTCTTCGTCACAGTCAGGAAACATTGCACAATGGATACAGTCAGACCAGATTTTGTGAGGCAGTTCACGTTTGTCGATATCCTCGAACCCCAGCTTCCTGAAAAATCCGGGCTGATAAGTCAGGGTGAATACCCTGGAAATGCCATATTCCGCCGCCTCAGTGAGACAGGTCTTGACGAGGCTGGAGCCGACACCCCGGCCCTGGCCACCTTCCAGCACCGCCAGTGAACGTACCTCGGCAAGATTATCCCAGCAGATATGCAGAGAACAGACTCCAGCTATGGTTTTACCGTCCTCATCCCAGACCGAAAAATCCCGTAAATGGTCATAAAGAGAACTGATCGAGCGCCCCAAGAGCAATTTCTTATCAGCGTATTCCTGCAATAGGCCGTGGATCTGCCGCACATCATCCATTCGAGCTTTTCGTATCATCGTTGCCCAATATTCTATTGACCGCCCGAGCAAACCTAAGGCTTTATCTTTTTTTTCTCTTCCAGATGAATCACGGGTTGTTCCTGCTGAACAGACCCGGCTTTAAACCCGGTGACTACAGGATCAGAAGGTTTCAACAGGCTTTGACCAGCCCACACCCCAAAGATGAACATCCACAGAAATATACAAAAGCAGACAATTCCAATCGACCCGATACCGCTGCGGGACAGTTCGAATTTTACCTTGGTTTTCTGCCTTTTCTTCCGGGTTGCCATTTCACATCTTTTCGGGTGCGCTCAGCCCCACTAATTTCAATCCGTTTCCAAACACGGTTCGCAAGCCACTTATCAGGCACAGTCGGCTTCTGCTGAGCGCACTATCGTCTGAAATAACTTTGTGCTTGTTATAATAGCTGTGGAACAGGCCGGCAAGTTCCATTAAATAAAATATCACTCGGTAGGGCTCGAGATCCATGGCACAGCTTTCAATCAGGGTCGGAAACGATCCCATCTGTTTGAGCAACCCGACTTCTTCGGGTTCCACTAAAAGAGACAGATCGGCATCTGCTGTTGTCGGCAACGCAACTCCTTTTTCGACAGCTTGGCGCACAATTGAACAAACCCGGGCATGAGCGTACTGCACATAATAGACCGGGTTTTCCTGACTTTCCTTGGTGGCCAGGTCCAGATCGAATTCGAGCTGGCTGTCTGGTTTGCGCATCATGAAAAAGAACCGGGCCGCATCGACGCCCACTTCGTCAAGCAATTCATCTACGGTTATGAAGTTGGCTTTTCGGGTGGACATTTTCACCTGCTTGCCGTCCCGCATCAGGGTCACGAACTGGTGCAGTACTACGGTGATTTTCGATGAATCATAACCCAGCGCTTCCACTCCGGCCCTCACGTCGGGCACGGTAGCGATATGATCTGAGCCGAAAATATCCACCAGCCAGTCGAAGTTGCGTCTAAATTTCTCTCGGTGATAGGCTATGTCCGGCAGCCGATAGGTCGGTTCACCGCTGCTCTTGATAATTACCCTGTCTTTTTCCTGACCGAGTTCGGTGGTCTTGAACCAGGTGGCTCCATCCTTTTCGTACACCAGTCCCTTATCAGTAAGCTCTTTGATCACCGAATCCACATGTCCGTTCTCGTAAAGCGACTGTTCGTTATAGTAGTTGTCGAAGGTGATACCCATCCGCTTCAGGGTGGTGGAGATGTCTTCGAAAATTGTCCGTTCGGCCGCCTGCTTGAAGGGATCAACAGATTCACAGTCAGCCAGAGATTGATCTTCTGTTTCGACCAGTTTCCTAGCGATATCGTAGATGTACTCTCCCTGATATCCGTCTTCGGGAAACTCATGATCGCGGCCGATTAACTCCAGGTAGCGCGCTCGGACAGATTCGCCAAGCACCCGCATCTGCCTGCCGGCATCATTGTAATAATACTCCCTATACACATCGTGGCCCGTTGCTTCGAGCAGCCGGGCGATGCCATCACCCAGGATCGCCTGGCGGCCATGGCCGATCGACAGTGGTCCGGTCGGATTGGCGCTGACAAATTCGACCATGACCCGCCTGTTTCCACCGAAATCTGACCTTCCATACGATTCCTGCTGGTCGTCGATCTCTTTGAGCAGTTGCTGCCAGACCGATTCTTTTATGGTCACATTGACAAAGCCGGGTCCGGCTATCTCGACTCTTTCGATAAGCTCCTGCACATTTTTGAGTCGTTCTACAACCTGGGCGGCAATTTCACGGGGATTTTTCTTTTCGATGCCAGCCAGAACCAAGGCCATGTTGGTGGAGAAATCACCCTGGTTCTCATGCTTGGGAACCTCTACCGTATATTTATCTGCAGCAGCATCCGACCATTGGTTTTCACGCACTCCGGCGCGAAAGCAGTCGTCTACGATCTCTTTTAACCGAGTACGAATCATATTAAAAAATCTCTATGGTTATTGTTGCCGAGAGCACACAGTACTTCGTAACTGATGGTATCACTCCAACTGCCAATCTCGTCGGCATCTATGGTCTCATTTCCCTGGCTGCCCAGCAGTACAACCTCGTCACCTACCGCAACGTTTTCAATGGTGCTGATATCAGCCATGCACATGTTCATGCAGATCCTACCTCTGATCGGTGCCCGTCGCCCCTGAATCAGAACTTCAGCTTTATTTGACATGGTCCTGAAATAGCCGTCGCTGTAACCAATGGGCAGCACGGCCAGCCTCGTTTCCCGCTCTGTTACGTAGCTGTGGCCATAGCTGATACCGGTGCCGGCGCCAACCGTTCTGATCTGGATAATGCGGGTTATGCATTTCATGACCGGCCGCAATCCCTGGTCGAAAACATCCTCACGCCCCTCACGGCCGTCAGGATAATAGCCATAGAGGGAGATACCAATCCTTACCATATCGCCATGGGAACCGGGCTGATATAACAGACCGCCCGAATTACAGATAGATCTGACCAGCGGCTGGTTAGAAGAAGAATGGCTACCTATGTTGTAGAATGTATCCGCCACCAGTTCAGAATTACCAGATTGGCGATCGTCACTGCAGGGAAAATGGCTCATGACTCCACAGGGCCTTATGGCAAGGGTCCTGCATCTCTCGAAAACCTCACCACCATCCGCAGGTGAAAAACCGAGCCGGCTCATTCCACAGTCAAATTTGAGGTACACATTGAGATCGGAGTTTCTCTTCCTTTGTGTTTCCGAAATACGCTCAAGATCTTCAACAGTAAAGACGACCGGGGTCAGGTTGTGGGTAAATAAATAGTCGACATCAAAGTGATCGAACCCCAAAAAAATGAAAATTTCTCCGCTGCATCCAGCTTCACGAAGCGCCACCCCCTCAGACACTTCAGCCACACCAAAGAGAGTGCAACCGCTGGTGCCTAAAATGTTGGCAACCCGAGTCATGGAGTGACCGTAAGCGTCACTTTTGACCATCGCCATCAACCTTACCCCGGGCGCTGTTTTGCTAAGCAGGTAGCGGTAATTATGGGCCAGGGCAGCGGGATCTACTATTACCTTATTAAAAGAAGTCATGGCAGTACCCTTATCTGTTCCAATAAACCCATTGCCGCCATCCGTAACGACTCGAATAGAGCAGGGACCAGCCTATCGCTATACAGACCGTGCCGATCAGTGCGGCCGGTACCGGACTCATCCGGATAATGATACCAAGCAGCATCATGGCCAGCACCAGTAACCAGGTCCTCCAGGAGTAAACTGCACCAATACAGGTATTGTCGCCAAAGCGCTTGATCCTCTCCACCCCTTTCGTGGCCGACTTATTCAATATTAGATAAGATTTCAAACTGCCGAGAATAATACCTACGATCGTAAGAGGCAAGAGTTTGTCCTGGGCGAGATAGCCAATTCCCCGGTAGAGGAGCAAAAGGCCGATGACCGTCCACAGGACCGAGGCACAGAATAGATGCGTCCGTGGTGAGACTCCCGGTTTAAATCTGCTTAACCAGTGGGACATTTGCTTGCCCGCAGCTTAAAAAAGTTAAGCCCATCACCCAGAGAGGGTGATGGGCTTAGGAAAAAAATCGTCTTGAGATAAGCTTACATCTCAGTAACGGTGATTGCACCTTCAGGACAAACTTCAACGCAGGTTTCACAGCCGAGACACTCGTCAGCTTCAACCGGATCAGCTTTTCCGTCTACCATTTCAAATACCTGAGCAGGACATGCTGCTACACATTCTTCATCACCAGTACACTTGTCTTTGTCTACAACAACTTCAAACATTACACACCTCCATAAAGGAATTAAATAAACTAAACATTACAAATGCTTAGCGTGACTCAAATAGAAACCTTAAAGACCTCTGTTTTGTGTAAATATCCAATTAATGTACGACCATATTTTTGTCAAGAAAAATCACCATACCACAGCGTGTCATTTTAAAACAATTTTATTTGGCTACCAACAGACCGGGAAGTAGTTTTAAAAGATACATATTTCCAGGTGCATAGATTAACTTGCTCAAGGGTGCAAGCAGAAGCGGTCTCGGCTGCCTGCTATTGCGCATCCGCTAAATATTATTACCTTCTAGATCCAAATGACACTTATCAGGCAATTCTTCCCACGGGGGTCAGATGGCAAAGAAGAAAGAAAAGAAGAAGAACAAGCTGGATCCGGAACTTGAAATGCGCGAACGTGCCATGGTCGAAGGCATTCTGGAAGGCAGTCCGGACGGTGTGGGCGTGGTTGTCATCAGACTCGACTGCGGCTGCAGGAAGATGGCCGCAGTTACCAAAGATGGCGAACCGGCATCAAAAGTCATCATGTACCGTGATCATGCCGAATCAGTCTGTGACAAGTGCAAAGATGACCAGGGAGCCTTCATCCGGGTTGTCACGCAGTTTATCCATTGGCAGGATCCGGCGCCTGATCCGGGTCAACAGAAGAAAATATCGCTGAAAGTTCTCGGAACAACGGAGACAACCACCCATTAGCTGCCAAGGCGGCGATCGTTTTTATACTGAATAGATTTTCGGGTAAAATGTTGGGCCCACTCGGGAGTGCCTTCGGCGTGCAGATGCGTGTAGAGGGCAAAAACGTTGCCGGAAACCAAGCCGTCATAACCATGCAGGAATCCTGTCCCCCTCTGCATTTTCAAGGCCAGATCTTGCCGCTGCCCATGCCACTCCACGATAGTGGAGTACCTGAATTCATGTCCTTTGGCGGTGAATCCCTTGGGGTAAAACGGATTATCGCGCTCCGCTGTGAATATTGAGTAGCCGTGGGCCTGTGGTTTTTTGGACATACCGAAAACCACATCAAAAATGCCAACCAGTGGGTAGCGGCGGTCGTCAATGATGATTTCCCGGCCAAGATATATTAACCCGCCACATTCTGCATAAATTGGCAGCCCGGCAGCGGCGGCAGCTTTTACCGACTGCCGGAAACTGCTGTTTTCTGCCAACCTTGCGGCACTGGTTTCTGGGAACCCTCCACCTATGTAGAGTCCATCAAGCTCCGGCAGCCTTTCGTCCTCAAGGGCATTGATCGAGACCAGTTCGGCCCCGTGTCGTTGAAGAGCCTCCAGGTTTTCTGGATAATAAAACTGAAAGGCTGTGTCCTGGATAACCCCTATCTTTATTGGCGTAGCCAGCTGCTCACCTCTCTTCACTGGTTCATTCGAAGCTGGGGCAGCCTGCACCATACCCATAACCGACTCGACACCATCCATATCGATATGTTCCCTCGCCAGCCCGGCCAGGATCTCGAGAGCCTCACCGGTACCGTCATATTCCTGATAAGGGACCATTCCCAGATGACGCATGGGAAAGATATCTGTTTTCATCCGTGGCACCGCCCCAAGCACCTTTGTATCTGTATAGTGCTGGACCGCCTCGGTAATGATTTTCTCTTGTCTGGGGGTAGCCACCTGGTTGAGGATGACCCCTGCCAGCTTTAGTTTTGGTTCAAAAGTGATGCAGCCCTGAACCAGGGCGGCCACGGTCCTGGTCATTTTGGTGCAGTTGACCACCAGCAGCACCGGCAGGTCGAGTTGCAGGGCCAGTTCTGCCGTAGAGTAGCCTCCTCGGGCGGTAACACCATCAAACAGACCCCGGTTGCCTTCGACAATCGCCAGATCCGCTCCGGCTGACCGGTTGCAAAACGATGCCGTTACAGCTTCCACTGAAAAGAGAAAAGGATCGAGGTTATAACAGGGACGGCCGGCAGCACTCTGCAGCCAGCCGGCATCGATATAGTCAGGTCCTTTTTTGAACGGTGCCACCTTACGGCCGGCTCTGACCCAGGCTGCGGTCAAGCCCACCGATATGATACTCTTGCCAGACCCTCCGGAAAGGCCGGCAACAACGATCGCTCTAGCCGTTGACTCACTCATCGTAATGGTTTTCTTTTCCGTAGTGGGCCCAGGCGCTTCTATACAGATCATTCAATTCATCCTCTAACCTGGCCCGGTAATGTTCAATTTGATGGCGATCAATTCCCGCTGGAATTGACACCGGTTTCCCATAGAAGAAATCTATGCGTGAAAATGGCTTTGGTAGGCAGGTTCGATCCCAGGAGTTGAAGGTAAATGATTTTGAAGCTGACCAGGCGACTGGTAAAATTGGCGCACCTGACCTCGAGGCCAACAGAATCGAACCGGCCTGCAGCACGAGAGCCGGCCCCTGAGAACCATCGGCAACCATGCCGACATTACCGCCTTTGTCCAGATAGGCAAGCAGCTCTTTCAAGGCCAGCAGTCCCCTTCTGTTGCTTGATCCTCGCACCGTATCAAAGTTGAGGCAGCGTGCCAGCCTGGCAATGTACTCCCCGTCTTCGCTGGCGCTGACCAGCACCGCCGCCCGGTCCTTCCTGAGGTGATAAAACACATATACTAGAGAGTAATGCCAGAATAATGCCATTACACTGTTGCCTTTAACAACCTGCTGCCGGTTCTCAAGACCGTGTTCTTTTATCCTGCAGGTCGCGAACCAGAGCCGCAACAGCACTGATATGAGAAAAGGCAGAACTATAACCGATGCCTTATAGATAAGATTTCTCTTCACCCGATTTCAATTTCCAGCTTTCTCAACGCCTTGATCTTGTCTCTTAAAACGGCGGCTTCCTCGAAGGCTAACTCAGACGCGGCTCTGTTCATATCTGTCTCCAGTTTTCCTATCTCTTTTTCCAACTCGGAGATTGACCCGTAAAATACTTGCTCTTCGGTACTGGATAGAGATGCTTTGTCCGGATCGTCAAATTCATATCCGGCCTCTTTAAGATACTGATGGATTGTATCTTTTACCGGAGAAATTATCGTTGTCGGCGTAATATCATGCTCTTGATTGTAGTGATGCTGAATCGACCGTCTTCGGTTAGTCTCGTCAATAGTGCGCTGCATGGACCGGGTGATGTCATCAGCGTACATTATCACCATCCCTGCCACATTGCGAGCCGCCCTGCCGCAGGTTTGTATCAGGGACCTCTCAGATCTTAAAAATCCTTCTTTGTCGGCGTCCAGCACGGCAACCAGGGAGACTTCGGGAATATCTAGTCCCTCTCTGAGCAGGTTGATACCGATCAGCACGTTATATTCCCCGTTTCTTAAATCCCGCACCAGTTCCACCCGCTCAAGTGTTTTTATATCGGAGTGCAGATAGCGAACCTTGACGCCAAGCTTTTCGTAATAATCGGTTAGATCCTCGGCCATCCTCTTGGTCAGTGTGGTCACGAGAACTGCTTCATGGCGCTCTGTTCTCAGTCTTATTTCATGAAGCAGATCATCCACCTGACTGGCCGCCGGTCTCACTTCAATTATGGGATCCACCAGACCGGTGGGACGAATTACCTGCTCAACGATTTCACCCCCGGCCTGTTCGATTTCGTAGGGTCCTGGGGTGGCCGACACATAGACGATCTGATTGATCCTTTTCTCGAACTCCTCGAATCGAAGCGGACGATTGTCCAGAGCCGACGGTAGCCGGAAGCCAAATTCGACAAGGGTCTGCTTACGTGAGCGGTCGCCGTTGTACATGCCGTTGAGTTGGGGGACACCGATATGGCTCTCATCGATGAACAGCAGATAATCCTGGGGAAAATAATCCAGCAGGTTGGGCGGCGGCATCCCCTGAGGTTTACCGGTCAGGTGTCTGGAATAGTTCTCTATGCCGTTGCAGTATCCGAGTTCCTGCATCATTTCCAGATCAAACATGGTCCGCTGCTCCAGCCGCTGCCTCTCTACCAGTCTGTTTTCCTGTTCCAGCAGGTCAAGACGCGCGCTCAACTCTTCCTTGATGGTACGCAGGGCAATTTGCATCCGTTCTTTGGAAGTAACAAAATGCGATCCGGGAAAAACTGTGTATTCTTCAAGCTCTGCAATCACCACTCCTCTGAGTGAATCAATCAGGGTTATTGATTCGATGGTATCACCGAAGTATTCAACCCTGACTGCCCGCTCCTCCTCGTGGGCGGGAAAGATATCTATCACATCGCCTCTGACCCGGAAAGTTGAGCGATGAAAGGAGAAGTCGTTGCGCTCATACTGCATGAATACCAGACGGCGCTGAACCTCTTCAGGCGCTACCTCTTCGCCGCATTTGAGAAACAGATGCATGTTGCTGTATTCCTCTGGGGAGCCGAGACCATAGATGCAGGAGACGGAGGCCACGATCAACACATCCCGCCGAGTGAGCAACGACCTGGTAGCGGAGTGACGCATCTTATCTATGGCGTCATTGATCGAGGAATCCTTCTCTATGTAGGTATCAGATTGAGGAATATAAGCTTCCGGCTGGTAATAATCATAGTAGGATACGAAATATTCAACTGCATTGCTGGGAAACAGTTCCTTGAATTCGGAAAAAAGCTGGGCGGCTAGAATCTTGTTGGGGGCGATGACCAGCGTTGGCCGCTGAACCCGGTCGACGATGCCTGCCATGGTAAAGGTCTTGCCTGAACCGGTAACCCCGAGAAGAATCTGATCCCGGTGCCCCTGATCCAAACCTTCAACAAGTCTGTCAATGGCTTCCGGCTGGTCGCCGGCCGGGCTGAACGGACTCTCAAGCTGAAAAGGAGTGTGAACTATCTGCATGAGAATTCCTGCTCGAATTCACGAGCCAGCTCTTTCGACTCCTGGAGGAAGCAGTGAGGGTTTTCTTTATTCTCAAGGTAAAAAGAAACCTGGTAGCGGCTCAGCAGTTTATCTACTTCCTGCCAGAGCTGTTTATTTGAAACCTCGCCACCTTCTCTGGTCCGCCAGTTTCGATTCTTCCAGTTCTTCAGCCACTGGGTTGCTCCATCGTAGAGATAACCGGAATGGGTATGAACATCGACCGGCAACTCTTTCTTCAAACTATTCAGACCGTTTATCAAGGCGACAAGATATAGCTGGTTAGCTGACATCCCGGTGGCACCGGCACCGAGTATCCGCACATGCTGGCGCCAGTTCAGAATAACGGACCAGCCACCGACCCCGGTCGCGTGTTTACAGGTTACCCCGGTGAACAGATGAATGTTGTCGGGATGCAGCTGCACCGGTGTGGTCGTTGCACCCTCCGGATTGCTTACTTTTCTGGCCTCCACTGCCAGTTCATCAGCCCTGATGTTGAACGGGTCGGTTGAATGCCCCTTGACCCAGTGCCAGCTCACTTGGTGGTGCTCGACCTGGACCAGCAGCTGGCGCCAGAGGTCGCTATTCTTCACCTCCTTACGGTCGGCAGTTCGCCAGTTATTAAGCTGCCACTTATTGATCCAATCGGTGATGCCGTTTTTGAGGTAGATGGAGTCTGTATAGAGTTTGATCCTGCATGGATCCTTGACTGAGTTCAGCGCCTCGACTGCCCCGGTCAGTTCCATACGGTTGTTGGTAGAATGTTCCGCGAAACCTGACAGCTCAGAGACGATGGTACCGTTTCTTATGATAACCGCCCCCCAGCCCCCAGGCCCGGGATTAGGGCTGCAGGCGCCGTCGGTGTAGATCACTAGTACAGAATTTGGCTGATTGTCAGACATCACTTTGAATGGAACGGTTATAGTCTGGAAACAATGGCGTTGGTGCCGTCGACAGCAGTTAGAGAAAAAATTGTATTTATACCAGCTCAGGATACAATTTTCACCTAATCTCGGACTAGATCAGAGAAACTCTTTTATCTCTCTATTTCGGTTGATGGAATAGGATCACTCACACTACTCAGCCAGACAGGCCCGTACCAGGCGCGCGTTTCGGATCGGGTATTGTCGCTGTCGGTCATCAGGGCCACTCCGGTAATCCTGCCGGGTTTCGCAGAAAAAGACCGTATATAGTCATCGACAATGTTTCTTGACAGCTCCAGCCAGGTTCCACTGTGGGTGTCGCCGCTGGCAGCAACCACAGTCATGATGTGATTGTGTATGGGGTTGACCGCAATGGAGTCGATCGACTCCTCTGAGGCCCAGACATAGCAAAGGATATTACCCCGTGAACCTTTCAGAACAGCATCATTGGTTGCAAAGGAAATCATCACCCTGACCGGAAAATCATCTCCGCTTTTACTTACCAGGGAACTGCCTGGCAAAGTGTTTTCTATCTTCCAGCTCCAGTTCAAGACCTGGTATTTCTCAGGGTCCACCGAAATCGATCGGACAATTCCCCCTGCTCCCGAGGACGATTCAGCTAATATCACTGGACCGTAGACAGTGTCGTCCACGATTTCGTAGCTGGTTGCGGCAGCAATGGAGGGAAATGTCAGCGGCTGCCAGTGCTCAGGCAACTTGTTATTTTCAACCGCGGCCAATCCGCTGATATCTATTTTTTCAACCGCCAGGGCAACGATCGGTGACAGCAAGGCAGAGATTAAAACCAGCCCACAGCAGAAAATTTGGATCAGGGATGTTCCCCTTCCAGTTCGCAGACTGCCTGGGTCAATTGGTCGAGCCATTGAGGGACCAGTCATAATCCAGATATTTGATACGGATTTGCTCCGCTTTGTTTCTTAGGGATTGCTGATATGCCGGGCTGGTATGGGCCAGGAAAAAAGAGAGGGGACCATCGTTGAAGTCTTCCTTGTACCATTTGAAAATAGCGCTGACGTGGAGGGCTTCGCCATCCAGATAGTTGTGAGCGGGATTCTCGAGAAACTCTCTGGTACTCTTTTCAAGCTGAGCATCAATTGTTGCCCCTTCGTAGGCTTCTGATATCAGGATAGGGCAACTCTTTGAGGCGCAATTGACGGCAAAATGGATACGGGGTTCGCTGAAGCGCACCCTGATGATATCGTGCTCTATATTGTCAAGACTGTAGGTTTTCCCATCGAGGACGGCAAAGGATATCTTCCAGGGATTGGAAAACAGCCCACCGATCCGGCGGATCGAGGAAGGTGGTTTTCCGTCTTTGAAATTATCGAGAATCAATTTTACGGTGTAGCTGTTGTAGCCATTTATATAGTACGCGAGTTGATCTGCCTCAGACAGCTGTTCCGGATCGGTGATGGCCAGTAAATCGAGGTAGCGCTGGAGTTGTTCTTCATTATCTTTGAAAGCCCTGTAATCCACAACCCCGTCTTTGACATGATTGCTGAGCAGTTCCGTCCAGCTACTATGCAGAGATGCAGCGCTGGCCGAGGTGCTGGTGATGACCAGCACGGCCCACACCAGGTTAGCAATATGAACCAATTTTCTTGCCCACTCAGTGACCACGATCAGCCCCGGTAATTGTGGATAAACTTCAGGATTTTACGCACCCTGTCAGAGAATATTTTCTTCGAAAAGTATGAGCCGATCACCCGTTTATTAATTTCAGCAATTGTAGGATAGGGAAGAACGCTGCCGGCTGCCACCGACATTTTGACGCCGCCATTGAGCAGCCCCACCCATTGAGCCAACAGATCACCGGCATGATAGCCGAGTAGTCTGACACCCAGTACCTTGCCTTTGGGATTTAGCAAGACTTTGATTTTACCCGAGGTTTCCCCTTCCGCCTGGGCTCTATCGTTGTCGCTGAACTTCTCTTCATAGACGTCGTAGTCAAGACCTTGCTCCCGGGCCTGTTTCTCGTTCAACCCCATACCGCCCAGTTCCGGATCACAATAAGTACAGTGCGGCATCCACCGGTAATTGACTTTTCTCGGCAAGCCCATCACCGCATTGGTTACCACGATTCCACCTTCGTAACCGGCGACATGGGTGAACTGGTAACCGCCTACCACGTCACCCGCTGCAAAGATGTTTTTCGTACTCGTTCTGAGCCGTCGATCAACCACTATTCCTTTGCGGTCGAAATCGATGCCACCATTTTCTAAGGCAAGTCCCTCCACGTTTACCCGGCGACCGGCAGCAACCAAAATATCTGATCCACAGACTTTTATTTCCTGGCCGTCGCCATTGCGTATCGCCACCGTTTTTTCTGCACCTTCTTCAGCGGCAGATAGCATCGTACAGCCGAGATGGAACTCAATGCCTTCATTCTCCAAGATCTTCTTTAAGTCATCGGCAAGATCGGCGTCTTCACTGGAGAGAATCTGAGGACTTCGCTGCAGAACTGTTACTTTAGAGCCCAACCTGCTGAAAGCCTGAGCCATCTCTATGCCGATGGGGCCGGCTCCTATGATGATCAAGGATTCGGGGAGGTAGTCGAGGTGGAAGATCTCCCTGTTGGTCAGTGTGGCAATGTCGGCAAGCCCGGGTAAAGGAAGCGCAGCTGGCGAAGAGCCGGTGGCGACCACCCATTTCCTGGCGGTAATTTTTTCTGTACCGGTATCAACCAAATGGTTATCGCGAAACGATGCCGCCCCGAATTTTACCGCAACCCCCAGTCCGTTAAAACGCTCGACCGAATCGTGATGCTGAATGGTAGAGACCACCTGTTGAACCCTGTCCCTGACCGCTTTGAAATCGACGGGCTGAGGGGTTACCGGCGGTAACCCGAATATTTCCTGACGGCCCAGTTGATGATAGACAGAAGCACTCTTGATCAGGGTTTTGCTGGGTACACATCCGAAATGCAAACAGTCGCCACCCAATAGCTCTTCCTGCTCGACAAGAACCGTTTTGGCACCCAGCTGAGCAGAGCCTGAGGCCACCGTCAAACCGGCGGCGCCGCCGCCAATCACACCTATGTCGAAGTCAAATGCAGCCATGTCAGTCAGTTATCAATCGCTCATTCGAGAACGCCGATATCTCTCCATCAGTTTTTTTACAGTAATGGGAAAGAGACCCAGCACTGCAAAAGAACCAATCAGGCTTGGCGAGACTATGCCACCGAGTGAATCTATCTTGGCCAGTTCATTGCCGGCATTCACATAGACGATGGTTGCCGGCAACATGCCGAGTTGCGATACCCAGAAATAGGTGCGCACCGGCATCGTCGTTAGGCCCATGAGAAGGTTGATAATGAAAAACGGAAAGACCGGTATCAACCTCAGAGAAAACAGATAAAAGGCACCCTCTTTTTCTATACCCTCGTTTATGGTGTGCAGTTTTTCACCAAACTTACCCTGCACCCAGTCACGGAGAAAAAACCTGGATACCAGGCAGGCGCAGGTGGCCCCTATGGTGGAAGCAAAGGAAACCGCAATGGTACCGGTGACCAGTCCGAACAATCCGCCGCCGGCGAGGGTCATGACGGCGGCTCCAGGCAGAGACAGGGCAGTAACGACAACGTAGATCAGCATGTAGGCGCCGAGCACCGCAATATGATGCTGCTGGTAGAGTTGTTGGAAACGGACCTGCGATTCTTTGAGGTAGTCGAGGCTTAGAAATCGGCTCAAATCGAAATAAAAGAACAGTCCGACAAAGATGACCAGCACTCCAAGAAGGATAACTTTTTTTAGGGTGGAACTATTCATCTTCGCCATCAGGCCAGCCAGCCTATTCCTCTTCCCAGTAAATGCAGTTTTCAGGGCAAAATTTCATAGCTTCTTCGACTTTATCCGCATCGTAGTAGTCTAGATCACATACCTCCAGATAGCCAACGCTTTCAGAGAACCTGAAAATCTCTGGAGCAACTTCGATACATCCTCCACATTTTGAACAACTGCTTAGGTCAACGGTCGGCCTCTTGGGGGTTGTCATGATATAAATGTTAGCCTTGCGTCCGTTACAAAATAGCTTTGAATATTCGGCAAATTGCAGTAAAAAGTGCCGAACCTACCTGCAAAGGATAATTATTCTCAATTATAAATCAATTTGTGGGTGGCCAGGGTAACCGCCCTACTAATCGTTAGGAGCCGTTGAAAAGTCGCTAGAATATGCTATATTTGGTTGTTTGACGTTTTGATGACTTTTTTTAAAGATATTCACCCTGTACAACTACTACTTTGTAATAATCGATCAACTACTATCAGCAGACGGAGAAGAAATGAGCAACAAGGAACTGGCAAAAGGCATTCACTGGGTAGGTGCCATCGACTGGGATGTGAGAGATTTTCACGGATATTCAACTCTTGCAGGAACCACCTATAACGCATTTCTGATCATCGATGAAAAAATAACTCTAATCGATACGGTAAAACGTTCCCACTATCAGGATATGATGCACCAGATCAGGGAGATCATCGATCCAGAAAAAATCGATTATCTGATCATAAATCACGTGGAGCTCGATCATGCAGGGGCGCTGGCAGAAGTCATGGAGGCGGTAAAACCTGAGAAACTGATCTGCTCTCCCATGGGTGAAAAAGCCATTCTCGAACATTTCCACCGGCCGGACTGGCCTTTCGAGGTGGTAAAAACAGGCGAGCAGCTCAGTATCGGCCAACGTACCTTCTATTTCCTCGAAACCAGGATGCTGCACTGGCCTGATTCGATGTTCACTTTTGCAATGGAAGACGGCATCCTCTTTGCATCCGATGCCTTTGGACAGCATCTTGCCACCAGCGAACGATTCGACGATCAGGTACCGCTTTCCGTAGTTATGGATCAAGCTGCTAAGTATTACGCCAATATTTTGTATCTCTATAACCCTCTGGTCAGAAAGCTATTGGCCAAAGTAGCCGAGTTGAACCTCGACATAAAGATGATTGCACCGGATCACGGCGTCATTTTCAGGAAACATATCAGTGAGATTCTCACCGCTTATGGCGAGTGGAGCAAAAACATGTTTGACGAGAAGGCGCTGATCATTTACGACACCATGTGGCACTCGACCGAAAAGATGGCCAAAGCCATCTCCAGGGGTATTGAGCAGGAAGGCGTCTTCGCTGAGATGATCAACCTCAAGGTTCACCATCGCAGCGATGTAATGACCAAAGTACTCGATGCCGGAGCACTGGTCCTTGGCAGCCCCACTCTCAACAATGGGCTGCTGCCCCGGATGGCTGGCTTTCTGATGTATATGAGAGGCCTCAAGCCCCAGAACAAGATCGCTGCCTCATTCGGCTCCTACGGCTGGAGCGGCGAGTGTGTAAAGCTGCTCAACGAGTCCCTTGAAGATATGAGGCTCGAACTGGTCCATGAAGGTATTCGCTTCAAATACGTTCCCACCGACGATGACCTTGAGGAGTGCGTTGCCATGGGACGAATCATCGGCAAAGCAGTCAGAGAGAGGAAGCTTCAGCAGGAAAGCTGATCGTCGCCTCTGCTCTTTACCCTATGGAACTGCTAGCCAGACACATGGTCCTCAGCGAGGGCGAAAGCCCTGAGACTTGCAGGACTCAAGTGGTCAATTATTTTGAGAGTACCTCGCTGGTCCACTACGACAATATTGTCATTGACGAGGACATACTTTGTGGAAGTGACCCCAAATTTGGACAAGAACTCGATCTGGGGCTAAAAAGAAACCGACAGACCCTGCACAAGTTCATCGAAGAGCTGGGTGCCACCGGCTTTGAGAAGCGGGACGATCTGATAGGATTAAACCAAGGCTACCAGAGCAAGATTTTACATATTATCGCCCACTTTGTGGACGGCTTCATCGGTATCGACTCGGTATTTTATAACCTGGTTGACGACAGCCACTGGCTTTCCGCCGCAACGAAAAAGCAGATCGACCGCGAACCGGAACGATTTAAGCTACTGTTTTTAAAATGCTATTCACTGACCCCCAAAGAGGCCTCGCTCCTGCATATGTGAGCAGATGAGTGAGAGGTTCATAAACAATCAGGTTTAAAGATATGACTGCTGTCCTAAATTATAGTCTTTTTCGAGATAAGATCGATTCCATCAGCAGTGCGCAGACCAGAAAGATTGTTTCCTCCCGAGACTTTGACCAGTACCAGCTGATCGATGTCAGGCAACCCGGAGAATACGCCAAAGGACACCTTCCCGGCGCACTGCTCATTCCCCTGGGTGATCTGGCGGCCCGGGCAGCCGAACTTGATGACGACAAACAGACCATTGTCTACTGCCGCAGCGGGGTACGCAGCAAGACCGCCTGCCAGATTCTGACCAGACTCGGATTCGACCAAGTGCTCAACCTGAAAGGCGGCATCACCTCCTATAATGGTGAGCAGGTAGAAGGGGGTGTTGATGCTGGGCTAGAGTTCTTTATTGATCACGATTTCGATTCGGCTTACGAAATGGCCTTTACCATGGAAGCCGGACTAAAAAACTTCTATCTGGTCCTCGCCGACGAAGTAGAGACAGATGAAGAGCGGCAAACTCTGATTAAGCTTTCTCAATTCGAAGACGGCCACATGACACTTCTACGCAAGAAATTCGGCGAGGTCTATTTTGACTCCGAATCGACGATCATTGAAGGCGGCATCGATGTCGAAGAGATGCTCTCCTATTTCGGCGATCAACTTTTCAGCCGACAGAGAATCTTCCAACTGGCGATGAAATTGGAGGCCCAGGCCTTTGACCTTTACAGCAGACTGGCCAGGAAACACCAGGGGGAAGATACCGAATCCTTCTACCAGGCCATGGCGGCTGATGAGCACAAGCACCTAGTTAGAATATCAAAAAAACTGGATAATCTACTGTAAAACTTATATAACGCTTTTAACAAGAGGCTCAAACAAGACCAAGGAGAATTAACCATGGCAATCTTTCCGTATAGTGCCGGCGAACTCTACCAGTGGATCGTCAACAAAGACAAGTTCGTACTCCTGGATGTGCGCAATAAAAAAGATTTTGGCAGATTCAAAGTCGAAGGTCCCTATCCCATTGAGATGCTCAACGTATCCTATTTCGATTTCATGGAGATAGAAGATGAGTGCATCGAGCAGATGCCGGAAAAAACGACCAGCATCCGCATCGTCTGTGCCAAGGAAGGTTCAGCCAAATTCGTCGCCGAGATCCTCGAAAAACATGGGTTTACCGATGTTGGCTATCTGAGCGGCGGAATCAAATCATGGGGCAACCTGCTGGTTCCAAAACTTCTCAGCCCCGCTGCCGGTTACGAGCTCTACCAGTTCATCCGTCCCGGTAAAGGTTCGTGCAGCTACGGACTGATCTACAACAAGGAAATCATCTTGTTCGACGCCACGAGAAATATCGATTTCTACCTGGATTTTGCAGCCCAAAAGGGTTGTACGATCAGCAAAACCGTCGAAACCCACCTGCAAGCAGACTATATAGCTGGAAGCAGGCAGATCTCAGAAAAAACAGGGGCGAGCATTTATGCAAATGGTGAAGATTTCAATGGAGCCAAGCTCGATTATGTGAAGCTCAAGGACGGAGATCAACTTGGCTTCAGTCCTGAAGGGCCATCGGTACAAATACTGTTTTCCCCAGGGCATACACCAGGCAGCACGATGTTTGTCATAGACCGGCGCTATGTGATATCGGGCGACATCATCTTCATCAAATCCATTGGCAGGCCGGATCTGGGTGGCAAGATTGACGAATGGTCCAGAGTACTTTTCAAGACTATTGGCAACATTAAATCATTGGATGAAGCGATCACTGTGCTTCCGGGCCACTATATCAACTGGGATGAGGCCAATAGTGAACTCAACTTTGCCCGGCCGCTCAAGGAAATCAAGAAGATTAACGAGTCCATCTACTCGATAGACCAGGAAGAGAATTTCGTCGAGTTCATCAAATCGAATATGCGGGACCAGCCGCCCGAATATGCGACCATCCGGCTGGTTAACGCCAATCTGGAAGTCGTCGATGATGAAACGGCAGAAGTTCTTGATCTTGGCAAAAATGAATGTGCCGCCTCGGCCTATGCCGCCGCTCAAGCACAGTAAAAAAAGGACTCAGAAGTAAGGTAAGCCTCCGCAAAATTCTGCTCTCCAACAAAGAGCTGAGTATTACGGAGATTTGAATTTTATGGTTACGATTGCTACCCATCGGTTTATTTGTCGCTGCAGAGAAAACACTATTACCCTGTCATTCAGTGACGGTATACCCAGAGAGGTTGTCGGTGAGGTCTATTGTCCGCATTGTGAAGAAAATGGGCACCCTCCTCAAAAAGGCTGGCCTGTTCCCGGAGACTGGTTTGTCCATTTCGATCTCGATGTTGCCAGGATGTTCACCGCTGCCAAGCTTGAGATCGATCCAGCTCTGGTCAATCCGGGATTCATCATGGATAGGGGGTTTGTTCACTAAACTCAGATACGATCTTTCGCCTCAATCTAGCAATGGTTGTCCGGCTGCCAGCCCATTCCAGTTATTCTCTCAATTGAATAATGTATCCGGCTGAACCCACGGGCTACGAAGACGAACCCCGGGAACAATTTCATCCGCTGCCTTCCGATCTTCATCATCTCTTTTATCATTACGAGCGTCTCAGTCACGAGCTCTACACAGAGCAGTGCTATTATAGGACCAGACTGCGGGGCCGCTGCAGCCGCCTACTCGAACTTGGGTGCGGTGCCGGCCTGCTTGCCAACGATCTGCAGCTTCAGGGATTCAAAGTTACCGGCATCGACATAGACCTGAAGGCATTGTCATTATCACAAGCCTCTTCAGGGTGCTGTCTGGTGCAGATGGATATGTGTGAACTAGGTTTTAAGCCTTGTTTTGAAGCAGCTTTGATTGGTCAAAATACCCTCAATCTCCTGGTCGATCTGGAAAAGATACTCCGCTGCCTCAATGAGATTAGAAGAGTGCTGGTTCCTTCGGGGCTGCTGCTGGTCCATCTCTTTTGCGCAGATGATGATCAATTGACAGAACCGGGAGAACGTGTACTGCAGTTCTGCCTGTTCGATAATCCCGAAGGGGGAAAAATCATCAAGGAAACGATCAGATCATTCGATCCTGATCAGCAGGTGCTGCTGCTGGAAGAGCGATACAAAATTCGGCATTTCAACCCCGAGCTGACCGACATGAACTATCGACATCATCTCCGGCTGGCCGCCATTTCCAGGTCCGGTTGGTTCAAGCTATTCAATTCCGCAGGGTTTACCGTCGAATCCTGCACCTCAGGATTTTCAGAATCCAGTCCTTCGTCTGCTTCAACTCTTCATCTGGTTGCCCACTCTGCGAGACGCTGAACCCGACAAACACTGGAATATTCCATCTGACTGACCGAAACTGTTTTTTTGTCAAAATTTAACGGCATCGCTCAATCACCTCGTTGACCTCCTGTTTTCAATGCTCATTGTAATGGAATGCACCCCGGCCACTGACTCTTTGGGAGAGGGTCTCAACAGTGGCACTATTCGGAATGATTGCCGCTTTTTTCATCTTTTTAAATGGTCTTGACCTAGGTCAAAGAAAATACTGCTGCTCCGGTTATGTTGGTCTCAACAATCAGGGTTGCAGTCAAACCCGGCTTTAAAATCAGAAACTCTTAAAGGAGGATTCTCCATGTTTTGCAATCAATGTGAACAAACCGCAAAAGGTACCGGCTGTGATAAGATCGGTGTCTGTGGCAAGAGCGAAGACGTGGCAGTATTGCAGGATCTGCTCACCCACGCAACCCAAGGGCTGGCAATTGTCGCCGTTGAAGGAAGGAAGCAGGGTATCGTCGACAACGGTGTTGACCGATTTATCTGTGAGGCAACCTTTGCCTGTTTAACCAACGTCGATTTCGATCCGGCCCGATTTGATGCCTGGATCAGAAAGACCGTTCAGCTGCGCAATGATTTAAAGGCAAGAGTTGAAGCAGCCGGTGGCAGAGTTACCAGTGATGCAGCCGCCCTGAGCTTTATACCGGCACCTGACCTTGCTGGCCTCGAGGCCCAGGGAGCAGAACTTGATTTCATCAACAACCTTGATGACAACGAAGATCTCAGATCTCTGAAGCAGATTGCCCTCTATGGAATCAGAGGACTGGCTGCCTATACCGACCATGCAGCCATTCTAGGTCAGTCTGACGACGAGGTGTTTGCAGCTGTTAACGAATTACTTGCTGTGCTGACCCGAAAGGATCTAGGTGTCGATGATCTGGTCGCAGCTGCGATGAAGATTGGAGAAGTCAACATCCGGGCCATGCAGTTGCTCGATGCCGGCAACACTGGAACCTACGGCCATCCTGTTCCCACCCCTGTGCCCCTTGGCGCCAAAGCGGGTAAGGCAATTCTGGTTACCGGGCACGATCTCAAAGATCTGGGGTTGCTACTTGAGCAGACTCAGGGCAAAGGTATTAACATCTATACCCACGGCGAGATGTTGCCCTGCCACGCCTATCCAGAATTGAAAAAATACGATCATTTTCACGGTCACTACGGAACTGCCTGGCAGAACCAGCAGAAAGAGATGGATGCGTTTCCTGGTTCCATTCTGTTCACCACCAACTGTATCCAGAAACCGCGCGACACTTATAAAGACAACGTCTTCACCACCGGTCTCGTAGGCTGGCCTGATGTCAGCCACATCGGTGACGACAAAGATTTCACACCGGTGATCGAACGTGCCCTGGCTCTTCCCGGTTTTGCGGCTGATGAAGACAAGGGTGAAGTACTCACCGGATTTGGCCGCAATACGGTCATGGGTGTTGCCGACAAGGTAATCGAGGGGGTAAAAGCAGGTGCCATCAAGCACTTCTTCCTGGTCGGCGGCTGCGATGGTGCCAAACCCGGGCGCAACTACTACACCGACTTCGTTGAACAGGCTCCGGCCGATACGGTCATCCTGACCCTGGCCTGCGGCAAATTCCGGTTTTTCGACAAGAAAATCGGCGACATCGGCGGCATCCCTAGATTACTCGATGTAGGACAATGCAACGACGCCTACAGTGCCATCCAGATTGCCTCTGCTCTGGCCGAAGCATTTGATTGCGGTGTCAATGACCTGCCCTTGTCAATGATTCTGTCATGGTATGAACAGAAGGCCTGTGTCATTCTGCTGAGTCTCTTCAGCCTCGGTATCCAGGACATCCGCCTCGGACCGTCCCTACCCGCTTTCATAACTCCTAACGTGCTCAACGTACTGGTTGAAAACTTCGCAATTAAACCGATTGCCGAAACTGCCCAGGAGGACCTGCAGACCATTCTTGCTTAGCAGTTGAATGATTGCGCAGAAGTAATTAACGACCAACCGGCCGCTGCAGCCTCTTCAGGATGCGGCGGCCTCATCTGCTTTGATGTCCCCTACTTCACTCCCAAAATTTATAACCATTAATGGTTATCGGTTTGATTCGCTATCCAGTGATGATCTTAAAATCCTCTGGTCAGCTGTCGATAAATTCAAAATCGACAGGGTTCGTTTTACCCCGGGATCACAGATCGCGGTAACGGGACTGGCCGATACCCAATATGCTGCTTTCGTAAGCTACCTGCAGCCCCTTCTCAAACCGCAACCCAATAACGGTATCAGCTCGATACTCAACTGCAACGATTGCGGTGAATGCAAAAACGGCTGCATCAAAACCGGTGAACTGGTCGACAGACTGGGCTCACTAAATTTGCCTCAGCCCATGCCGGGCAGAATAAAAGTTGCCGTTTCCGGATGTCCCCGCTGCTGCACCATGCCGCGGCTACGAGACATAGGCTTTATTCCAGCCTCAGCCACAACCCAAACCTGGAATGTTTTTTTTGGTGGAAACGGCGGTCGAAAACCCCGAATTGCCGACCAGATTGGGGCCAATCTGACTCTTTTTGAAAGTCTCGATCTTGTTCGACGAGCCCTGACTGTCTATCAGAGAGAAGCCGAAGACAGAATGAGGACCGCGGATTATCTCAGAAGCGTGGTTTTAGAAAATTTTTTGAAAAAAATAGAGAAAGATGCGTCTATTGACTCAGGTCAAAGGATTTGATCCTGGTTCTGGTACGATGTGTATGAAACAACGGAAAATCAGTTTTCCAGATAAACAATCATTCCAGCAGCGAGGTTATCATGAAACAGTTAAGAAAAATTATCAAAATAGACGAAGAACTCTGTGACGGTTGCGGCCAGTGCGTTCCCGACTGTGCCGAAGGATCCCTCGAAATCATCGACGGTAAAGCCAAACTGGTGGCCGACAAGCTCTGCGACGGACTTGGCGCCTGCCTGGGAGCGTGCCCTACCGGTGCACTGACGATTATAGAGCGAGAAGCGGACGAATTCGACGAAGAGGCAGTAGAGCAGTTCCTTGCTGAAAAGCAAAAGGCTGAGTCAGCCCCGCAACCCCAAATGGACTGCGGTTGTGCCTCGACCCATATCAAGACCTTCGAACCAGCAACCCCGTATGCCAGTGCCAACAAGCCGACCCCCATGCCGATCGGTAAAGCCACCGATTCACTTCTGACCCACTGGCCGATCCAGATCAGACTGATTCCCCCCCAGGCGCCGTTTCTGCAGGGAGCAGACATACTTGTAGCAGCCGACTGCACCGCTGTCTCAGTACCGGGATTTCAAGAAAAATATCTGGGAGGCAAGGTGGTGATGATGGGCTGCCCAAAATTCGATGACGCCCAGTCTTACATCGACCGATTCGCCGAAGTCATCGATACCTGCAACCTAAAGTCAATCTCCATCCTGATCATGGAGGTGCCATGCTGTTCAGCCATGAATGTGATCATCAAGCGGGCTCTGGAAAAAGCAACAAAAACGGTACCGGTCGAACAGATTACCATCTCGACCAGAGGTCAGGAACTCGAACGGATCAGCTGGTAAAAAACGATTCGTAAATTTTGAAGGCGGGGGTTGCCATCCTATGGGATGCTGATCCCCTTCTGTTCTCGGGACAACCTTTTATCGGGGACACAATATATTTTGTGTCCCCGATACTCTTTTTTACTCTTTGGAAGGCCAGTTGACAAGCAGCCGCCCCTCGGACTCTCGAACGCGGGCACCCACCGATATCAGCAGGTGAAAGAGCGGTCTCCCGAAATAGAACAGCTCCTCACCCAGCGACAGATCATGTCTGCTCACCAGCTCGGTCCTAAACGCAACCTCGCGGTTGGCGGCATCCTCCAATTCTATACTCTGATCAGTGACTCCCTGTTTGAGAATAGCTTCCAGATCAGGGCACGGAAAGCTTGCTTCATGTTCTATTACATACTGCCTGAGCGGGTCATTATCTTTGATGAGATCGGCTCTGCTGAGTAGATCCTTTTCTATAATCTGTTCCACAGCCTCAGTATCCCAGCACTCAAGAGCCTGGCAGGCCATGGGTCTATGGTCATAGATGGTGCAGCCTTTCTGATCTGGATCGAAATAAAAACAGCTCCACTCTTTTCCCACCCCGCTGATCTTGATCAGCTCGTTTTTTACCTTTTGAAACCGGTTGGTTACCGGGTTATGAACCATCTCTCTTTTTCTGATGGTAATCAGGTGGGAGACAGGGATGGCTCCCCCCTCAATGAGCTGCTTGTCTTGAACATGCAAGGCCGGGCCGCCGTTGGCGCAGCAGGTTCCGCACCGGGAACATTCTGTCTGGGTTGTTTCCATACTTCTACCTTGGAAATTGCAGTAAGATTATGCGCTTCAAAAATCCATTACAAAACTATATACACCTTCTTCGATCGCGCTCGTCACATTGAGTCCGGAGTGATTGAAGATAGCCTGCATGCGATTGTTGTTTCTCAGAACTTCGGCGGTAAACCCTGTTATTCCGTTGGCTTTAGCTATATTCACCAGGTGCTTGAAGACAAAAGATCCCAAACCCTTGTTCTGCCATTCGTCGCGCACCACAAAGGCGACCTCGGCCCGGTTGGTGCGCTCGTCGAGATAATATCTGCCCACCGCGATGATCTCATCGCCATATACTTCGGGCAAAATGCCTACTATGGCAACGTCCTGACGGTGATCAATGTAGACGAAATTCTGGATCTGCCGCTGGCCGAAACGCTCCTGGTGACTCATGAATCGGTAATAGATGGTCTCCTGGGAGAGGTCGTAGAGCAGATCTCTCATCCTCGGTTCATCGGTTGGGTGAATGGGCCGGAAGGTGATCTCCGTACCATCCTTGAGCAGGTGCGTGGCATTCATGTGGCTCTGGGAGGCTACCACGAACTTACCTTCGACATCGGCAAACTCCTCTCGAATGTATTTCGCTTCTATGGCCTCTTTGAGAAGTTGCGGACGGTGCTGAGGATGAGCGATAGAGATCAGGGCAAGGGTTCTATCCTGGACAGATTTGCCGTGCAGATAGGCACTGCCGTATTCGGTGACCACATAGTGAACGGTACCCCGGGAAATCACTACTCCGGAACCGGGACTTAACCGCGCCAGAATCCTTGACTGTCCAGACGTCGTCACCGACGGCATGACTATGATCGGTCGTCCACCGCTTGACCTCGCAGCTCCCCGATTGAAATCTACCTGGCCCCCAATTCCCGAGTAGAAGCTGCCGCCTTCGCTATCAGAGCATACCTGGCCGGTGAGATCGATCTCCAGAGCCATATTGATGGTAATCATATTGTTGTGCTTACCAATCACGTTGGCATCGTTGACGTAATCAGTGGGTCGGAATGAAAACGAGGGATTATCATCAATGTAATCATAGAGTTTCCGGGTACCCATACAGAAACTGCCGATCACCTTACACCGATCCACCACCTTGTATTTGCCGGTGATAACCCCTGCTTCGACCAGTTCCATGATTTCATCTGAGATCAATTCGGTGTGCACGCCAAGATCGCGTTTGTTTTTGAGATGGGCGGCCACCGCCATGGGAATCCTCCCATATCCGGGAACAATTCCCAGTCCAAGTTGAATGGTCGAACCGTCGGGTACGAGAGCGGCAACAAGCTGAGCAATTTTTTTTGTTATCTCAGGAGGTTCTTCAATGACTCTCTCGATCAGGTCGGCTTCGGCAGGAACCAGGATGTCAAGATCGTACACATCGACCAGAGAATCCCCTCTGGTCCAGGGCATCTTCGGATTAACCTGGGCGATCACCAGAGAGGCGTTCTCGGCCGCACTTTTGACGATGTCAACCGACACTCCGAGGCTCATTTTCCCCCGCTTGTCGGGTGGGGTTACCTGGATAAGAGCAACGTCTAGCGGCAGTCTTCCGGATCTAAGCAGGGAAGGGATGTCAAACATCAGGACTGGGGTGTAGTCGCCCCTCCCCTCTTGATAAAGCTCGCGAACGTTATGTCCGATAAAAAATGAATTTACCTTGAAGGTTTCGGCATATTTTCGGTCGCCATATGGCGCATCCCCCTTAGTCAACAATTCGACGATTTCGACATCGGCCAGTTTATTTGCTTTTTTGACCAGCGCATCGACCAAAACAATCGGTTCTCCACAGCCGGTTCCCAAAAACACTCTATTACCGGACTTTACTTCTGACAGCGCCTTGTTAGGCGACATGATCATATCGCGATATGTTTCCTGCCAGTTTTTGTCGTACTCAACCATTGCTCTTCTTAGGTTAAATTCTGGCCAACGTCAAATGCACGTCGGCAACGACCGGCTCGCTGCCCACGTCGCCGACGATGAATGGATTTATGTCAATTTCGGTGATCTGGGGAAAATCGGTGGCCAATTGACTGATGCGTTGCAATCCCGAGGCGATGGCGTTGATGTCGACGCCATGCTTGTCCCTTCGGTTCTCAAGCATCGAGTAGGATCTTGTCGATTTCAGCATCTGAATTGCCTCGGCTTCAGTAATCGGGGCAAGATGAAAGGCCACATCTTTCAAAACCTCAATAAAAATGCCGCCCAGACCAAACATCAGCATCGGTCCGAATTGCGGATCGCGGTTCATTCCCAGTATTACTTCCAACCCCCGGGGTATCATCTGTTCGACATAGATGCCGTCGATCTGGGCTTCCGGCGCCCTTTTACTGATTTTCAGCATCATCAGGTCGTAGGCATCCTCGACGGCTTCGCTATTGGCAAGATTGAGTTGAATTCCGCCCATATCACTCTTGCGAATGATGTTCGGAGAGGCGATTTTCAGAGCCACCGGATAGCCGATGCGTTCAGCAATTTCAACAGCTTCTTCCTGGTTAATCGCCAGACTTCCGGTGGGTATTTTGAATCCGTAGGCGCTGAGGATATCTTTGCCCTTGATTTCCCCTATCGTGTGTCGGCCGGTACGCAATCGCCGGGTGATGATTCGTTCCACCCTTCTCCTGTTGACCCTGAAATGGGTAATCTGGCGAGGCGGCCGGTTTTTCCATAGTGAATAGTGATGCATGGCTCTCAAAGCTGCCACAGCCCGTTCGGGAGTGTCAAAATCGGGTAGTCCGGCAGCGCATAGCTCATTTCGTCCAGGCAGCACATCTTTGCCTCCCATGAAAGAAGCCAGTACCGGCTTCGACCCGTCAACCGCTGCAGCCACCGCCAGAGCAGTTTCGGCCGGTCTGGTCATAGTCTGGGGGGTCATGATCAAAAGGATGGCATCAACCGAGTCATCGGCCTGAGCCGACTCAATTGCCGCCGCATAGCGCTGGGGATCGGCATCGCCAAGTACGTCAATCGGATTGTTGACCGCCGATTCCCTGGGCAGTTTTTCGCGTAACAGGGTGATCGTCCGGTTGTCGAGTATGGCGACCCGCAGCCCAGCTTTTTCGACCGCATCGGCAGCCATGGTCCCAGGCCCACCGGCATTGGTAATGATCAGCACCCGGTCGCCACGGGGAAGCGGCTGCAGGGCCAGAGCAGCCGAAAAATCAAAAAGGGCCTCGAAATTTTCCGCCTGCACCACACCCGATCTACGGAAAGCGGCGCCGTAGGCACTGTCCAACGGCGCCAAGACGCCGGTATGGGAGGCCGCTGCTTTAAGCCCGGTGGGAGTGACACCCGATTTCATAAGCACCACCGGTTTTGCCGCAGCTGCTGCTTCGGCCGCTTTAACAAACCCTTCACCGGCGCTGATATCCTCAAGGTAACCGATGATGACTTTAGTCTGTTCATCTTTGGCCAGCCAGGAGAGCAGATCGATCTCGTTAATATCGGCCTTGTTGCCGATGGAAATCATTTTGGCAACTCCAAGGTGTCTGGTGCTGCACAGGTCGAGCATGGCTGCACACACCGCCCCGGATTGAGAAAGAATTGAAATGGAGCCCTTTTCCGGGTAACGACCGGCAAAAGAGGCATTGAGATCATGATGAGTATTGATAATGCCGAGACAGTTGGGGCCCAGCATCCGCACAGCTCTTCGGCGGCAGATGTCGACCATTTTCTTTTCTATCTCAAAGCCTTCTTTTCCAAGCTCCCGAAAGCCGGCGGAAATGACCACAATTGCTTGCACACCAGTGTCTATGCTCTCTCTGATGGCATCGAGAACCCTATCCCGCGGTACCACGATAACGGCTAGATCGACCTGCCGTCCGTAAGATTGAAGATCGGGGTAACAGGGCAGGTTGAGAATGGTATCTGTTTCAGGATTTACTACGACAATTTCGCCCTTGAATCCGGAGGCAAGCAAATCGGCTAAAACGTCATGGCCAACCTTGCCGGGCGTGCGCGAGGCTCCGACAACCGCAACCGAACGGGGAGTAAAAAAAACATCCAAATTCATCGGCTTCCTTTACAGAAATGAGGAAAAATCAGGAGATGCAGCGAGCCGGACCTAATCCAGGTTGGTCAGGGTTTGAGAAGGGTGAAACCGCTGTCCTGCAGATGTTTATGGACATTACCTACTTTAAGAGATTCGACCCGCATATAGATACGGTCAAAACCACTCTTCAGCCCAATCTTGATCAGTCGGGTGCACTGCACATCGTTTTCCTCGAGGATAGAAGCAATCCTGCTAAGACTGTTGTGGCTTTTGGTCTCATCGAGAACAGCGATTAGAGACGAACTTGCCTCTGCAGATCCAAACAACTTCTTATAAGCAGCGGTGAGATCCCTCATCGAAAAGATACCGATCACTACATCATCTTCGGTTACCACCGGCAGGGCCCCAACCTTGTCCCGATCAAACACCATCAAGGCGTCGTCGAGGGTGGCCTCGATGCTGACGCACGAACAATTGGTTGACATGATATCGCCGATCTTTGTGGCGGCCACCGTTGCAAAGATTTTTCCATAGGTCTCGTCATCGATGGCCGTCGATGGATAGGCCGATCTGAGATCCCTGTCGGTAACCACGCCGATCAGTTTTTTTTCTTCGTCAACCACCGGTAAGTGCCTGAAATGATTATCATCAATCAGACGACGAGCCTCTGGGACAAGGACGTCTGCAGTAATGGTAAGTGGATCTGCAGTCATATAGTCAGCGATAAACATAGATACACCATCTAAGAATCAAGAAGACGACCAGAACTACCGTTTTCAAAGACTCATTAAATCACAACAGAGCAAACTTTTCATGTTTTTAATAACCACAAAGCAAAATGTAAACATTATAATGACTACAGACACTCAGCACTTTGGGGGATGAGTCCTTCCCTGGACAGACCCGCTCATTGGGTGCTTGCAGCTGGGCTGGTTTGAAATGGTGTCGATGCTGCCCAACCATACATAGCGCCATAAGTTCAGGGCGCCCAGTCAGGCAAGAAAGGAGCGAGGAGCCGGCGGCGCAGCCGGTATATCTTCCACCTGGGCCTGGATCCTTCAAATATTATTGCCGTGATTGAGGAGTGTGCACAGGCAGCATCCGCGCTGCTGGTTCGGTCGTAGGCGTGATTGATCTTGAAGGTTCGATATCGAATCCATCAATCTCATTTTCCTGCAGTCGCTCTCGCTGCCGTTCCTGCTCCTCAAGCTCGGGGAGCAGCATCGGGTCGAGTTCGTTCATCTTTTTTTCCACCGTACCAATATTGCCTCGAACCTTATCGGCAACTTCGACATCGGGATATTTACCGAGGATGTCCTTGAGAACCTCTCGTGATTCTACCAAAAGCTGTTTTCTGTTTTCTGGGTCATCCGTTTTCATTGAGCGAACAAAGAGATCCGCTGCCCGGCGTCGCTCATTTTTAGCGGCGGTGAGAGATAATTCGTCGATTTGTTCCTGGGCCCTGTCATCATACTCTGTTCCCAGCAGTTGATTGAACACCGCTATGGCAGCATCGTAATCACCTGATTCGGAATGGGCGGCACCTTCATTCCAAATCGATTGCAGAGCCTGCATCTTCTCTATTTTGACTGTCTCCCGCTCAACCGCTTCGGCCAGCACCAGACCATCAAGCTTTTCTGTTAATATCTGAAGGTTTTCGGGACTGAGCTTGTCCTGTGGAAGGCTTTGCAGCAAGGTAATGGCTTCTTCTAACTGTTTGTTTTGAGATAGTTTATCCGCCTCCGCAAGATTTCCAGAAAACCATCTATCCGCCGCTGCCCTCGCTTCATCCTTGATGATATCGACATTGGGTGAGACAGGCGAATAGGGATATTGCTGAAGGAACTTTTCTGCCTGATAGACGATACCATACCCATCCTTGGCCGGTATGAATCTGAGGTATCCTCTCAACAGCTCTGAGTAATCGGTCAACTCGGGACTGCCTTTCATACTCCTTTCGAACATTGACAGCTGCAGTTTGGCCCAGTCATTGAATTTACCGATATCGTCGTAATCTCTCAAAAGCTCGTCATATTGGCCTTCGGCTGCGAAGAAGTTGCCGGCAGCGGCATACATATCGGCAAGACGTTTTCTCATCGACAGCAGATCATCGTCCAGGCTTGGCTCTGCTGACATTGAATCGACCACCTGCTGGTAAGCTTCGGCAGCTTGGGCTGGTTGGTCTAGGTAGAGCAGAGCATCAGCATAAGCGAGAACGGTTGCTTTATTTACCCCGCTCTTCTGCTCTGCAGGAATTGAGGCCCAAACCCGCACCACCTGATCGTATTCTCCCGCCTCATAAAGCTCATTGATCTGCCGTTCGACCGGGAAAAATGAGCCGCTCTTCTCAGCCATAAACGCAGATTCTTCAATGCCGGCGGTATCAAGCAGCTGGGTACAAGGGGTCTCAAGAAAAGCAATATCCTGGCGTTGTAAACCGACAATGTTCTCCAGGTTAAGTTGATCCGGATCACCGCCTTTTTGAAATATCTGGCTGTGCATATTCTGATAACCATTCAACACCGTCTGCAGATCCCGAAAACAATTCACCATAATCTGGGTTTGTTCTGCATCCAGGCTGGCTATGGTCGATTGCTGATCTACCTGCTTCCAGAGATCGAGCTTTTTCTGATAGATATTGATTCGGTCATTGACGAATCCAGCAGACAGAGGTCTCAACTTCGGGTCCGACTCTTTAAATACGTATTCGGCGTCGGCCAGATCGGGAGTAGCCATAGGCTGCGGACCTTGCTTGAGTTGAGAAGCATCCTCATCCTGTGAGGGGCTGTCTATAGGTTTGCCGGTGGCCGCCGGTTCGGCAGGATCTGGAGCTTGAGGATAAGGCGGCGGCAGTCGTTTCTGGCCACAGCCTGCAATGATAAAAACCAGAAGAAGAACGGCAATGGTGTAATATTTTTTCATAATCTCTGTAACAGGAAATGTTTTCTGACACTTTAAAACTATCCGACTCTCGTGAGACAGATAGTAATAAGGTGTCGTTAAAAAATCAAATTATCGGGAGGGTTCAGGGCTGGCCACCCCATTAGAAGACCAGGCGGCTGATAATAATTTTCATTGAGCTACAGCTTGCCCGGCGGCTGAAACTGGGGTCATCAGCGGCGAGTTTTCGGCTCCGTTTCGAACTATGGGCGTTTGGTTGAGCCAGAATGGAGCAAAACTGCGGGCCGGCCCGAATCCCTTTTCTCCATTTGCTATTCCAAAGGTGATAATGGACGGTACATATCGATCCCGCGGATCAGCCTCCTGCAGGGGCCGTTTGAGCTGTCCTCCGTAGTCTTTCAGGGCCAGTAAATTTTTCTGGCCCAGATCGTTTCGTTCAATTGCCAGGCCGTAAAAACTCAGGTCGACAGGGTCGAGCGCCTTGTCGTATTCCCGGCTCTTGACGATGGCATTGACAATCGTGGTCCAGGCCGGCAACGCGCCTGCGGCACCGGTGATGCGGGTGGATCCCCGCCGCATTGGCTTATTATCGTCGTAACCGACATAAACACCTACGCCAAAACCATTGTCGATCACCATTGCATCTCCATCACTATTTGGTGACGGTAAGTAGCCGAAAAACGAAGCATTGGTATAGCTGTTTGCGGTCCCGGTCTTGCCCAGCAGCGGAATCGACAGACTAAGTTCATCAAATACCTCAGCGTTGTCTTCCGGTCCTTTCAGTTTCACCTGGCTGTCGGCGTATCTTCCAGTACCGAATTTCACCGTATTCTCAAGTATGTGGCCAAGGACAAGCGAGGTTTTGGCGGAGACCGCTCGCCTGGTAAGGCCTTCGGGGCGGTAGAGTACTACCCCATCCTCGGACTCGATCCGGTCGATGATGGCCAGGGTATTATTGATGTCGCCGTTTTCCTCCTGGAAAAGTGTCAACTTCCCGGAAACCAGGGCTTCGTATACCCTCGCGGTTTCGACCAGGGTCACCACATTTGAACCGAGGGGAAAGGACAGGATCGGCTCGAGTTTACTTTCGATGCCAAGAAATTTTCCAAATTCCACAAGGTATTTCAAGCCTACGAGCGTTCTAAAATCATCGACCTCGAAGAGCACTTCCATCGAGTAGGGAAGCTGTTTTCGCATTTTTTGGTATTCCCTTTCGACCTGCTGCTGAAGAAATTCAAACCCTTTGACCGACAGGGTGCTGGCCAGCCTGATGGAGTCAACCAGCTCTTTGTTCGAGAAGGCGCCTCCCTGTTGTAATTGGGCCTGAAACTGCCAGGGGCTTACCAACTGCGCATATTCTGGAACACGGGAGGGGTAGTCGAACAAGTACTGTTTGTTGATAGGGTCGAAATAAAGATAGAAACTATCTGATGTACTCGGGGTGCGGGCAGAATCCAGGCCAGATGGACGAGAGGAGTTCAGTCCCAAGTAATTTTTTAGTCGAACATTCAGTTCGGTCAGGGCCAGGAAATTTCTGGCCAGCAGCCTCTTTCTCAGAAACAGCTCATTTTTCTCATACTCCTGCAACCCCTTGGCTGCAAGTTCTTGGTTTATCTCTTTCTGAAACTGGTTGAAATTAAGTCCGTAATGAAGCGCCCTCATGGCCTGATATTCGTCGGCCAGTCCCTCAAACACCAGATCAGGCTGAATAGCTGCCACGGTTTTACGAAAAGACGCTTTTCGCAGCACATCCTCCGTAATCACAATGCCGTAGCGGTCCCTGATCCTTGAGCGGAATAGCCGATAGGGCTCTGGCTCGCCGTCCACCATCCGGGGCCCAAGACCGAGTTGGCTGGCGACATCCTCAAATTGAGAACGGCTCAGATGATCGCAGAGGTGGGCGGTCAGCCAGACCGAAGCTAAATTCTCCGAACGGACTCCGGCCCAGCTCATGGAGACCTGTTCATTGTCGATCTTGTGATCCGGTCTCGGGAAGTAGGCCTGATTCTGAAAGACAAAGACATCACGTTTGTTGGACAGGAGATCGGCCGCATTCCAGCCGAGTTGAAGGGCAGCCGCATAGACGAACGGTTTGAAGGATGACCCCATGGTCCGCCTGGCGTACATGGCCCGGTTGAAAAATCTATTTTCCACACCGCCGGCAATAGAAATCACTCTGCCGTTGTTTACTGCAACAGCACCACCCTGCACTTTCGGAAACCGCTCCAAGTCAAAGATCGGTTCCAGGAATTCATCGATTTCTCTGACGCTGACCCAGATCCTGTCACCTTCTTTCAATTGTTCGAGCAGATCGGCTAAGTCCTCTTTACCTGGTTCGCTCCAGCGGTTTTTCAGAAACTTAACCCGGGCATCGACGAACGCTTCCAATCCTTTGCGGTCGATGTGCCCCCTGCCGTTTTCCAGACCGGTCTTCACTCCTATAAGAATTTCGTCGTTCTGGGTCTCGATCTTATCAATGGTGCCAAAGACAAAGTTTCCCTCGGCGATGACACCGTCCCCCCGGTATTTGTTCTGCTGCAATTCCGCCTGTACATCTTCGCGCTCGTAACCACGCAGCCGGACATCGAGAAGCGAGAGCTGCTTTCTCAAGCCGTAAAGGGTTTGGTGCTGTATGTATTTGTCGACTGTTGTAATGACCCGGATTCCGGAGGTGGTAATATTGTCAATGCCTTGAAAACTCAGGGCTTCCAGTACCCGGTCGGAGGAGACGGCATCGGTGACCAGCTCCATCACAGAATCGAGCGCATAGCCGACATTGCCTTTTGCAAACGGAATTTCAGAATTTTTTGCGTATTGATAGTCGAGTTCACTAATCATTCCAAGATTGAGCATAGCCTTCAACACATAGGCCACCCTCTGCCTTCCGTGTTCTTTGGCCAGGGCAATGGTCTCCGGCTCTTTCTTGATAAAAGGGTTGTAATAGTTAGGCCGTTTGACAGAGCCGGCAATGTAGGCCGATTCGATCAGTGTCAGTTCCTCCGGTTTCTTATCGAAATAATAGCGGGCAGCAACTCCTAAACCATGACCGTTGCCGTACACATAGAACTGGTTGCTGTAAAATTCGAATATCTGTTCTTTGCTGTAATTGTATTCGAGCCGCAGGGCATAGATCAGCTCGATGAATTTAGATTTGTAGGACCTATCCTTGCGCTTAAATAGATTTTTTGCAGTCTGCTGAGTCAACGTGGAACCACCCTGTACGACCCTTCCAGCTTCAATGTTTTTAATCGCGGCCCGAACAATGCCTTGCACATCAAAACCGAAATGGTTGAAAAACCGATTGTCCTCGGCTGCCACCAGAGCATTGATAAAAGACTCGGGAATTTCCTCATAATCGACGTACTGACGTCGTGCGTCTGAGAAAAAGGCACCCAACGGGGTAACCCCATCGCTATAGAACACAGGACTCTCGCGGCCCAGAATTGAGCGGATATGCTCTTCTGATATTTCATTCCCGGGCTCATGCACAACGAACCAGTAAAGCACTGCTCCTGCACCCACCGCGGCCAGGATAACGAAAAATAAAAGGGCTATAAAAATCTTCTTAATCATTTATAAAAACAAAACATTTCGAGCATTACGATGGATGAGCACAGCGCTTTTGCAGTAGTCTGCGTTCATCAAAATACTTGCCTAAAATAAGGCATCCGGTTTAAATAGTATAATTTGACCTTTTTCAGAGTAGGGAGAATGTACCTCGTCATAACCGATATCTCAACTGGCATTCGGATGATGACGGGAATTAACTCCATAACATTGGCATTGTAAACTAGATAACTAAGGCATTCGAACATCTTGTCGACTATTTTTTTTCGCATACAGGCTTTTACAGCACTGATTTTACTCCTGGCGTTTCTGTTCATTAGTTCGGGTTGTACCACCAAGCAGCAGCTTTCGACCTCCGGACTTGATCTTCCTCCTTCGAATATGCAGCCTGAAGAAGCCGATCCGGACCTGGACCCCGTTGTTTTAGAACCGGAAATCTCACTGGACCAGGAACTTGAGGCATTGGCTTCAACCGGTGCCTGGGAAGATCCTCAAGCGCAGGCAGAAGTATCGCAGGACTCTACTGAGCCGGAGAAAGTGGAACCGCTCTATGACTTCCCGGTGGTCGTTAACCGCCAGGTTGAAATGTACCTTGATCTCTTCCAGGGTAAACAGCGCAAATATTTCGGCCGTTGGCTGGCCCGCTCGGGTCGTTACAGTGATCTCATCTTGAATGAGTTGGAAGCGTCGGGAATTCCCAAAGACCTTCTCTATCTCGCCATGATTGAGAGCGGCTTCAATCAGCGCGCTTATTCTAAAGCCAAGGCAGTGGGGCTCTGGCAATTCATGTCCGGCACCGGCCGGGACTACGGTCTTTCCATCAGCCGATATGTTGATGAACGAAGGGATGCTGAGAAATCGACCAAGGCTGCCGCTGCCTACCTCAAATGCCTCTATGACGAATTTGGCGACTGGTATCTCGCCGTCGCCGCCTATAATGGCGGGCCCGGCACCCTGCGCAAGGCGATCAAGAAGACGAAATCAAGGGATTTCTGGAAAATTGCCCAGAGCCGATCCCTGCGTTTGGAAACCAAACGATACGTCCCCAAATTGATCGCCGCTATCATGATCGCCAAGGAGCCGGAAAAGTATGGCTTTACCGATATCGTCTACGAGCAGCCGCTGACCTGGGAGGCTATCGAGGTCGGACCGGGGCTCAGTATGGCCGCTGTGGCAACACTTACAAATAGTGACCAGACAGATATAAAACTGCTCAATCAGGAGTTAAGAACCTCGAGAACCCCGATGGACAGGGAACGCTACCTGGTTAAGATACCAAGCGGTACGAAGATGCTGGCTCAGAGCAATCTTCCTCGACTGCACAGCGTCGTCCAGACCGAATATAAAACTCATATCGTCAAAAAAGGTGAAACGCTCACCAAGATCTGTCGACGCTATAATATCAACACCACTACCCTGCTCAAAGTCAACACACTTACCAGTAGAAATCTGAAGCCCGGAACAAGGTTAAGAATTCCCTACCAGAATGTTGCCTACCGCATACTCCCCGAGGGAATGGATGCCCGGATAGCTGCCCAGGACGACCTTATTCTACATACCGTGAAACGAGGAGAAACGATATCCAAAATTTCCGGACGCTACCAGGTACCAGCCGAGTTGATTGTCGCCTGGAACGGACTTGTTAATATGCACAAAATTTCTGAAGGCCAGCAGCTTGCGCTCTACATGAGCAGCACAAGTCCTACAGCACGATCACTCAGGCCACCCTCAACTGCAGCAAAAGAATCGTCAATGCTCGTTCTTTCCGACTCAAGAAAGCAACTGGTAAGCCAGAACAATCAGCAGAACCCTTATACTTGGTATATGGTTAGATCAGGAGATTCACTCTGGACGATCTCGAGAAAATTCAATACCTCTCCTGATCGAATCAAGCGTTGGAACAACCTCAAATCGAACCTTATCCATCCCGGCAGCAAGCTCAAGCTCAAGGATGTCTGAGAAACCTCCGTTGGTTCCTGTTGATAACAACCTTTCCGCAATTAAACGCACCTGTCCTTCTGCGCTGCCGGTCATTTCTATATGCCTAGTCCTTCCTCAGAACTACCAACCGAAAACGATAGCCTGCCACTCGCCACTGATTATCCTCCGGATGTTCTACTCATAGAGCAAGGGGGCAGGTCCGTTATACTGGTGGGTACTGCCCATGTTTCACAGCAATCGGTGGAACTGGTCCAAGAGGTGATCCAAAGGGAAAAACCTGACAAGGTCTGCATCGAGCTAGATGAAAAGAGACATCAGGCGCTCTCTGATGAAAATCGATGGCAGAAGCTGGACCTTAAAACGGTGATTAAAAATCGGCAACTCTCCACCCTGATGGTCTCGATAATGATGGCCAGCTACCAGAAGAAGCTCGGTGATAATCTCGGAGTTACACCTGGAGCTGAGCTTCTAGCCGCATCCAGGACAGCCGAAGGGCTTGGCATTCCCGTCTGCCTCTGTGATCGGGATATCAGGATTACCCTCAGAAGGGCCTGGAAATCCACCTCGCTGTTTCGCAAGTTTTACCTGTTGAGCTCCCTGATTGCCGGGATGTTCGATTCCGAGGAAATAGATGAAGAGAAGTTGGAGGAGCTGAAAAAACAGGATGTACTGACCGAGTTGATGGCCGAAATGGGAGATTCACTGCCTGTTATGAAAAGAGTTCTGATCGACGAGCGCGACGTCTATATGGCAGAGCAGATAAAGCGTACTCCGGGTCAAAGGCTGGTTGCCATAGTTGGTGCCGGCCACCTTGAAGGCATCAAGAAACATCTGCTCAGCGACCAATCCGCCGAGCTTGGCGAACTCACCACTATACCTCCTGTGTCAAGGGTCTGGAAAACCCTGGGCTGGCTTATTCCTGCCATAATCCTTGGCTCGATTGGACTGATTGCCATGTCAAAGGGCTTCAGTACCGCCGGCGACAATATCGTCTACTGGATTCTGGCCAATGGCATACCTGCTTCAATCGGAGCGGCACTGGCCCTTGCTCATCCCCTCACCACTATCGGAGCCTTTGCCGCCGCCCCGATAACAAGCCTGACCCCGGTTATCGGGGCCGGCTATGTGACAGCCTTTATTCAGGTAATGACCCGACCTCCGGTGGTCCGTGAATTCGAGACAGTCGGTGAAGACATGGCTACACTGTTGGGCTGGTGGCGCAACAAACTGCTTCGAGTATTTCTGGTCTTCATCCTGACTGGAATAGGATCGGCTATCGGCACCTACGTGGGTGGATACGAAATCATCAAAACTCTAATGAGCTGAAACAGCTCTTCTCTTCTGCCTGACAATATTATGGAAAAATCACAACCACAGGCGCTATCAAACGCCCAGAAAAAAATTTTGAGAAAACTCGGACATAGCCTCAACCCGGTTGTCTATATCGGCAAAGAGGGGCTCAGCGATACGGTTATATTGGCGGTCGAAGAGGCCCTGGACGCTCACGAACTGATAAAGATCAAGCTCATAAATACCGATAAGATATCTAAACATGAAGCGGCCGATCGGGTTCCGGATCTGACTCGAAGCCAGCTGGTGCAGTTGATCGGCAAAACTTTGATTGTCTATCGTCCAAATAAAAACAAGAAAAAAGACGAACGGATACGATTGCCGAAAAGCTGAGGGGAAACTGGATTCAGCCTTTGTCTTCGACAGGATACCGGTTATTGAACCACTCTCGCCAGCCGCCTTTCAGGGCGAGAACGTTTTGGAAACCGAGCGAGACCAGTTGTTGTGCCACCCGGGCACTCGTTGACTCGTTGGCTCAGGCACAGTAGAGGACATACGTTTTATCTTTGGGGTAGCTTCCGGCCCAGGACGAAACCTCTCCCGGTTCAACCCGAACCGCACCCTTGATTTTAAAATCACTTGCGCTCCAGTCGCTGCCGGTTCGAACGTCAAGCACAACCACGTTGTCAGAGCTAAGAAGCCCCTTCAATCCATCCTTATCTATGGTTTTCACCTCTGAGGCAAATCCAGAAAACGGCAGCAAAAAAACCAGAGTGAGAAATAGTAAAGCTGTTTTCATATTATTCTCCATAAATTTTTAACTGTAACAGCGGTCGATGACCGCATATCGGTTACTATAATGCACTCCTGCCAGTCGGCCAGTCTTAGGGTGGATTATCCCGGGGTATGGGGTATGCATGCGCTCGCTGCCTTGCTATACGCTCAGGCGGCTTGCTCATAGTAATCGGTGATCCTGCTGTCACCGCGAGGACTGAATTCGGACGAACGGGACAGCTCTTTGAAAAGCCGTTCTTCTTCTTCACTCAGCGATTCAGGTATGACGATCTTCACTTTCACATACAAATCACCCCTGCCCTGCTTTTTGGGCAAACCCTTTCCCTTTAGGCGAAATCGCCTGCCGCTCTGAGATCCGGACGGAATTTTAAGCCTGACGACTCCATCCAGGGTCTGTATTTGTATTTTTGTTCCAAGTGCCGCTTCCCAGGGTGTCACAGGGGTTTCTGCGAGTAAATCGTGTCCGTCCACCTGGAACCTGCTATCCGGTTTGATTCGTATCTTCAACAGAAGATCACCTGGCAACCCGTCTCCCATTCCTGGTTCACCCTGACCTTTCAAGCGGATGACCGACCCATTGGTAACCCCTGGAGGTATTTTTACCTCTATGGTCCTGGCCTGTGGCTCGATTTGGCCGGTGCTGGCCAACGAGTCAATGGTGTACGATATTGTCTTGGTTCCGGACCCGGTCAATTCAGCAAGGGTAAGATCCAAATCTGCATGGATAGACCTCCCGGAAGATCGATGGTAGGCAGATGAATGTCCCTGCTGGCTGAAACCGTCGCCAAACAGGTCCCTGAGTATCTCCTCATAATCAGGACCCATTTCTGCTCCTGAACCGTGATAGAAGTAGCTGCCCTGGCTGTTTCGATTGCCCTCCCCGTAGAAACCACCATGGTGGCGGAAGCTATCTTGAGAACCTCTGGCAGAATGAAACTGCTCAGCCTGCTCCCAATTTTCACCATAACGGTCATAAAGCATTCGTTTCTCAGGGTCAGACAGCACGGAGTAGGCCTCATTAATGAGTTTGAATCGCTCTCCCGAGTTCGGTTCGCTGCTCACATCGGGATGAAAGGTGCGTGCACCTTTCCTGAATGCCTGCTGTATTTCCTCCTGAGACGCGCTTCTCGGAACACCAAGTAGGTGATAAAAATCTTTCTGCACCCGATTCAATTCCTGTAAAGTAATCAAGTTCACCCCCACCGCTGTTCTGATCCCAGATAACGCTATACCTCAACAGGAGGTAGTGACTCAGCTTTGGTGGTGAACTTCGAATTTTATGTTATTGTTGTGACTGCTATACAGATAGTCATTAATATTACTATTTCAATATATTTTTATTAGTAATTTAAAATACTAGTCATTGTCTCCAAGCCAGCTTTTACCAACCCAGCCATTATCGAAAAATGAATCCCTATTTCTCAATCAAGCCGTTGCCAGCCATAAGTTTTGGTGCCGGCTGTATTGTCAAACTGACCTCGGTCACCGAATCTATCGGTTCCAGGATAGTGGTTATAACCGGAGAAGGCTTCAATGGGCGGCAAATCAGCTGGGCCAAAACAGAAAAGAAACTTCATACGGCAGGAATGCAGCTCGAATATGTCCGTATCACCGCTGAGCCGACTCCGGAAGTCATCGACGATATTGTCGCATCCTACTATCAGGGCCAGCCTGATGGTGTCGTCGCCATCGGCGGCGGCAGCGTACTCGATGCTGGCAAAGCGATAGCAGCGATGCTGCCGACAGGGGAAAAGATCGAACAATTTCTTGAAGGAGTTGGCAGCCATGAGCCTGACGGCAGAAAGCTTCCTTTTGTGGCAATACCTACCACGGCGGGTACTGGAAGTGAGGCCTCGGCAAACGCCGTAATCACCAAACCAGGCCGCACTGGTTACAAGAAATCATTGCGCCACCCCCATTATGTCCCCGACTTCGCCTTGGTTGACCCTGAACTCATGCTGACTTGTCCACCGGCTCTAACCGCCGCCTGTTCGATGGACGCCTTCACCCAACTTGTCGAAGGGTTTCTCTCGACTCAGTCGTCCCCTTTTACCGATGCCATCGCCTGGAGCGGTATAGAAGCAGTGCAGCGGTCGCTGGTCCAGGCCTACAAGAATGGCACCGATCTTGGCGCTCGAAGTGAGATGGCCTATGCAGCGCTCTGTTCAGGAATCGTGCTGGCTAACGCCGGGCTTGGAGTCATTCACGGCCTGGCACCGGCATTGGGAAGTAGATTCTCGATTCCCCACGGTGTGGTGTGCGGCACCCTGATGGGGGCAGGCAATGAAATCACCCTGAAGAAGTTGAACGAGTTGGCCCGATCAGATCTTAACTACCAGCCGTTTCTCGATAAGTACAACCGTTTGGGACGCCTCTTCTCAAATCGGCGATCTAAAGTGCAAAATGAGGCCGCCTGCTTTATCGAAGAAATTCAAAGAATTATCGACCTGCTCGAACTTCCGCGATTGTCTGACTTTGGGGCCCAGCAAGAGGAGTTGATCGACTTGATCGATGCGGCCTCGAACAAAAACAATCCAGTGGAACTGTCGAGAGCGGATATCCAAGAAATCCTGCTGCAGAGGCTCTAGCAGCGCCTCCGCTCACTGCACCTGTTCTTCCAGTCTGTCAGTTCTCTGTTCTTCTATTTCCTTGACCGCTTCTGCTTTTTCCAGCGGTGTTTTGATCCGCTCCACCACCGTAGTAGCCACCTCCTTGGTGGCTCGGTCGATAGCAGATTCAGTCCGGGCTTCTTCCTCTTCTTCAGAGCAGGAAATTAATATTAGACAGCTGATTAGCAAGACGAGAAGATATCTCATTGCTCCTCCTGTGGTAATGTATCTGTAGATTGATTATAGCTGGACCAGTCAATTATTTTTCGCTATTGATTCATCGACTAAGTAGAATGGGCCGGACAACAATTCCAGCTTACCATAAAAAACTTATCAGGACAGCTAACAGGTGGAGTACAGAAACGAAAAGAAGGGGATCGAACAAAACGATTCGGAGACTTCCCCGGTCTCCTTTATCGGTCTTGTGCGACAACTCCTTGCCGATCAGTTTGTCACCCATCGGTATCGTCTGCTTGCCGGTTTTGTCGCTCTGATCAGCGTCGATTTCCTGCAGCTCAGTATCCCGCTTCTGGTCAAAAGGGCCATTGACTCACTTGCTGTTCAGGAGGCGACGATGGCCCTACTCATCATCCTTGCCTCTACTATCCTGGCTATTGCCATGACCGTCGTGGTACTTCGATTTATCTGGAGAATGCTGATCATTGGCTTTTCCCGTTATCTTGAACGAGCCCTGAGAAACAGGATCTTCTCCCACATTCTGGCCATGGATCAGTATTTTTTTTCCAACCGCTCTACCGGCGATATCATGGCCCATGGCTCAAATGATCTGGCCGCTGTCCAGATGGCCTGCGGTATGGGTATGGTGGCCGCCGTTGACGCCCTGGTGCTGTCGGTGGCCGCTATCGGCTTCATGGTACACATCCACCCCACCCTCACCCTCTATGCCCTCCTGCCTCTTCCTTTTCTGGCGCTGACCACCAGAATTCTCTCAGCCAAGCTGCACCACAGGTTCAACCATGTGCAGGAGGAGTTCGCCCACCTGACCGAATTTGCCAGATCAGCCGTAGTTTCTGTGAGATTGATCAAAGCCTATACTCACGAGAACAGCCAGGTGGGAGATTTCGACCGCCTCGGTAGACGTTACGTACATGCCAACATCAGGGTGGCGCTCATTCACGGCCTTCTGTTTCCAGCCTCCACCTTGATCGGCAACCTCGGTTTACTGATCGTTCTTGTCTATGGCGGCCGACTGGTAATCGATAACAGCATCACCATTGGCGACTTTGCCGCCTTTACCACCTACCTGCAAATGCTGATCTGGCCAATGATGGCGGTGGGCTGGGTAGCCAACCTCACCCAGCGCGGGGTGACGGCGCTGAGACGAATTCACGGACTGGTTACCTCAAGGCCGATTTTGATAGACACTTCTGACGATAAAGCGGAGTTCCCGGTCTCTGGGGGGTTCAAGGCCAGAGACCTTACTTTTTCATATCCCGACTCGTCCACTGCTCAGCTCTCGAACATTTGCTTCGATGTTGAATCAGGAATCATAGGTATTGCCGGCAAAACCGGCAGCGGAAAAACCACTCTCTGTAAACTCCTGATCCGCCTCTACCCTGTTGATTACCAAACGTTGTTCTATGGAGAAATTGATGTCAACGAGATCCCCTTCGAACAGCTTAGATCCCAGATCGCTTATGTCGGTCAGGAGCCGATACTTTTCTCCGACACGATCAGGGCCAATATCAGTTTTGGCATTGACGATCCCTCCTCTGAGAAAATCATTGCTGCCGCCCGGGATGCAGACATACACGAGGAGATCCTCGGTTTCAGCAATGGCTACGATACGATAGTTGGGGAGCGGGGGGTCACCCTTTCCGGCGGTCAAAGGCAGCGCCTTGCTCTGGCCCGTGCTCTGCTTTACGACAGACCTGTACTGGTCGTCGATGACGGCCTCTCGGCCGTCGACACGGCCACCGAAAACAATATTGTTTCTGCCCTGCGGCGACGTTTCAGCGGCAAAACAGTCTTCATAGTCTCCAATCGCCTCAAACTGCTATCGATGACCGACCGAATTCTAATTCTTGAGGAGGGACAACTGATCGACGAAGGTGATCACCATATTCTGCTGCAGAGAAATTCATTCTACCAGGCCATGCACCTGAAGCAGATGCAGGAAGACCAGGGACTGTCCCATGCGTAATTTCGGCTACATGGAAAAGGGGCAGAATTCCTCCCTTTCTGATCTCAGGCTCTGGCATCGAATTCTCAAAAAGAGCGAAGGGTTCAAAGTGCCGATAAGCCTAGCGGTTTTTCTCTCCCTCGGTGTCACTTTCTCGGCACTGAGCCTGCCATACCTTATGAAAACCGGTATAGATGCTTACATCACGGCAACTGAACTCCCCCTTGATCAACGCTACGGAGGACTGGCAAAAATCGGTGGGGTCATCTGCCTGCTGATCACCACCGGGTTCATACTCACCTTCACCCAGGCGGTGTTGCTCGAATGGGTTGGTCAGTCGGTGATGCACCGTATCCGGCAGCAGCTCTTCGGCCACATACTCGACCTCGATCTCAGCTTTCTGAGCAGCCAGCCCACCGGCAGACTGGTCACCCGATTAACCAACGACGTCCAGAACATGTACGAGATGTTCACCTCGGTTCTGGTTACGCTGTTCAACGACATTCTGCGCCTGATCGGCATTCTGGTTGTTCTCTATCTGCTCAATATGCAGCTGGCTCTGGTGATGTCCATCTTCGTGCCACTGGCCCTTGTCCTGACACTTGTTTTCTCACGACTGGCAAGGGAAAAATTTCGGGCCATTCGAAGCCAGCTCTCCAAAATAAACAGCTTCGTTCAGGAGTCGGTGTCCGGCATTTCTATCATCCAGTTGTTTGGGCGACAACACCTGTGGCACGAAAAATTCGAGGCGCTGAGCAACGAGTACCTCAGCAGGACCCTGAAGCAAATCCGGCTTTTCGCCGCCTTTATGCCGCTAACCGAATTTATGAGCTGGTTAGCAGTAGCCATGATCCTGGTCTACGGGGGGCATCTGGTTATGGGCAACGACTTGAGCATTGGTGAGCTGATTGCCTATATTGCCTATATGCGTCTGTTTTTTCAGCCGCTGAGGGAACTTGCTCAAAAATATTCCATCGTCCAATCTGCTCTGGCATCGGCGGAACGGATATTCGACATGCTCGACACCAAACGACAGATTACCGAGATTGAAGTGCCCCACCACTTGGCTGAGGCGAGAGGAGCCATCACCTTCTCTTCTGTAGGCTTCGGTTACGAGCCCGACGAGCCGGTCATTAAACAGCTTGACCTGGATATAGCAGCCGGCGAGACGGTGGCCGTTGTCGGCCCTACCGGTTCAGGCAAATCCACACTTATCAGTCTGCTGCTGAGGTTTTACGATCCCCAGAAGGGTACTATCTTGATTGACGGCTGTCAGGTTAAGGATCTCAGCCTCAACCAGCTCCGCACCATAGTCGGTGTGATCCTCCAGGATGTCTTTATCCTCGACGACACCCTGCTGAAAAATATTGTCATGGACAGCGGCATTTCCAGGGACGAAGTCGAAATTATACTTGCTCGATCGGGCATGGCGCCTTTCATCGCCAAACTTGAGCACGGGCTCGATACCAGGATCGGTGATGGGGGCAGAGAGCTGTCCACCGGTGAAAAACAGCTGCTTGCTTTTGCCAGGGCACTCTGTCGTGACCCTGCCGTGCTGATCCTTGACGAGGCCACCGCCTTCATCGATTCGGAAACGGAGTCAATTCTCGAGGCAGCCATAGATCGGCTTGAAGATCGAACTTCAATTATTATTGCCCATAGATTGTCAACCATCAAACGGGCCGATCGGATCGTGGTTATGAAAGACGGAGCCATCGTCGAAATGGGAACGCATACTGAACTGCTGCAAAAGAAAGCACATTATGCCAGACTGGTTGAACTCGACACCTTCAAGGCCGTGTAAGCCGTGCAGAAGCAGACAGCCAGACCGCGGTACCTGATTTTGGGCAGCACGGGGCAGTCTTCTCACACTTGAGTCAAAGGAAGGAGTATGGAATAACCCAGCACCTGGGTCATCAACTTTTGACGGTCAACGAACTGCTGAGATGAAAACTTCACTACTCTGGTGGGGACGGTTCGATCCGGGTTACTCCCGAAACCGCATCCTCAGAACTTTGCTCAAGCGCAATCATATCGGGCTGGAAGATTTCAGGCCCCGGTCATCACTTTTGGGATCGCTGGAATCGATGGTTTTTAGGCCTCAGCCAGCTGATGCAATATGGGTTCCCTGTTTCAGGCACCGTGATTTCAACTCCGCTCGACGCTATGCTGACAAGCTGGGTGTCAAACTGGTCTTCGATCCCCTGATCTCGAGCTGGGACAAAGTGGTGCAGGAGAGAGCGAAGTACCCCGCTGATCACTTTCGGGCCAGGCGGCTTCTGAAGTGGGAACGCTCGCTTTTCAGCCGCGCCGATATTGTCATCGCCGATACCTTACTCCACGCCAATTTCTACGTTGACAAACTGGCTGCACCTGCTGACCGTACCCATGTGATTCCGGTCGGCGCCGAAGAAGCGCTGTTCACGCAGCAACCTCTCCGGCCGCTGACCGCCAGTCCCGAGGTTTTGTTTTTCGGCAGCTTTATCGAACTACAGGGCCCGCAACACATCATCGAGGCCGCCCGCCAGGTACCCGGAGTCCGCTGGACTCTTCTGGGTGATGGACCGCTTCGCAGCCGCTGTGAAACTCTGGCTGGAAAAGTCAGCAACGTACATTTCGAGAACTGGCTGCCCTACGAACAATTAGCTGAGAGAATCGGTCAAGCTGATGTCCTGCTGGGAGTTTTCGGAGACTCAGCCAAGGCCGGCCGGGTCATCCCCAACAAGGTCTACCAGGCACTGGCCTGCGGCCGGCCAGTGGTGACTCGGGTCTCAAAAGCCTATCCTCCAGAACTGCAGAACGATCAAAACTCAGGACTTGTTCTGGTGGCCCCGGCTAATCCTGAGGCTCTTGCCGGGGCGGTGAGCTCTCTCATCTCCCACGGCCCGACGCTCTCTGTCTTGGCCGAGCAAGCCCACAAGACATATCAACAGTTTTTTTCAGAAAGTCGGATAGAAAAAGAGCTCCTCGACGTTCTTGCCGATCTCGAGTTATAATCGCTCTGCCCCCGACTCCCAGACATGCGTTCACTTTTCGCAAATATCTACTATCTATACCTGATCAAGCTCTCCAAATGGCTGATGCTGATCATGCCTGTGGTCGTCCTTTTTTATAAAGATAACGGTCTCGAGACCTATCAAATATTTCTGCTCCAGGCTGGCTATTCGATCAGTGTGGTGCTCTTCGAGATACCATCTGGGTATCTGGCCGATATCGTCGGCCGCAGATCCTGCCTGATCTGGGGCTCAGTAATGGGTACGGCAGGTTTTGCCCTGTTGTCCGTATCCCATAGTTTCGGCACCTTTCTGATGGCTGAAATGATCCTGGGTGTGGGCGGCAGTTTGATTTCCGGAGCAGATTCAGCCCTACTCTACGACAGCCTTGCTGCCACCTCGAGACACCATTATTACCTGCGTTATGAAGGCAGAATAACAGCGCTGGGAAATCTTGGAGAAACCTGTGCCGCTATCCTCGGCGGTCTTCTGGCCGCCTGGCTTGGTTATCGTTCGGTCTATTTTGCCCAGACCGCAATCGCGGCAATAGGTGTGCCTGCATCCCTGTTACTGATCGAACCCGTGCGAAAAAAACTTGTTTCGCACCCTTCACTGGGTGAAATTTTTCGGATCAGCAAAGAGGCGCTGTTCACAGAAAAGACTCTGAGTGGTGTGATTTTTTCTGGTGCAGTGGCCGGCACCGCCACCCTTTGCATGGCCTGGACAGCCCAAATCTACTTTGTAGAAAACGGATTCAGTGAAAAAGAGATCACCCCACTCTGGGTATTATTAAATCTCACAGTGGCACTCACTTCCGCCGCCTCCGCCACGGTGGTAAGCCGTATTGGAATCCGCAGAGCAGTGCAGATATCGGCGCTGCTGCCCATCGGCTTTATTCTGATCGGCCTGCTTCCTTTGGCAGGGGCCCTGTCAGTGCTTTTCGTTTTCTACTTGGTCAGGGGCTACACCACTCCGCTTTATAGAGAGCTCATCAATCGAAACTGCGATTCAGCCGTCAGGGCCACCGTGCTTTCGATCAGGTCCCTTTTAGTCCGGCTTTTTTTCTCCATCGGGGGTCCACTCATCGGTTATCTCGCCGGCCGCTCTTCGCTGGACCACGCAGTCGTCGTCTTTGGCATTGTGTTGACGGCGGGATCGCTTGCTGCTGCCACCTTTATGTTCCGCCACCAAAACTTCACCGACCATAACTTCAAAGATGATCCAGATTCTGGAAGTGGATCCTGAACAGCCAATAGGGGATATAACAGAGTGAAACCCCGGGATTCTGTGAGAGGCTGTAATTAAAACTCACCTGATCCCGCCGGGACCAGCGGGTCAACTGGCTGAACCAGGTTTCCATCAGCTGCTGCAGCTGCGGATCGCCCGGCCGGCGAATCAGTAAACGTGCGTTTATGTGGGGATAGGGATCACTGAATTTCTCGATCTCTCTATAGTGGAAAAACTGTTTTTTCAGGAGCTCGGGATCATCCCTGCCGGTTCGAATGCAGAGCTCTACTTCTTGCTCAAGAGAATAGTGGAAGGGATGAAAAAGAAGTCCCAAATTTCTGTCCGGCGGCAACGCCTGGGTGAGAAAGAGGTCGAGATCGCCCCTGATTCTGAGGTTGGCATCGATGTAGATACTCAGATCGTAGGCTGAATCCACGAGCTGATTTTGAATCTTATATAGCCTTGAGAGGCGCACCGGATCAAGCTCGTCAGCATTGGCGGCAAGCTTGATCTTCCAGGTCTCTGATGAAAGTTCAGGATTGTCGGTGAGACAGACAAAATCCCATTGCTCAGAGCTGGCCAGACGGTGGGGAATTTCGTTCAGCTGATCGTAGTCCCCCGTCAAAGCGGTATAGAGCAGCTTTCTCTGGTTCCTGTATCCTTTTCTTCCCAACGATCTGATCAACGGCGGCCGCTTCAACAGATAGCCCAGGAGATAGCTGCCGACCAGCCAGCTGTAGCCCAATCGATCCCCTCTTCCGTTCTGCTTGTTCAGTTTCTTGAGATGTTGTAGCACTATCATCGATTAATTCGTCTCTGCAATCTGTCAGGCCTCAACTGAACTGATGAATCTACCATGAACTCTGGTGCAAACATAATTTTCTTTGTGGAGCCGGGATTTTCTGTTGTTCAGATGTTTTCGTGAGCTATAATTATATATGTTTTGACATTCGCGGAAGATTTTCTTATATCTATTTAAGTTTTTTATTAACTACCTGGTCTTGTCGTTACATTTTTTTAAAAGGATTTTGATATGTCATTGAAATCATATGGATTGAATAGACTGTTTTGGGTTCTGCTTTTGCTGTTTACCTGCTGCTCATTAAGCGTCAGTGCCCTTTCGGAAACGCTCGAACCACCGGCTATCTGGACGTCGAGGGAGGCCGTGATCTTCGGTTTAAAGAACAGTCCCGACAGCAGAATAGCCTTACAACGTATTGCCTCAGCCCGAGCTTCCCAGGCGGAAGCTGAAGCGCTGCTAAAACATCCCCACCTCGATCTCAGTGCCTCCTACGGTCAAACCAACAACCCCATGTATTCATTCGGTAATATTTTGAATCAGGGAGTCTTTTCCAACGATATCGATTTCAACGATCCCGGACGTACCGACGATCTTAATCTCAAGGCTGAACTCAGCTACCGCTTTTACAACGGCGGCAGAGACCAGGCTTTGGTTGACAGCGCTGATTCAGGCTACCAGGCCAGCCAGGCCGGACTGAAAGAGGTAGAACACCAGCTCGGTTTCGAAATTGTCAAAGCCTTTCAGCGCATCATACAGGCCCAGGATCAGCTTGAAGCCCGGCAGGCAGAACTTCAAGCCATCGACAGTTCCCTGCAAGTTGCCAAAGCCCGTTTCGAGGCCGGCGATCTGCTGAAAACGGAACTACTCAATTTCGAAGTACAAAAAGCTCGGACCAGTGAGAACTTGATCATTGCCCAGCACCAGAAAGCACTCTCCGAAAAGGTATTTCTCAACCTCCTCGGTCTCGAATCTGGAACAGTTGCCATCGCTTTGGAAGATGAAAATCTGCTGCCGCCACTGGACAGGCAAGCCATCCAGGAACGACCCGAACTTATCAAACTTTCTGCTGCCCTCAGCGCGGCCGAGTCTGAACTGAGAAGAGCTAAGGGCGCCAATCTGCCTACTTTCGACGGTTTTGCCAGCTATCAGTATGACTATGGTTGGGTCAACGACGGCTCGGGCGATTCCTGGATTGCCGGAGTGAAACTAAACTACAACCTCTGGGATGGTAGAAAAGATGACGCCGAGGTCCTGCGCAAGCAGGCCGAATACCAGGCGCTTGCGGAACAACTCGAAAAACTCAAACTGGCCATTACCCTTGACGTCGAGAAAGCTGAACTGAATTATCAGCAGGCCATCGAGCGCCGGACTGTAACCGATAAAATGGTAGAGGTCGCCCAGGAGAGTGCCCAGCTCAGCCGTGAACGATTCAAGGAAGGGGTCATCCTTTCTTCCGATGTGCTGGACACCGAAGTGAGACTCACTGACACGCTGGTGCGTCAATCGGCGGCCAGGGTCAACCACCGTATTGCCACAGCCGACCTTCGACGGGCCCTGGGGTATCAGCAATATCAGGCTACCACAGAAGAATTATTGGAGAGACAACAATGATTTCAGCATCCCGAAAATCAACATATTTATTGTTCTGGACTCTACTACTCTCACTGTTGGTGCTGTCCAGCTGCAAATCTGAACAGCACGACCTCAAGCAGGCGGCTGAGGAGCTGCCACCGCTGGATGTAACAGTGATCACAGCCGAAGCATCCAAACCGCTGCGCCAAATCGAAATTATGGCCACCGTCGAGGCTGCTCAGAGCGCCTCCATCGCCGCGAAATTAAGTGGCAACATCACCGAGTTGCCGGTCAAGCTAGGCTCCAAGGTCAGCTCTGGAGACATCCTGGTGGTCATCAGTGCCGAGGAGATCAAGGCAAAACTCTCCCAGGCCCAAGCGCAACTTGAGCAAGCCCAACGCAATCTCAGTCGGGAACGGAACCTGCTCAAAAAAAATGCGGCAACCTCAGAATCGGTAAAAACCCTTGAGGAAAGCGAGCAAATAGCGCAGGCAGCTTACCGGGAAGCGCTGACCATGCTCAACTATGCAACGATCAAGGCACCGTTTAGCGGGGTGATCACCCATAAGATTGCCAACGTAGGCGATCTGGCAACTCCTGGAAAAACCCTGCTAGAACTGGAAAATCCAACCAGTCTTCAAGTAATTACCGACGTACCCGAGGCGCTGGTCCTCAATCTGGCCATTGGCGATGTTCTGCCGGTGAAGATTGAGGCAGCGGGCCTCGAGGTTTCAGGTACGATCACCGAAATAGCCCCAACTGCGAATCCCACCTCAAGGACCGCCCCGGTCAAACTGAGAATCCCAGCCTCGCCTAATATTCGCTCGGGACAATTCGCCAGAGTCAGTCTGCTCGGCAGCCGGGGGACCGCCATAATGGTGCCAAGGATTTCAGTACAGTCTTTCGGGCAGCTTGAACGAGTATTTGTGGAGCAGAACGGCAAGGCTCGTTTGCAGTTGGTCAAGACCGGACTCGTCGTTGACGACTCAATCGAAGTCTTGTCTGGTATCTCAGCCGGAGACCGGGTTGTGGTATCGGATACCAGAGAGCTTAGCGACGGCAGAAGAGTTACCGTCAAATAATTGTTCACTCAACGCCACACCATTTTCTCCAGCCATGGATACGAAAGATATAGATCATAGTGGATTCGCCGGTAAACTTGCCGGTCTTTTCATCGATTCCAAACTGACCCCGCTGGCCATTATCGGCTCTCTTCTACTCGGTTTTCTGGCAATTACCCTGCTGCCCCGAGAGGAAGAACCCCAGATCAAAGTACCCATGATCGATGTGATGGTGGCCATGGAAGGTGCCACTCCCAAAGAGATAGAGGAGCAGGTCACCATCCCGATGGAAAAGCTGCTCTATGAACTTCCCAATGTCGAGTATATCTACTCCACTTCGATGGCCGGAAAAAGTTTGCTGGTTGTTCGTTTCTATGTGGGGGCCGATCTTGAAACAGCAATTGTCAGGCTCAATCAGAAGCTGGCAACCAACTTCGACAGGATTCCCCACAATGTCTCCCCGCCACTGATAAAACCACACACTATTGATGATGTACCGATCCTGGCCCTGACCCTCCATTCGAAAAATTATGATCAGTACATGCTCCGGCGGGTCGCCGCTCAACTGGATGATGTGATAAAAAACATTCCCGAGGTAGCCGAGACCAAGCTGATCGGCGGCACCAGACGTGAGCTCAGGATCCGCCTCGACCCGATCCTGCTTGCCTCCAGGAATCTGTCGATCAGCGAATTGATTCCCATCATTCAGCAGGCTAACCGACAGAGTTACTCCGGCTCCCTGGTCAATACCAACAACGAGATCGAGATTCAAACCGGTACTTTTCTTACCAGCGCCGAAGAAATAGGCAGTATCGTCGTTGGCGTCTACGGTGGGAAACCCGTTTATCTCGAGGAGGTAGCCGATATCCTGGACGGCTCTGAGGAACCGTCCCATTACGTCCTCTATGGAGCACCGCAAAGACAAGATCTCGAGGCTGCTGTCACCCTGTCAATAGCGAAGCGCCCGGGGGCAAATGCGGTGGCCGTGGTGGAGCATGTCCTAAAAAAGGTCGATACGCTGAAGGGCAGCTCTGTCCCCGCCGACATAGAGATAAGCATCACCCGAAATTACGGCGAAACCGCTTCAGAGAAATCCAACGAACTGCTGCTTCACATGGGTATCGCGGTTTTTGGTGTAGCGATCCTGATTCTCTTGTTTCTTGGCTGGCGTGAGTCGCTGGTAGTCATGCTTGCCATCCCGTCGACCCTGGCCCTAACGCTTCTGGTATTTTATCTCTACGGCTATACCCTGAACAGGATCACCCTGTTCGCCTTGATTTTTTCCATAGGAATTCTGGTAGACGATGCCATAGTGGTGGTCGAAAACATCGTCCGCCACATGCACCTGCCGGGAAACCAGGGCCGACCGCTCATGAAAGTGGCGATAGAGGCCGTCAGCGAGGTTGGAAATCCGACGATTCTAGCCACCTTGGCGGTAATCGCCGCGATTCTGCCTATGGCCTTTGTCGGCGGCCTTATGGGCCCCTACATGCGGCCCATTCCGGTGGGGGCCTCAGCGGCCATGCTCTTTTCGCTCGTCATCGCCTTCACCGTCACTCCCTGGGCGGCTACCCACTTGCTCAAAGCCAAAACCGGTGGAAAAGGTCATGATCACGATGCGGTACCGGACGACTTTTTCACCAGGCTCTACCACAAGATCATGGATCCGCTGCTCGCCCACAGCGGCTGGAGGTTAATCTTCTTCATCGTCATCACCCTCCTGCTGATGGGCTCGATGGCCATGGTCGGCCTCGGCCATGTCAAAGTTAAAATGCTGCCGTTTGACAATAAGAGCGAATTTCAGGTCATTCTTGACATGCCCGAGGGTACCACCCTGGAACAGACCTCAAGGGTTGCGCTGGAAATGGCCGCGGTAATAAAAGAAGACCCGGATGTGGTCGATTATCAGGTTTATGTGGGTACGGCTTCACCTTATAACTTCAACGGCTTGGTGCGCCACTATTTTCTGCGCAGCGGCCCCACAGTGGCTGATATTCAGGTTAACCTGCTGCCCAAGCACCACAGGAAACTCAAGAGCCACGACATTGCCAAACGTGTCAGACCGCAATTGGCGGCGATAGCTGAACACTACGGCGGCACACTGGTAGTCGCCGAGGTGCCTCCTGGCCCTCCTGTTCTGCAGACGCTGGTGGCAGAGATATACGGACCGACTGAGCAGGATCGCTTGGCCTTGGCCGAAGAGGTAAAATCAATAATGACCTCAAGTCCTGGGGTCGTCGATGTCGACTGGTACCGTGAAACTCCTAGAACCAGGACCTTGATCACGGTGGACAAGGAGAAAGCGGCGCTGAGCGGCATTACCGAATCGCAGATCAACAGGACCATTAAGATTGGTGTAGACGGGCTCTCCATCGATCTCTTTCACCAGCCCAGAGACAAAGAACCGATAGATATCGTAGTCGAAGTACCCCGGTCGCAGAGCGCTCGAATAGAGGAACTTCTCAATATTTCGGTGCGCTCGGAACTCTCTTCCAAGGCGCCGCTGGTGCCGCTGAGAGAACTGGTACACATTTCTCAAACCGAGGTCGAACAGCCTATTTACCGAAAAAACCTCAAACCGCTGATCTACGTGACCGGAGATGTGGCAGACGTGGTTGAAAGTCCGGTGTATGCAATCCTCGAGATGAACAAGAGGATCAATTCTCTAGATATGGCTGACTTCGGGTCCACCACCGGCTCGGTGAAGATCTACAATCTCTTTCAACCATTCGATGAAACCCAACCGTCAATGAAGTGGGATGGTGAGTGGCATATAACCCTGGAGGTCTTCCGTGATCTCGGCCTCGCTTTTTGCGTGGTACTGGTGCTCATCTACATGCTGATGGTCGGCTGGTTCAAGAACTACATTACTCCGCTGGTGGTGATGGCTGCCATCCCCTTCTCTCTGATCGGCATTCTTCCGGCCCACTGGGCATTCGGCGCTTTTTTCACCGCCACCTCGATGATTGGTTTTATGGCCGGAGCCGGCATCGTAGTAAGGAACTCGATCATTCTGGTCGACTTTATCGAGCTCCGCATCAAGGAAGGACTGCCGCTGGATCAGGCGGTGGTAGAGGCAGGGGCCGTTCGTTTCCGGCCTATGTTGCTCACTGCCCTGGCAGTAGTGATTGGGGCCTCGGTCATCCTCGCCGACCCCATCTTTCAGGGGCTGGCCATCTCGCTCATGTTCGGTGAAATCGCCTCATTGCTGGTGAGTCGAATGGCGGTGCCGGTGATGTATTACGTGGTTAAGAAACACCAGCACCAATCAACATAGATCAGGCGAGATAACCCTGATTCTGCAGGTAAAGCAGGATCTCCTGGACGGCTTCAAGCGGTGTGATGCTGCTGGTATCGAGCACGATATCGGGATTGACCGGCTCGATGTAGGGATCGGTGACTCCGGTTACACCCTTGATCTTACCACTTCGGGCCTTGGCATAGAGACCCTTGCGATCTCGCTGTTCACACACCTCCAGAGGGGTGGCCACATATATTTCCACATATCCGCCATAGCAGCTGATCAACTCCCGATTGGCCTGTCTCGACTCCTCATAGGGGGCAATCGGTGCGCAGATGGCGATCCCGCCGTTTTTGGTTATTTCACTGGCAACAAAGCCGATGCGAGTGACGTTGAGATCACGATGCTTCCGTGAATAGGTCAGTTCCGAGGACAGGTTTTTTCGGACAATGTCGCCGTCCAGCAAAGTTACCGGTCGATTACGCATCTCCATGAATTTGACCAGCAGGACCCTGGCGATGGTCGATTTCCCCGAGCCGGACAGTCCGGTGAGAAAAACGGTGAATCCCTGCTTCGATTTAGGCGGGAAGGCATGCTGCAGTTCCGTGACCATATCAGGCCAGACAAACCAGGAGGGTACGTTTTCTCCCTGCATCATCCGCTTGTGCAGTTCTGTTGAGGTAATCTTCTGGAGGCTGCCCGAACCTTCTGACAGAGGAAAATATTTCTTTTCCGACTCATGGTAGCCCCAATCCTGCTGTGGGACCATTTCTATGCCAGTCCGGTCCGCATAGTCGCTGACCAGCTGTTGGGCGGCGCCCCGCTCATAAAACAGAGAGGTGCCATTGGCTCTGGCAAAGGGATCTGCCTGATCTTCAGAAACCATGAAATGGCTGCAACCGAAGTTCTTACGCATGATCGCCTGCAGCAGCGCTTCCCGCGGTCCGGCCCGACGGGAGGCAAAAGGCGACAGACCGAGCATGATCATGTTGGGCGGAAATTTTCTGGTAAACACCTGATAGCAACAGATATGTGTATAAAAATCTACGTCACCCGGATGATCAAGCCCGACCACGGGCTGCAGAAAAATGGAGGAGCCTATATTGGAAGCGGCATCCAGGACCATTTCCCGGTGGGCGCAATGCAGATATTGTTCGGTGTGAAAACCGAGCACGCGCCGCCAGCCATTCATCGTAAAACGCCTGACACTCTCGGACGGTGTCAATCGCAGCTGGAGAAAATCATAGTGAACCGGCAGGGTGACTCCCTCGACACTGCCGCCGATATACCAGGACTCGGTCTGCTCGAGCAGCTGCCTGACCCCCGGGTGAGCAGAGCCGTCCCCGGTGCCGTAGACCAAAGCGGCCTCTTCTTTTTTATCAGGCTTCCAGATATCTCCAACGGTGAGTGTGGCGAGCAGGAATCCCTCCTGGTCATTTAAGGCGATG
>CAJQNS010000102.1 GCA_905479735.1 uncultured Desulfofustis sp.
TATCGTCGGCTGCGCCTCTTTCGAGGCAGAGCATCATAGAACCCTGTTAATGGACCGGTCGACTGGAGAAACAAAGGGTTGCGAGGTCGGTATGGCTCGCAATGAACAAGCCTATAAGAAATACCAAGAGTGTATCCGCACCCTTGAGGAGCAGGGCTATACGATCTGGAGTCAATATTAGTCTTTTGAAGTCTCTGGGAATTATTTCCAATTCGGCCAAAATGGAGTTCGATAACCATTTTCATCAACTTCGATGAGCTCCTGCCAGGGGATAGAATGAATCGTGTAATCGTCTTGCTCTTTTTCATATTGTTGTTGTCTGGATGTGCCTCTGTTATCTCCAAGCATTCCCGCACGATCCTGATGAATTCGGAAGGAGACCGGCAGGAGTGCACCGTCGATATGCTTCGTACCCAGGTGGCTTATGACAGGTATGAGAAGTGCATTACGTCCCACGAGGAACAGGGATACAAAATCTGGGGCCAGTACTGAGATTCCGCCCAAACATTATTCACCTTCATCAACTTGAGTCATGCCGTCAAGCACCCATAAAGATAGGAATTGGACCCTGACCGAGGGGTGGGTATCCATCTGTGGGAATATCCTTCTGTTTTTTCTCAAGCTCTGGGTTGGGCTGATAACCGGCTCTGTGGCCTTGACCGCGGATGCCTACCATACGCTTACCGATTCGATAAGCTCCGGAATTGTCATAGTCAGCGGGTGGGTGAGTAGTAAGCCGGCCGACGAAATGCATCCGTTCGGGCATGGCAGAAGCGATCTGATCAGTTCGGTGATCATCGGTGTATTGCTGGCGCTGATCGGTTTTGAGTTCATACTAAAGTCGGTGGAGCAGATACAAAGCGGGACCGGCGTCGATTATGGAAAGGCGGCAATCATCGTCACCGTGATCTCGATTCTGGTCAAAGAAGCGATGGCCCAATTCGCTTTCTGGGCTGCCCGCAAGACTGAAAACACCATTCTCAAGGCAGATGGCTGGCATCACCGGACGGACGCGCTCTCTTCGGTGGTGATTTTGATCGGTATTCTTTGTGGCTCGTTTGCCGACTGGATCGATGGGGCACTGGGTATTCTGGTGTCGCTGATGATCTTTTATGCCTCCTACGAAATTTTGAGAGACTCGGTAAGCCGTTTGATTGGTGAAACACCTGACCGTAAAGTTGTTGACAAGATAGATGCTCTGATTGAGAAAATGGATCTCAATGTTCGGCCTCACCATTTTCACCTGCACCGTTACGGCGATCATATTGAACTCACTTTTCACCTCACCATGGACGGCGATCTGACCCTCGAACAGGCCCACGACCAGGCCCACCGGATCGAGCAGGCATTGCGTGATCAGATGAGAATCGAGGCAACCATACATATGGAACCCCAGGAATAAAACGATGAGACAGATAGATTTGAGAAGCGATACGGTGACCCAACCGACCCAGAAAATGCGCGAGATCATGGCCGGGGCACCGGTGGGTGACGACGTCTTTGGGGACGACCCAACGGTTAACAGGCTCGAGGAATTGGCCGCTGGAATGCTTGGCAAAGAGGCAGCGATTTTTGCGCCCAGCGGTACCCAGACCAACCTGATTGCTTTGCTGGCACATTGTCAGCGCGGCGATGAATACATTGTCGGCCAGGTGGCGCACACCTATCGATACGAGGCTGGCGGGGCCGCCGTTCTCGGCTCTATCCAGCCCCAGCCGCTCGATTTCAATCCCGACGGCACCTTTGATTTGAATCGTGTCGAACAGGTGATCAAACCAGACGATTATCATTTTGCCAGATCGAAGCTGCTCTGTGTGGAAAATACTCACAACGGGCTGGCGCTGCCGCTCGACTATTTTCCCAGGGTTGCAGAGTTCGGTGCTGATCACGGGTTAAGTCTGCATCTTGATGGCGCCAGGATTTTCAACGCTGCAGTCAAATGCGCTGTCGGCGTCACCGAGATTGCCCAACATTTTGACACCGTGTCCGTCTGTCTGTCAAAGGGGCTCGGCGCCCCGGTAGGCTCCTTACTGTGTGGTGATGAACCAACCATCGCCCGGGCCAGGCGCTGGCGAAAGATGGTGGGTGGGGGCATGCGCCAGGCAGGCATCATTGCCGCAGCGGGTATTTTCGCCCTCGATAACCACGTCGAACGGCTGCAGACAGATCATGATCACGCCCATCTGCTCGCCGAAGGGTTGGGCACGATTGAGGGCTATACGGTTGAATACCCCGAGGCCCAGACCAATATGGTTTTTGTCTCGCCGCCGGCCGACAAGGCGTCGGGACTGCAGAGTTATCTGGCCGATCATAAGGTGAAGATACTCGGCGGTAGTAGAATCAGGTTGGTCACTCATCTGGATATCAATAGGGAAGATGTTGAACGGGTCATCGCTCTGATCAAGTCCTACGGAAGTTGACCGTCTGAGTGGACCGAGACGGTTAACCCGGTTTATCAGTTCTGGTTGATCTATTGTTACATATTACTGATTAGAGGAGTGAGCAATAGCGCCGACGGCCTCGATGGTGTGCGTGTTGTGCCGGTAGTTCTTGCGGCAGCGCCATTTCTCGCTTTGTTAGTCTTTCTGTTCTGGTTTTTCAAGATTTGCCTTCTCTTTTTGGCTCTCTTCGCCTACTGTGCACAAGGAAGGGTGGCCGCTGGCTGGACTGGTCTCGAAAGCGGCCGTTATGTGAATAAACACGAAACCCACCTTTGCTTGACAGCGGGCTGTTATGCTTGGTAATTCATGCGAAGTTTGATTTTAACGGGTTGCTCTGTATAACACATTAATGCAGTTAAATCTCAGT
>CAJQNS010000103.1 GCA_905479735.1 uncultured Desulfofustis sp.
TAACCTGCTGCAGGCAGCCGATTACGACATCGAAAAGGCAGAGCGGGGAATCATTTACATCGATGAGATTGACAAAATTGCCAGGAAATCTGACAGTCCGTCACTTACTCGCGACGTTTCCGGCGAAGGTGTGCAGCAGGCGTTATTAAAGATTATCGAAGGGACAGTTGCCTCTATTCCGCCAAAGGGCGGCAGAAAACATCCCCAGCAGGAACTGGTCAAGATCGACACCACCAACATATTGTTTATTGTCGGCGGCGCCTTTGTGGGGCTTGATTCTGTGATCAAGAGGAGATCCGGCACCAAATCAATCGGCCTGACGGCTAAAATTGTCAGCGACTCGAGAAAGAAGCTGGGAGAAATTCTGTCTTCTGTCCAGCCTGAAGATCTGCTCAAGTTCGGTCTGATTCCAGAACTTGTTGGCCGTCTGCCGGTGATTGCGACGATGATCGAACTGGTCGAGGAAGACCTTGTCCGTATCTTAAAAGAACCCAAGAATGCCCTTACCAAGCAGTATCAGAAGCTTTTTCAGTTTGAAAGCATCCAACTTCGCTTCACCGAGGGGGCGTTAACCGCCATAGCCAGAAAAGCCCTGGAGAGAAAATCAGGCGCCAGGGGACTCCGGTCTGTGCTCGAAGAAGCCATGCTCGATGTCATGTACGACTTGCCTTCGAAGCAGAACGTGCAGGAGTGCGTGATCAGTGAGCAGGTAATAACAAATGGAGATTATCCGGTTATACTGTATCAGAACACTGTTTCTGATGACGAAAGACAAAGCGCTTGACAATCTGATTTAGAGAAAAAATATGAGCAATACCCTATCCGGCACCAAGCTTTATCCACTGATGCCGCTTCGCGATATCGTAATTTTTCCGCATATGGTGGCACCTCTTGTGGTCGGCAGAAAACAGTCGATCCAGGCGCTTGAAGATGCGATGGAAAAGCGCACTGATATATTTCTGGTAACCCAGGTCAATGCCGGAGAAGACGAACCGGGCCCGGCCGGCATCTACCGGGTTGGAACTCTCGCCTCGGTCATGCAGCTTCTCAGGCTTCCCGATGGCACCATAAAAGCTCTGGTGGAGGGGAAAAAGAGGGCAAACATTGTTTCTTACGTGCCCCATGACAAGTTCATGCAGGTGGAACTGGAGGAATTTATCGACGACGATAGGGTCACCAGCCAGGTAACCGCCTATGAACGGGAACTTAGAAAATATTTTGAACAATATTCAGGTATCAACAACAAGATAGCCAAAGAGGTCGTCAAGTCGGTTCAATCTATCGATGAACCCAAGAAACTGGTTGATGTGATCTGTGCTCATTTACCTCTCAAAGCCGATGAGAAGCAGAAAATCCTGGAGTGTGCGACGCTGCTCGAACGCATCGAGAAAATCCTCGAGATCCTGAGTCGGGAAATTGAACTGGCCGAACTTGAAAAAGAGATCAATGCTCGGGTCAAGGCCAGGATGAGTAAAACTCAGAGAAATTACTATCTGAGTGAAAAGGTAAAAGAGATCCAGAGTGAAATGGATCAGGGTGAAGAGGGGCTCGACGATCTCGAAGAACTCGAAGAGGCCATCAAAAAGAAAAAGCTGCCCAAGCTGGCCAAGGAAAAGGTTACCAAAGAGCTCAAAAAGCTCAAAAGTATGCCGCCTATGTCAGCTGAAACCACGGTGGTACGCAATTACATAGATACCATCCTGAGTCTGCCTTGGAAGAAGAAAAGCAAAAGCGTCATCGACATCAACAAGGCTGAAACGATCCTGGATGAAGATCACTATGGTTTAAATAAGCCAAAGGAGAGAATTCTCGAGTATCTGGCGGTACAGGCCCAGGTCAAAAAGATAAAAGGGCCGATACTCTGCCTGGTGGGTCCCCCAGGTGTGGGGAAAACGTCCATCTGCCGATCAGTGGCCAGAGCTCTGAATCGAAAATTCGTGCGCCTATCGCTTGGCGGCGTACGTGATGAGGCGGAAATAAGAGGACACCGCAGAACGTATATAGGTGCGCTGCCTGGTAAGATAATCCAATCGATGCAGCGGGCAGAAGTATGCAATCCGGTATTCTGTCTCGACGAAGTAGACAAGATGTCCATGGATTTTCGTGGTGATCCGTCTTCGGCGCTGCTTGAAGTGCTGGACCCGGAACAGAATATCGCTTTCAACGATCACTATTTAGATCTCGACTACGATCTCTCAGAAGTCTTTTTTATCACCACGGCCAACAATCTGCACGGTATCCCCATGCCCCTGCAGGATCGTATGGAAATCATTCAGATCAGCGGCTACACCGAAGAGGAAAAGCTTAAAATTGCCCAGGGCTACCTGATCCCCAAACAACTCGAAGCAAACGGATTTGCTGAAAAAGACATATCTCTCACCGACGGCTCGATTCTTGAGGTTGTAAGGCGTTATACCAAGGAAGCTGGGGTGCGTGACCTGGAAAGAAATATTTCCTCTGTCTGCCGTAAAATTGCTAGAGATCGTTTGAAAAAAGGACTCAAGGAAAAAAAATATCGTGTTAATGCCCAATCGGTGGTTAAGTATCTGGGGACGCCAAAGTATCGATTTGGCCTGGCCGAGGAAAAAGGTAAGGTGGGCTTGTCAACTGGTCTCGCCTGGACCGAATTTGGCGGTGACCTCTTGCAGATAGAAACTACACTGATGACCGGTTCCGGCAAGCTGATTATCACTGGAAAGCTTGGGGATGTAATGCAGGAGAGTGCTCAGGCGGCCTTGAGCTACGTGCGCTCACGGGCAGAACGGTTAGGGCTCGAGCCTGATTTTTATCAGAAACTCGACATTCACGTCCACGTTCCTGAAGGCGCCATTCCCAAAGACGGACCTTCCGCAGGAATTACTATCGCCACTGCTATAACCTCGGCGCTGATCCAGAAGCCGGTAAAACATCATCTGGCGATGACCGGCGAGATAACACTGAGGGGCAGGGTGCTGCCCATTGGCGGGTTGACCGAGAAATTACTGGCCGCCAATAGGGGCAATATCAGCAACGTACTGATTCCCAAGGACAACGAAAGAAACCTCAACGATGTGCCCATGAAAATCAGGAAAAAGCTTACCATTACCCTGGTTGAGCACATGGATGAGGTCCTTGAG
>CAJQNS010000104.1 GCA_905479735.1 uncultured Desulfofustis sp.
TCGATGGTTGCCGAGGTAATGATGATTTGGAGATCTTTCCGTTTTTCGGTAAGGGTATGCAGATAGCCGAGCAGAAAGTCAATATTCAGATTACGCTCATGGGCCTCATCGACAATGATGACCCGATATCTTTTAAGCAGAGGATCGTTTCTGATCTCTGCCAGGAGCACTCCGTCGGTCATGAACTTAATTCTTGTTGACGGCGTTGTACGGTCACGGAACCTGATCTTGCTGCCCACCAGTGGCCGGTCAGCACCCAGTTCTTCCGCAACTCTGTCGGCTACACTGGTCGCAGCTATTCTGCGCGGTTGGGTGCAGCCGATCCAGCCCTTGGATTGGTGGAAAAGTTCAAGACACAATTTGGGCAGCTGGGTGGTTTTGCCGGAACCGGTTTCCCCTGCAACGATGACAATCTGATGGGCGGAGATCAACTCTTTCAACTGCTCGAGGCAGCTGCTGATCGGCAGTGAAGGAGGGTAAGAAAATTGCATGAAAAAGTTGGCTGACACTAAGGTTTTGTGGTAACTCTCAGACTGACGAGCAATCGTATATACCATACAAAATAGTTTTCTGATATTGCAAATGAAGGGGTTCATTATGGACGTTCGGAAGGCGGTTATTCCCGTTGCTGGCCTGGGAACCAGGTTTTTACCGGCCACTAAGGCCATTCCCAAAGAGATGCTCACCATCGTCGACAGACCGACGATCCAGTATATTGTCGAGGAGGTTGTCGCCTCAGGGATCGAACAGATCATTTTCGTCACCAGCGAGGGCAAATCCGCGATAGAGAATCATTTCGACTACAACTATGAACTCGATCATGTCCTGAAGGAAAAAAACAAGACGCTGCTTGGCAAAGAACTGGATATGATTTCAAATCTCATCGATATCGTTTCGGTTCGTCAGAAGAAACCGCTGGGGCTCGGTCACGCAATCTGGACTGCACGACATATCGTTGGCGCCGAACCTTTCATGGTTTGCCTGGGCGATGATTTGGTATCCAGTGAGGTTCCCTGTGCCTGGCAAATGCTCGAACTTTTCAGAGAGGTGGGGGAATCGATTGTTGCAGTACAGCGAGTTCCTCCAAATCAGACTTTTCAGTACGGTATCGTCGAAGGAATTGAGAATGACCGAGAGCGGACCCACAGGGTAAAAAGGATGGTTGAGAAACCGGCTCCCGGCACGACCGATAGTGATCTGGCCATAATTGGCAGGTACATCCTTATGCCAGACATTTTCGAGATACTGAGCGGTACAACCCCTGGCCACGGGGGGGAGATCCAACTCACCGATGCGTTGCTGGCCCTATCCATGAAAAGAAAGATGTACGCTTATGAGTTCGAGGGGACCAGGTTTGATGCCGGTGATAAGTTCGGTTATCTCCAGGCGATCGTTGCCTATGCGCTTCGCCATGATGAACTTGCTGAGCCATTCAAGGAGCACCTCAGAGAGGTCGTCAAAACCTTATGATCTTGCTGGAGGTTGCCGTAACCGCACCGGTGAGGCAGACCTATACCTATTCGGTGGCTGAGGAGACTCTCTTCGGGGAGGACTCTGAAGGATATACTGGGCGGAGAGTATTTGTACCCTTCGGACGACGTCCGGTTACCGGTTACGTGCTTGGCAGGAGCAAGGTCGATAATGGTGATTTTCAGATCAAACCGATATTGAAAATCATGGATGAGGTAGCATATTTCCCGGCCGAACAAGTCCCTTTTTTCAGGTGGGTGGCAGACTATTATCACTACCCCCTTGGGCTGGTGATTAAAACAGCACTTCCAGCAGGTTTAAGCGCAGGGGCCAAAAAGACAGTGCGCCTGACAGACAAGGGACGCGGTTTGTCCCTGGGAAACCTGCCTGAGAAGACTATAGCCAAAGCCTGGGTTGGCAACCTGCTGAAATCCGGCAAATTGAACAGCAGTGAAACCAGCAAATTACTCTCATCAAAAGAAGATCAAGATATTATTAACACCCTCATCGATGCAGAAATTATCGTTTTGCAGAGCAACCTTGAAAAGGATCGGGTACGAGCCAAACAAGAAATCTGTTTTGCTTTGACTGAGGCACTTAAAGACTGTTTTGATGCTAATGATGATCAAGTAAAAATCAAAGAGTTGTGTGATGGGGCAGCAGGACGATCCCTGACCGGAGCAGAAGTTAAAACGCTCACCCTTCTTCACAAAATGCAGGGATTGCAGTCAGGGGAGGTAATACCGCAAAAGGAACTACGCAAGTGTTATCCATACGGGAATAGATTGTTGAATAAACTGGCTGCCGATGGGCTGGTTGAAAAAATCAGCAGGAGGGTATACAGAAGCCCGTTTGGCGACTTGCTGCCTTTCTACCCGAGGCCGGAAAAATTGAGTGGCGAACAGGCACGTGCCATCAAAGCTGTCAGTCAGGCAATCAATCAACAGGACTATAAGCCTTTTCTACTCCACGGAGTTACAGGAAGCGGTAAAACCGAAGTCTATCTCGAGGCAGCGGAAGAAGCTGTTTCCCTGGGAAGAAGTGTGCTTGTACTGGTACCTGAAATTGCTCTGGCCACTCAGATCGAAGCTCACTTCATCTCTCGATTCAAAGGTAAAGTGGCACTGCTCCACTCTGGACTCACACCGGGTGAGCGCTTTGACGAATGGTGGCGTGTCCTTAAAAAGAAGGCGAGTATCGTCATTGGCGCACGTTCAGCGGTCTTTGCCCCGCTGGAAAATATCGGTTTGATAATTGTCGATGAAGAGCACGATTCGAGCTTCAAACAGGAAGACGGGCTCTGTTATAACGGCAGAGATCTTGCCCTGGTCCGGGCCAAGTTGGTGGGTTGCGCTGTCATTCTGGGCTCAGCTACCCCTTCGATCATAAGCCACTATCACAGCCGAACCTCTAAGTATCATCTCCTCGAGATGACAAAAAGAATTGGTGATAGGGGCTTACCAAAGCCCAGCCTGGTTGATCTGAAATCTGGACAAGGAAAAAATGGATTTAGGTTGTTCCATCCTGAGTTGCAGAAGTGCCTGGAAGAAACCTTTGATCAATCCCAGCAATCGATTCTGCTGTTAAACCGGCGTGGTTTCGCCACCTCCGTAATCTGCAGGGAATGCGGTACCGTGGTTGAGTGCAGCCACTGTAAAGTGAGCCTCAACAGGCATCGGCAGAAAAACCTATTGCTCTGTCACTATTGCGGCTTCAGCCTGACTGGAGCTGTGAGCTGCCGGGAGTGCAATTCCACTAATCTGCATCCCATTGGATTCGGTACCGAGAGAGTGGAGGAGGAGGCCCAAAAACTGCTGCCGGAAGCCAAAATCGCCAGGCTCGACTCTGACGTGGCGGCTGACAGAAAACGATTCCTGAAAATTCTGAAAGCGATGCACGACAGAGAGATCGATGTGTTGGTGGGCACCCAGATCATTGCCAAGGGACTTCATTTCCCGCATGTGTCCCTGGTTGGCATTGTGACCGCCGACAGCGGTCTTGGATTTCCTGATTTCAGGGCGGCTGAAAAAACCTATCAATTGATTACCCAGGTCACCGGGAGGGCAGGGCGCGGCGAGGTGAGGGGCAAGGTCATCATCCAGACCCATCAGCCGGATCATTACGCAATCTCGCTGGCCGCCTCCAATAATTATCAAGCTTTGGTCGAAAGGGAACTGACCGTGCGCAGAGAGGTGCTATTTCCCCCCTTTTGTCGTCTGGTTTTTATTATCGTCGAGGACTCAGAAGATCAGGCTGCCAGAAAATCATCCCATACGATAGTTGAAATGGCGAGGGGCTGGTGCCGGACGCATGATGCAGCTCAGTCACTGACAGTCCTCGGTCCCGCCCCCGCGCCACTGGAGAGATTGCGGGACCGCTACAGGTGGCAGATTCTGCTCAAGGCGACCCGATTACAACCGCTTCACAGCCTGGTCGATTGGATTTCGACCACTTATCAAGCAAAAGCTCAAACCAGAGTTATCGTCGATATCGATCCGGAAAATATGCTGTAATCTGACGATTTAGGGCAGCAAGAACAGAGTGAAGCCCGGCCGCTATCAACCAATAGTCTGAAGGAAAGATCTCAGCGAGATGAAATCCTGTTGCTCAAAGATTTCTTTTCTTACCTTTGAACTGTTTGGAAAGCCTTTGAAATACTTTCCAAGATGATTCTTGATTGAGCCGAGGCAACGGTTGGGTTCTTTGATATGATAGTCGATGAGTTCAAGGTGTCTGCTCACCACTGCCGTTACCCCGTCAACACTTACGGGCCTTTCCTCGACCGAGAATACCCAGGGGTTGCCAATTGCCGCTCGGCCGATAAGGACCCCGTCACAACCGGATTGACGCATTCGAGTCAGAGCCTGCTCGTTGCTTTGTACATCACCATTTCCGAGAACAGGGATTTCTGCTGAAGCTTTGGTTTCTTTAACTATGGCCCAGTCCGCCACACCCGAGAATCCCTGCTTCCAGGTCCTCCCATGAACGCAGACAGCAGAAACTCCATTGGTCTGGGCCATGCGCGTGAAATCACCCGCGCATATAGTTTTGCTGTCGGGCCCTGAACGGATTTTCAGGGTGACCGGGCAGGAACTGCTGTCTACGACAGCCCTGATTATTTTCTCTGCCAGACCAATATCGGTCATCAGCGCTGCCCCGGCGCCCCGTTTGGTAACCTTTTTTACCGGACAGCCCATGTTGATGTCGATGAAATCTGGCTCATAGGGGGCAAGAATTGCAGCAGCTTCACCCATTATCGCAGGATCTGCACCGAAAAGCTGAAAAGACACGGGTCGCTCTTCGTTGCAACTGGCCAGCATCGAAATGGTTTTTGATTGCCCATAGACCAGACCATGGGAACTGATCATCTCTGAGACACAGAGGCCTGCGCCGAATTGTCGGCAGAGCAGGCGAAAAGGCAGGTCACTGTAACCGGCTAGTGGGGCCAGAACGAGAGGACTGCTGAGGGAAATGGAACCTATGGACAGCATGGCATGGGGATAACGGCTGGAGTACAAGAGGCCGGCCCCTTTATGGCGGCCGGCCGGGATGAACTGGCTATTGCGAGAGTTTGGATATCTCCAGCAGTGTTCTCTGGTAGATGGATTGGGACATATTTTCTATGGCTATATCCTGGGCCTCGTTGGCGTTATCTCTTGTTTCGGCAGCGTCAGCAGTGATCGTATAACTCTGTTGCCAGTCCTGAGACGGTACTTCTATAAGTACACTGTCGGTTGCCAGATCTTTGAAGATGTAGCGGACTTTGAGGGTGAGTCTGACATCGGAGGCCGTGTTGGTCCCATCGAAAGCGAGACTGGGAATATCGACTGAAATGATCTCGCCGGCCAGAATGAAATCAGCTCCTTCCTTACTCTTGGTAATCTTTAAGGACCTCGATTTCTGGAACCACTTCAGCAACTCCTGGTAGATCTTGGCATCAAGCTGCAGGTCACTGGTTCTGTTTTTCCAGGTCGTCACGTAAATGGACTTGTCAGGACCGGAATAAACATAGGGATTACGATATCCGCATCCCGAAAGAAAAACGGCCACAGCCAAACTTAGGAAAATCCAGCGAATAAACAGTTTCAAACCGTAACTCCTTATTTGTATTTTGACATATCCACCTAACTGCCTTTCCCCGTGCACCCTAGTATCAAACAACAATATTAACAAGTTTCTTCTTAACGACAATAACCTTTTTAACCGACTTGCCTTCAACAAAGCGGAGGACTTTGTCGTCGGCCAACGCCAGCTCCTGGAGCTCACTGTCGTCAACATCAGCGCTCACCTCGATTCTGGAACGCACTTTGCCGTTTACCTGAAGAACTATGGTAAGCTGCTCTTCTCTGGCCTTCTCCTCATCATATCCTGGCCAGGACTGTTCTTCGGGTGTTTCATCAAATTCCATCAGCTGCCATAGTTCGGAGCTGAAATGGGGGACCATTGGATAAAGCAGCAGCAGCAGATTTCTGATAGTCTCGCTTGCCGTATGGAGACTGACCGCTGGCTTAGCTGTTGAGCCGAGAGTGGAACTCAGGGTGTTGAACAGCTCCATTGTCGCACTGATGGCGGTGTTGAAGTGAAAATTGTCCTCTATGTCGTAGCTCACTTTCTTTATGGTCTGGTGCAACTTGCGCAACAGGGCACCATTTTGAGAAGCGGAATTTTCGACAGCGGAAAAATCCAGGCTACTGAATTCTTTTACCAGGCGATAAACACGATTCAAGAATCTGCTCGCCCCCTCGACACCCTGTGCATTCCACTCTAGGTCACGTTCCGGGGGGGCGGCAAAAAGACTGAAAAGCCGCACGGTATCTGCCCCATAGCGGCTGATCAACTGATCCGGATCGACAACATTGCCCTTTGATTTGGACATTTTAGCCCCATCTTTTATGACCATGCCCTGGGTGAGCAGATTGGTGAAGGGTTCAGCGATGTTAAGGTAACCAAGATCCCGGAGAATTTTGGTAAAGAAACGGGAGTAGAGCAGATGTAAAATGGCATGCTCAACTCCCCCGATATATTGATCCACCGGCAGCCAATAGGCTGACTTGCTGGCGTCCAGCGGAGCCTCGCTAAAGTCAGGGCAGGCAAATCTGGCAAAGTACCAGGACGATTCCACGAAGGTGTCCATGGTGTCGGTTTCCCTGCGAGCTTCTTTGCTGCAGACGGGACAGATGGCGCTGACAAAATCTGGACGCTGGCTCAGAGGCCGGCATTCGTCACTGTCGGTATCATTATCCTCGGGCAGCAGAACGGGCAATTCTTCAATGGGAACGGGCACCACTCCACAGTCATCGCAGTGGATTATCGGGATAGGTGCACCCCAGTATCTTTGCCGGGAAATACCCCAGTCCCGGAGACGATAGGTGGTGAGCGGGGCCCCGAAACCCTGCGTTTCTGCAAAATGGATGATTTTACCCTGGGCTTCGATCGAATCCAGGCCGGAAAAAGCGCCTGAGTCAATCAAATTCCCAGCCACGGTGGAGGCCTCTTGCATTTTTTCGGGATTAAGGGTTTCTCCCTCGGGTATAACCACCGGCTTGATCGGCAAATCATAGGCTTGGGCGAATTCAAAGTCTCTCTGGTCGTGGGCGGGAACCGCCATGACCGCACCGGTGCCGTATTCCATCAATACAAAGTTGGCGACATAAACTGGAACCTTCTCACCATTGAACGGATTGATGCAGTAGCGACCAGTGAACAGCCCTTTCTTTTCGGGTTCTTGCTGAGGGGACTGACGCTGTTTCTCGTGTTTGATTTGGGCGATGAAACCATCGATTTCTGACTCCAGACCGGTTCCCGGTATCAGTGTTTCAAGAAGAGGATGTTCGGGTGCCAGCGACATGAAGGTGACCCCGAAAATAGTATCGGGTCTGGTGGTAAAAATAGAGATTACCTCGTCGCTGTCTTCTATCTTGAAATCACAGGTAAGTCCGGTTGATTTCCCGATCCAGTTGTTTTGCATGGTCACAACTTTTTCAGGCCAGCCTCCGAGGGCATGAAGATCTTCGAGAAGCTCGTCGGTATAATTGGTGATTTTGAAAAACCAGCCGTTCATATTGCGAGGTTCGACCAGTTCATCACAGCGCCAGCAGGCTCCGTCAATTACCTGCTCGTTGGCCAGGACAGTCTGGCAGGTTGCGCACCAGTTTACCGTGGTGACCCGCTGATAGACAAGCCCACGCTGATACATCTCCAGGAATATTTTCTGCTCCCAGCGGTAATAGTCCGGATCGCAAGTGGCAAATTCTCTCTGCCAGTCATAGGATAAACCGAGCTGTTTGAGCTGGGATCGCATGTAATCAATATTTTCGTAGGTCCACTTGGCAGGATGAGTGTTATGCTTTTGGGCAGCATTTTCGGCGGGCAGGCCGAAGGCGTCCCAGCCCATCGGGTGCAGGACGTTAAAACCCCTCATTCTTTTGTATCTTGCCACCACGTCACCAATTGAGTAGTTGCGCACATGTCCCATGTGAATCCGGCCTGAGGGGTAGGGAAACATTTCAAGAACGTAATATTTCTCCTTCGAGGCATCTTCAATCACCTGATAGGAATTGTTCAGTTCCCATTGCTGCTGCCACTTGGATTCAACGTGTTTGAAGTCGTAATGGGAGGCGGACGTATTTTTATTACTCATCGATATCCTCGAAATGGTTTTTCGGAATGGCTGGAAATTTCGACTATGAACCTTGAAGGTGAGGTTCGTCGTAACTGCTGAGATTTTCGAACATGGTATATTCTTTTTTGAAGAACAGCCGCGTTACACCGGTGGGACCGTTGCGCTGTTTGCCGATGATAATTTCGGCGATGCCTTTGTCAGGGTTGTCCTCATTCTTGTTGTAGACTTCATCACGGTAAATGAAGCAGATGACGTCAGCGTCCTGTTCAATTGCCCCTGATTCCCGCAGATCTGACATCATAGGACGTTTGTCTGTTCGGCTTTCCAGTCCACGGTTGAGCTGGGAGAGCGCCAGTACAGGCACGTCATGTTCTTTGGCAAGCGCTTTAAGACTTCGGGAGATCTCACTGATCTCCTGGGTTCTGTTCTCAGAATTCCGGCCTCGCATGAGTTGCAGATAATCGACAAGAATCAGCCCTATATCGTTCTGGGAAGCGAGGCGCCGCATCTTTGAACGCATTTCAGGAATTGACAGGGCCGGGGTGTCATCTATATGAATAGGAGCCTCGGAGAGCATTCCGGCTGCTCTGCTGAGATGAGGCCAGTCCTCGTTCTGGAGTCGGCCGGTTCTTATTTTTTGAGAGTCAATGCGTCCCACCGAACTGAGCAGCCGCATGGCAAGTTGGTCCTTCGACATCTCAAGGCTGAAAACAGCTACACCGGTTTTATCAACCAGAGCAGCATGCTGGGCGATATTGAGTGCCAGAGCCGTCTTACCCATCGACGGCCGGCCGGCGAGGATGACCAGATCGGCAGGCTGGAGCCCGGCAGTAATCTTGTCCAGTTCCTGATAGCCGGTGGGTACTCCAGTGATCAGTTCCTTACGCTCGTAAAGCTTTTCAACCGTTTTGAAACTCTCGGGAATAATGGATCTGAGCGGGGTGAAATCGTTGGCACTCTTGTTGCCGGCAATTTCAAATATTGACTGTTCAGCTTCATCGACAAGTTGATCGATGTCGTCCTGCTCCTCGAAGCAGCGTAGAGCAATATCGCTGGCCGTGTTTATCAGGTTTCTGAGAACAGATTTCTGCCTGATGATCCGGGCATAGGATTCGATGTTGGCGGTGACTGGAACAGCGTGGGTCAAAGTGGCAAGATAGGAAGCTCCACCAATCGATTCAAGCTCATTTTTATCGGTCAGATAACTGGTCAGGGTCAACATATCCTGGGGCTCATTTCGTTCAAAGAGCTCGACCATGGCGGAAAATATTGTCTTATGGGAATCGCGGTAAAAATCAGCGGCGGAGATATATTCGTTGACCTGCAGAAAGCCTTTGTCCCTCAGTAATATAGATCCAAGCACGGACTGCTCCGCCTCGACATTGTGAGGTGGGACTCTTTTGCTTGAGGCGCGCTCGGGAGGACCCTGCGGCTGATTAAAATCGTTCATGCGGAGGCTGTAAATTGAGTCAAAGGATACACCAGATGTCTAATATAATGGTGCTGATGTGTCAAAGCAAAAACACACCTGAAAGACTAACCTTCAGGTGTGTTACAAGACAACCGACCTAGAGCGGGTTGCAGATATCAGGACGGGAATAATATCTAACCCGTCACCCCATGGAAAATCACTTAAGATTCGGTCTCCAGGGCTAGAACATTGACCGTGATTTCAGCCTCAAGGTCGAATCCCACTTTGATGGAAATCTTTTTTTCACCGAGAACCTTGATTGGCTCGGAGAGAAAGATTTGCCTTTTTTCAACCTCGATTTTCTTTTCGGCCAATTTTTCGAAAATATCGTTGGCGGTCACCGAACCGAAAAGTTTGTCATCCTCGGCTGCCAGTTCCTCAAATTCGAGGGTAATGCCGGAGAGCTTCTTGAAGAGCCCTTCCGCTTTCTTGTGCTGTTCATCAAGTCGAGCTTGGATTTCAGCTTTGTTGTGCTCCAGGGCGGCTAGATTTTCACTGGTTGCCTGAACCGCCTTACCCTGAGGAAGGAGGTAGTTCCTTGCGAACCCGGGTTTGACTCTTACCACATCTCCCTCTCTACCGAGAGAATCTATAGTTTCCTTTAGTATGAGTTCCATAATCGACTCCTGATATGGTTATGCCCTTAAGGGACATTGTTAATTTGGTGTATTTTGATGGTCTTCGGGTTTTTTCTTTAAACGTCTGAGATCGAACCAGACCTCGCCGATACCTATGATCAGCAGCAGCACTGTTCCAAATGATTGAAAGAGCATCATCGCATAAAGGAGGAATCTTACCACTTGTGGTACGTTCCATTTATGCAGAAAAAAACTCAGGACTGCAAATCCCTGAAAAAGGTAAATCAGTCCCATGCAGATCAGCACATTGCTACCGAAAATGCGAATTGGCGCAACTGGAAGCAGGGTTATTATCGCGCCGCCAATAAAGAGCCAGATCAGCTTGTCCGGCAACCGCCAGGTCTGTTGATCGGGCCAAGGGCGATAACCCGTGAACTTGTGAACCAGTCTGTTGCCAAGCAACATGCTGGACCAGATTATGAGCAGTGCCAGGCTTACCATGATTGATGGTAAGATATTGGGCAATATCGTTTTCATCTGAAAGAATGATTCTTCCAGAATAGCAAGAGTTTCGGGGGCGACCGATTCGCTTTGCCGATAATACCCAAGGGTCCTCTCTATATCATTGTCGAGTGATCCAAGAAATTCAGTGATCGGGTTGACTCCTGAAAGCGCAGTCTGCATGGACAGCAGCAGCAGCCAGCAGGAAACAAGGATAATTACTGCTTTGAATCCGGAGAGCGGCGCCGAGTCGCTCCGAAAGCCAGACTGGGCGAGGCTGTACCCGGCAGGAATGAGCGCGGCGGTGAAAATGACGATTTCTATTGAAGATATAAAGATCGAAACCGTCAAAGCCAGGATGAGTCCTGCCCCGATGAATCTTAAACCATGGCGCCAGCGGTACATATAAAAAAGTACCATCAGCGGGGTCATGAAATAGATCCAGCCGAACAGTCCGACGTGAACAGCGGGCAGCAGCAGTGCCACTGCAAACAATACGATGCTGGCTACACTCGTGCTTCCGGTTGCTTTTCCGTCGACGTCAGGTGACACAATAACCTCAGACAGTAAGCGCATTTAGCTCTGCGCGTTACCTGAGTAGGGAAGCAGCGCAATTTGCCGTGCTCGTTTGATTGCCGAGCACAATTGGCGCTGGTGGGTTGCACAGGTTCCCAATATACGGCGCGGAATTATCTTGCCACGTTCGGAGACAAAATTGCGCAGGGTTTTCTGATCTTTGTAATCAATGCCCAGTTCTTTATCCACGCAAAAACGACAAACCTTCTTTCTGGAAAAGAGTCTTTTCTGTTGTCTTACAGCCATTATTTCACTCCATGCATAAACGTTGTAGTTGGATTCCGAAAATAGATTTATTTAGCGGCGTCTTCAGTCTCTTGGTCCGTAGTGTCCGATTTTTCTTCAGATTCATTAACTTCAGTGACTTCAGCGGTTTCAGCAGTTTCAGCAGTCTCAGCAGTCTCAGCGGCAGCTTTCTCTGTGGTCGTCTCCTTGGATTCTTCTGTTGGTTTTGCCGCTGATTCTGGGGCCGGCTTAGAAGGCTTGTCTTCTGCGGAGTCGGTTGATTCCTCCTCAGGCTCGGGGACGATGGCCAGGGCCTCAGCTTCGCTGCGGGCGGCTTCGACTTCCTCTATGCTGATCGCATCAGAGACCTTGACAGTGAGGTATTTGAGAACTGCGTCGTCGATTCTGAATTTACGCTCGATTTCGGAAACAACCGCTGAAGAGGCGGCAAAATCGCAGAGAACGTAATAACCCTGCAATTCCTTCTTGATTGGGTAGGCCAGTTTCCTCATTCCCCATTTATTGAGGAAAATGACAGATCCATCGTCGTCTTGGATCAGCTGGGTAGTGTTGTCGATTACTCGGTTGATTTCTTCTTCGCTCAGGGATGGGCGAAGAATACAGACTTGTTCGTATCGTCTCATAAGATCCTCCTCTCGGACTTATCAGGTGCGGATTATTCCGCGTTTCGGCCCTCGTTATTTCAATATTGAGAGCGAAGAGGTATGTGGTAGCATTCATCACTGTGATGAGCTGCTGAATAACACCTTACATTAATCCAAATGTTTGATCAGGTCAAGATTTGTTCATTCGTGATTTTTCTGACTCTTTGATATTGGCCCATTGACGACGGAGTTCAGTTTCGTCGAGTTCCTTTCTGGTGCTAAACACATGCGGATGCCGGCGTACCAGTTTCTCGTTTATAGAAGCGATGATCCGATCGATGGTGAATTTACCTTCATACCGGCTGATTTCCCCTATCATCAGAATGAGATAAAGAAAATCGCCGAGTTCCTCGCAGAGATTTTCGCTATCGTTGTTGTCTATTGCTTCAATAATTTCCTCGAACTCTTCCAAAAGATATTTTTTCAGAGACTGAGTGGTCTGTTTTCTGTCCCAAGGGCAGCCTTTATCGCCTCGCAACTGCTGTATGGTCTGAATCAGTTCATTAAAGCCGGAATGTGTTTTTGACATGACGCTCGTTAGCAGAATTCAGTTGTCTGTGATTAAAGTTTGATAAAAAAACTTTTTTTCTTGTTAGAAAAGCATTAAAAAGGGTTGACAATAAACACCTGACCAACTATGTAGTCTGTGACTGTGGCTTACTGCCACAACGCAGTATCAAATGTAAGCAGATGATTTCCTGCAGCGACCATTGACTGGAGCCTGTTGGAAATTAAAGTAATAGAAAGAAGTAATCAATTGTTAGAAAAGAGGCAATAATCGTGATCGACCAAGACAAAAAACAAAAGCTGCTGTTGGAAAAACATAAGGATATAGCCCGCATCGACCAGGAATCGAAACGCACGCATGGATGGTATGTGAGGGTCCGTTTCAAAGGCAAGACTCATTCCAAGTTTTTCTCGGATCGCAAATGCGGCGGCCGTTATTCAAGCCTTCTTTCGGCTATCTCATGGCGTGATCAGATCGAACGGAAATTGGGAAAAGTCAGGACCAACAAACACATGGTGACGGTAAGCAATTCTGGTACCGGAGTGGTTGGGGTGCGACTGAACGATAAACTGAATCGTTACGAAGTCAGTTGGGTAACTCCCCAGGGAAAACAGGGGAAGACTTCTGTGTCCATAAAGAAACACGGTAAGAAATCCGCTTTCGAAAGAGCCTGCAAAATTCGCCGTCAGCGTGAAACCGCTCGACTGGCTGTCTGAAAAGCATATCAATCTGCCCGATAACACATTATAAATAAAATTGCTATCGGGCAGCACGCTTTATGCACAACTGCCCCTGATGTACCCTATAGCAGAGTGGAGGGCAGGAAAGTGTTGACTTTCTTGTGCGATTTGCATTATATTTTTCTGTTCTTTATTTAACTATTAAAAGTATTAATTTCGCAGAGGCTTTGAAGAATGTACGCAATCATTAAAACAGGTGGAAAACAATATCAGGTTTCAGCCGGCGACCGGTTGATGGTTGAAAAACTCGAGGGAAATATTGGTGACAGCATCGAATTGAGTGAGGTTCTGCTGGTTGCTGATGGAGATGCGGTTACTGTTGGAAAACCTGTAGTTGAGGGCGCCAAAGTTGTGGCCACCATCACCGACCAGGGTAAACACAGGAAAATCAAGGTCTTCAAGAAAAAGAGAAGAAAAGGATACCGGTTAATGAAAGGTCACCGGCAACCTTACACCGCTTTGAAAATAGCTGATGTAAGTAAGTAAAATCATAGGATTCACTTTAATCCTCAGTTCATAAAGGAGTTTGAGATGGCTCATAAGAAAGCGGGAGGAAGTTCCAGAAACGGACGCGACTCCATCGGCCAGAGAAGAGGAATCAAAAAGTTCGGTGGCGAGATAGTCACTGCCGGAAGTATCATCGTCAGGCAGCTTGGCACCAAAATTCATCCAGGCACCAATGTCGGCTGCGGAAGGGATTATACCCTGTTTGCCAAAGTTGATGGCGTAGTCACTTTTGAAGAATTCGGCAAAGACAGAAAACGGGTTAGCGTCTATCCGGCAGCATAGTTGAATTTTATAGAGACTGTTGCTGAAACAGTTTCGAAAAGCAGACTCGGTCATCACTTCAGGTGGTGGTCGAGTTTTTTTTTAGGCGATAAGCCGGTCGGTTAAGATATGTCTTTTGTTGACGAAGCAAAATTTTACGTCAAAGGTGGAGATGGCGGTAATGGCTGCGTCAGTTTCCGAAGGGAAAAATACGTTCCAAAAGGAGGCCCCAACGGCGGTGACGGAGGTAGAGGCGGCAGCGTCTATATAAGGGCAACCAAAAAAATCCAGTCATTGATCGATTTTAAATATCGATCTCACTTCAAGGCTGGGCGGGGAGGTCACGGACAGGGCAAAGATAAACATGGCGCCAAGGGAAGCAGTCTTGTGATAGAGGTTCCGACCGGTTCGGTGATCAAGGATGTCGATTCAGGTCAAATCCTTGTTGATCTCACTGATGAAGGGCAGGAATATCTCGCTGCCGGCGGTGGGAAAGGGGGGCTCGGCAACACCCACTTTGCCAGCGGCTCTAACCGAACTCCCCGGATAGCCACAGACGGCAGACTGGGAGCAGAGCGATGGTTGAAGATAGAGCTTAAACTGATTGCCGATATCGGTCTGGTAGGACTTCCAAATGCTGGTAAATCGAGTCTGCTGAGCAATCTGTCCGCCGCTAATCCCAAAATAGGTGACTATCCATTCACCACACTGGAACCACAGTTAGGAATATTACGGGATAAATACTCGAATCCCTATATTATCGCAGATATTCCGGGTCTAATTGAAGATGCCCACAAAGGTGTAGGGCTTGGGCACTCTTTCCTCAAACATATCGAAAGAACTTCTATTATCCTTCATGTGATAGACATTTCCGAAGATGACCATCGTCACAACTACCTGGTTCTGGAAAACGAATTAAAGAAGTACAAAGATGGATTGTCCGACAGGGTCAAAGTAATTGCTCTCAACAAAACCGATCTTGTCGATCCGGATATGGTCCTTGAAATTGAAGCCGAATATCGGAAAAGCGGTATAGAAGCAATGAGTGTTTCTGCCTTGTCAGGTTCGGGGATTGCCAATCTACGATTGAAGTTGATCGAAATGATGGAAGACCTTGAGCAGGAAACTGACTCACCCAGTGATGACCACAACGAGGTCACCGACGATGATTGATGATCTATCTCGTAAGGACGGCCTTTACTTACGCCAGACTCTGTTCGATAAATCCAGGAGAATCGTCGTTAAGGTCGGCAGCGCAGTGCTCACCGATGAGCATGGCATCGCCCTGGAGGTAATCGAAAACATTGCCAGAGAGATCGCTTTTCTGCATGACAGCGGCCGAGAGGTTATACTGGTCAGTTCCGGAGCTGTGGCCGCCGGTCGGGCCAGGATCGGTTTCAAGAACGGTACGTCGGAATTAGGTATAAAAGAGAAGCAGGCCCTGGCTGCCATCGGTCAATCGAGTCTGATGCAGATCTATGACCGGGTGTTCAGTTCACGCTCTCAGATTATAGCCCAGGTCCTGTTGACCCATAAGGACCTGGCGGTCAGAAAACGTTATCTAAATGCCAGGAATACACTGTTCACCCTGTTCAAGTTTGGGGCAATACCCGTTATAAACGAAAACGATACGGTTTCGGTTGAGGAGTTGCGTTTCGGTGACAACGATATGCTTGGCGCCCACATCTGCAATCTGATCGAAGCCGATATGTTTATCTGTCTGACAGACGTGGTCGGTATGTATACCGGTAACCCGGCCTCGGATCCGCAGGCCCGTCCAATTTACACGGTAGATGAGATTACCCCTGAGGTTGAGGCCATGGCTTCGCATGCCAAAAGTAAACTTGGTACCGGGGGAATGAGGTCAAAAATAAGGGCTGCAAAGATTGTTTCAGCAGGTGGGGGGAGTTCATTTATTGGTCCTGGCCGGGAACCGGATATTTTAAGAAAATTGTTCAGCGGCGAGATGGTAGGTACCTTCTTTCTGCCTCACAAGGAAAGGATCAGCGGCAGAAAACGCTGGATCGCCTCGGTCTTGAAACCAAAAGGAAAGCTGATTCTCGATGAGGGAGCCTGTAAAGCTCTGGTGGAAAACAACAGGAGTCTTTTACCCTCCGGCATAAAAAAAGTTGAAGGTGATTTCGGTGTCGGTGACGCCGTACACTGCGCCACTATCGAAGGTCAGAACATAGCCGTTGGCCTGATCAATTACAGCTCCGTTGATATTACAAAAATTCGGGGGTATCATTCCCGTGAGATTGAAAAAATTCTTGGCTACTGCGACAGTGAAGAGGTGATACACCGGGACAACATAGTACTTTTGTGACAGTCCTGATAAACGCGCACGAGAGGAATCCATGGCGATCGAGCAGATGATACAGGAGATGGCTCGCAAGGTGCAAGGGGCCTCCCAAGATCTGGCCTGCCTGTCAACGGCAACGAAGAACTTGGTGCTGACTGATGTGGCCCGATTTTTGGAGTCAGATAAAAAGCAGATCCAACAGGAAAATCTTAAGGATCTTGCCTCCGGTCGGGAGCGCGGCTTGTCAGCGGCAATGCTTGACCGACTTGAGCTTTCCGATAAGGTGTTCGAGAGCATGGTCGGCGGAATCGAGGAGGTGATTGCACTGCCAGATCCCATTGGCCGAATTTCTGATATGTCCCGTCGTCCCAATGGTATCACCGTGGGCAGAATGAGGATCCCGCTTGGTGTGGTGGCGATGATCTACGAATCAAGACCCAATGTTACCATCGATGCTGCAGTGCTCTGTTTGAAAGCCGGAAACGGTGTCATACTGCGAGGCGGCTCTGAGGCCATTCATTCAAATTTAGCCCTGGCGGCCATTTTACAAAAAGCCTTGGGAAAAAATAAGATAAACCCGGATGGTGTCCAGGTTGTAAACACCACGGATCGTCAGGCAATCGAGTACCTGCTGCAGCAGGAAGAAAGTATTGACCTGATCATTCCCCGCGGCGGTGAAGGTCTGATCCGGTTCGTTTCCCAAAACTCAAGGATTCCGGTACTCAAGCATTATAAGGGAGTATGTCACATCTACGTCGACGCTGAAGCTGATCTGGAGAAGGCGACACCCATCATCATGAACAGCAAAACCCAGCGTCCTGGTGTCTGCAATGCACTCGAGGGGCTGCTTGTCCATCGCTCTGTGGCGGCCGAATATCTTCCTCTGCTGGCAGAAGAGTTCGACAAAGCCGGGGTGACTATGGTCGGCTGCGCTGAAACCAAGACCATCTGTCCTGGCGCTGAGCCTGCAGAGGATAGTGATTGGGGTACAGAGTGGCTGACTCTTAAATTATGTGTCAAGGTGGTCGGTTCTGTTGAAGAGGCTAAAACGTATATTGCCACTTACGGTTCAAAGCATACAGAAACCATCATCACCGAGAATTATACAACCGCCCATGAGTTTCTCTCGAGCGTCGACGCTTCAGCGGTGATGGTCAATGCCTCTACCCGGTTCAATGACGGGGGCCAACTCGGCCTGGGAACAGAAATAGGGATAAGCACCACCAAACTGCATTCTTATGGGCCTATGGGGTTGGAAGAGTTGACTACAAGGAAGTTCATAATTTACGGTACCGGTCAGGTACGTGATTGATGCAAAAGATCGGTCTGCTGGGTGGGACTTTCGATCCGGTCCACAACGGACATCTGCAGCTGGGCGACCGGGTTCTGGAAAACTACGACTTGGATAAAATTCTTTTTATCCCTGCGGCCAAACCCCCGCATAAAAATGAAGCGGTCTCTGCTGTTGGGCATCGCCTGCAGATGCTCAAATTGGCGATAGGTGACAACCGTCGTTTCGATTTTTCCGAAATAGAGATCTCACGGGAAGAAGTTTCTTACACTTTCGATACCATCCAGGAGTTGAAAAGGGACGGTGGGGCAGGGGTTCTCTACCATTTCATTATAGGCTACGATGCCCTTTCTGAAATAGAAACCTGGTACCGTTGGCAAGATTTGCTTGGGGTTACCAATTTTATTGTTGCGGTAAGGCCAGGTTTTTCCTTAAAAGAGATAGAACAGCTGCTTGAACGTAACGGTTTTTCCCCCGAAGATGGTAGAGCCGATAGATGGATTGGCGAACAGACTGGAAATGAGATACTGTTTCTTGCCGGCGAAATTGCGGATATTTCCTCTACTGAAATCAGATCCAGGATAACAAGCAGAAAGCCATGGGCTGACTTGGTTCCGCCCCTAGTGGCCGACTACATAATTACCAATCGACTCTATTATAAATGACTATGCTGAGCCGCTGATTCTGTAAATTCTTAGTAAAACGTACTATGGAAGCCAATACTCTCAACTATTCTGTCAACAAAAGCATCCGCCTGCTGCTGGTTGACGATTCGGAGTTGTTCAGGAAATTTATTACTGAGCTGCTGGCTGACAATAGTGCTTTGTCGATCATTGGCGAGGCGGGCAACGGCGGTGAGGCTCTCGAAATTCTTGAAAAGTCTAATCCGGACGTCATTCTGCTCGATATGGAAATGCCGGTGATGGATGGTATGGAGGTACTGCGGCAGATCAGGGAGCATAATTCTGCTCCGGTCATCATGGTTTCAAGCCTCTCCAGAGAAGGTTCCGCGCGTTGTTTTGATGCTTTGAAAAATGGGGCTGTCGATTTCATCGGCAAGGATTCGCTGCACCCGAAAAAAGGCGTTGATCTACTCAAAAAGGAACTTCTTTACCGAATACTCTGTGCCTCAAGAGTTCAATCAAAAAAGCAGTCCAGAGATTTTCAAAGAGAATACCCTGTTGCCCCTGACGAGGCTCAGAAAAGACGCATTATATTCTGCGAGGACTGCGGTACCAGAAATATCATAGAGCCGCAACCAGAGGGGGGAATAGAGGAGCTTCGCTGCCGTCAGTGCGGCGATCTGCTTGAAGCCATAGTCATAACAAAGTATCGAAGGGTTTCTGCGGTCGCTGTAATTGGAGCAGGACGGGGAGCTGCAAACAATCTGCTCAATATCATTCCCAAAGTACCTGAAAACTGCGCAACAACCATGATTGTCGTAATGCAGGAATCTGCTGATTTTATCGAATCATTCACCAGGTATCTGAATGCGGTCAGTTCGGTTAAGGTCATCCGCCTTGCTGAAGGAATGAATATCGAGGGAGGAAACTGCTATATCGCCTCCAGTCATGATCATTTCAGTATGGTCTCTCACAGTACCAACTACACGATCAGGAAGGGCACCCCGGTATCCGGTCGTGGCGCTCTCGATCTGATGTTTGAATCGATCTCCTCGATTCTCAAAAATCGTATGTTTGCTTTGGTTCTATCCGGGCATCAGCTCGATGGCGATAAAGGTATGCAGCAGGTCAGAAGTAACAATGGCTATGGTGCCGTTCTTAACGCCGCCAGCTGTCTCTGCAAGGAATTGGGTGAGAATATTCTGCGTAAGAGCGCGATTGATCGCATCGTCGACGAGCAGGATTGTATAGAACTGTTGATGACCTACGCCAACGGTCAGGATTCAAAAGTGCAGTGAGACGACCATATTGCCAATAGACAGAACCGGAAGGTGACGCCAATGTTATGGGAAGAACAGGTTGATCTGCTCAGACAAGGAGTCCACAGGGAACTGATTATACAGGCATACGGAGAGGCGGCCAGGGGAAGAAAAGTATATCCTCCCAGAGAGCGTGTCTTCGACGCCATGCGCATTACCGATTTTTCCCGAGTCAAGGTGGTGATCCTCGGTCAGGATCCCTATATCAACGAACATCCGCAACTCGGTCCGGAAGCACATGGGCTGTGTTTCTCTGTAAAAGAGGGAATCGCCGCACCACCTTCGCTAAAAAATATATTTCAGGAGATAGACAACAGCCTGCACGGCGGTGTCAGGCGTGAGGTCAGCACCGATCTTACCAGATGGGCAGAACAGGGGGTTCTGCTGCTCAATGCTTCATTGACGGTAATTGCCAAACAGTCTAACTCGCATGCTCACCTGGGCTGGCATGCGGTCACGGATAATATCATTGAGACGATCTCTGAGCGCAAGGAGCATGTAGTTTTTATGCTCTGGGGATCCTTTGCCCAAAAGAAGGCTGCCCTCATTGACTTGAATAAACACCTGGTGCTGAAAACCAGTCATCCGTCGCCACTATCAGCCCACAGGGGATTTCTGGGTTCGGGGGTTTTTGTCAAATGCAACAACTATCTGAAGAAAAACGGGATCAAGCAGATCAACTGGTGAAGCTCTGCGGCAGGCTACAATATAGTCCTTATAATATCTTTTTTTCCGACTATACCGATCATCATTCCAGTGTCATCGAGCACTGGCAGCGTATGCACCTGTTTCTCCGTCATCACTGAGGCAATCTCATCGAGTGGGGTGTCGGGAGTGATGGTTACCGGCGGGGAGGTATACACATCGCTGACCGAAGCGGCAGCGATTTTTCGCAGCTCGCGCTCCATTTTTTCAGGTGAGTCCAGAAATATGAAGGAATCGAGTATTGTCAGAAAGGGCGGAACCTTGAGACGCTTACTGTGAAAGATGAGATCACTTTCTGTGGCGATGCCAAGGACCCTTCCATTCTCGTCGACTACCGGGACTCCACTGATGTTGTGTTCAATGAAATTTTTAGCCAGATCACGGATTGGAGCATTCGGCTGGATGGTAATCACATCCTCTGTCATTATGTCACGGGCAGTTTTCATTTTTCCTCTTCCATCACTTCTTTGAGTGCCGGAGACAGTTCATCTGCCAGATCTGAGGCGTTGAAACCTACTCCTATACGTTTTTGTAGCCGGTCACCACTAAGTCCGTGCAGATATACGCCATAACGGGCAGCGTCAACAGGCACCATTCCCTGACAGACAAAGGAGCCGATCAGCCCGCTGAGCACATCTCCCATGCCTCCGGCCGCCATTGACGGGTTGCCGGTCCGGTTGACCCAGATCGAAGTGCCGTCGGTCGTCAGGGTGCCGCTGCCTTTCATTACTATAATCAGTTCTGAGTCAGGTGTCTTGTAGTGTTCGTAGCAACCACGCAGGGCAGCCATTCGGTTGTTCTGCACCAGAGACGAACTAAGACCTGTGAGCCTGGCCATTTCACCGGGATGAGGGGTGAAGATGCGCGGTCCTGAAGGGGTGGGGAGATCATTCTTTTGCAAAGCAAGAATGTTGAGAGCGTCGGCGTCGATTACCATCGGTATTGTCGTAAGTTGATATAATTCAAGGACGAGCTCAGCAGTTTTTACATCCAGACCGAGTCCTGGACCGATGACGATACAGCTTTTATCCTCCAACTCATCGACAATTTTGTCGAAATCATCTATGGAGAGAAAATTCGGTGTGTCAACCACAATGGTCATAGCTTCTGCCAGAGCTGACTCATAGATGGTGTTGAGTCCTGAAGGGGCGCAGATGCTCACCAGTCCGCATCCGCTTCTGATTGCTCCTCTGGCAGCAAGCAGTGCAGCGCCCGTCTTGCCGGTCGAACCACCCATTATCAAGAGATGACCGAAACTTCCCTTATGGCTCTCGGTTGATCTCTGCAGAAATGCGCTCATAATAGAGTGGTCCTGCTGGTCAACAGCTGCGCCTTCTACAACCACCTGGTCAAGTACTTCGGGGGGAATACCTATGTCAATGACCTGGAGGTTACCCACCAGAGGCAGACTCGAGGGAAGTACCTGGCCGAGCTTGGCATATCCATAGGTGGCGGTAGCCCAGGCTTTGATACAGCAGCCCAGTATGGTGCCGCTGTCAGAGCAGAGGCCTGAGGGGGTATCGACGGCTATGACCGGAGTGTTTGTGGCTCTGCTCAGGCTGTTGATCAGTTCTATGTTGTCGAAAAAGTAGCCTTCTATGTCCCGGTCAAGCCCGGTGCCGAAGATCGAATCTACAATGGCGAGTGGCGGCCCGTGTAACAGTGACATCTGCGCAATTGTTTCTGACACTTGCCGCAGAGCGTTTGAGTTGGTACAGATTAGGGCGGCTATGTCGAGTTTGTTGACAATTGCCAGATTGGAGGCGCTGTCACCTTTGAGTTGCTTGGGCTCAACAAGAAAGACAAGCAACGGGACCCCCTTTTTCTGGTAGAGATGCCTGGCAATAACGAGGCCGTCGCCGCCGTTATTGCCAGGGCCAATGAAAATTGGGACAAATTTGTTTTCGAATGAACCAAGAAGACGTTCCATCAGCGCAACGGTGCCCACTCCGGCATTTTCCATGAGTAGTATACCGGGAATTTTGAACTCATTGATGGCGCACTGGTCGATCTGTCGCATCTGCTCTGCATTTGGAAGTTTCATCATTCTGTCTTGCCGCCCTGTTCAGATTGACGTTCTTCGGTCTGCTTGTCTATGAGGATCGTTCTGCAGAACATGCAGGGGTCGAAACCGGCTTTCAAGGCGACCCGACTGTCTTTGAATTCTACCGAACAATCCTGACTATAGTAATAGTCACATTCTGGGAAATGGAAAATACGCGTCCTGGCATTACCTCGTAAAATTTTGTTCTGGGCTAGCTCTTTAGCCGCCTCGGCATCCTCATCTTTACTACGGTCCGAGCGAATCAGGGAGTAGCCTTTACGGAATAGTTCGACTATTCCAGTGACGATTTTTTCGAATATCTGTTGGATGTATGGTGATACCAGTGGTTGTTCGTGGGCCACTCTGTGGATGGCGATAATTGCCAGAAAACAAAGCAGGGTATTGGGCAACCACATGATCAGTGGAACCGGCAGTGCCCCACCGGTGGCCAGGTTTCTCGACATCGTGAACATGATGTAGTAGGTGATATAGAGGGTCAGGCCGAAAGGTATTCCGATAGCGCGTCTGCCAGGTCCTGCCTGCAACCCGAGCGGCATGCCCAGCAGAGATAGGAAAAAACAGCCCACTGGCAGTACCAGTCTTTTGTGGAATTCGGTGTGATAAGCCCTGCCACTATCGGTCTTCAACCCTTTTTCCCGGGCTTGGTCCATGAGCTCTGTCATATTCATGGTCCCACGTTTTTTGAAATTGGGAGCCCTGGCAGGCAATTTCAGCGGAATTCTGATTACGTAACGATCGAAGGAGACGCTCTGGGCTCTGTCTTCCTCAGGAATTTGCATTGTCCCATTTTTGAGAATAAGTGTGACCACCATCGTATCCATATCGGTGTCCATGGTTCCGAAACGAGCCATGGTGATGGCAGGAGTCGTCCTGTTGCGCATGTCTGAGACCCAGACATTATTCCAGATGCCGGTGTCTGGATCGGTATAATCGATATGGACAACCAGGTCTCCCAGCGCCTCAGTAAAGGTTCTTTCTCTGACACCTTTATCTATTTTCTCCTTGGCCAGCTGATACATCATGTGCTGCATTGCCGTATCACCTGCCGGTATCAATCTGATGGAAAAATATCCCGTTATCAGAGATATAATAAGCGAGACAATTATCAGTGGCGGCAGGGCCTGATAGATGCCGATACCGCTCGCTTTGAAAGCGAGAATCTCGGTGTCGTTGGCCAGCCTGGAGAACCCGATGGTGATACCGAGCATGGAGGCCATCGGTATCGAGTAGAGAAACATATTGGGGAAGAGGTAGGAAAACAGCCTGATGAAATCCCCCAAACTGATGTTGAGTTCAAGAACAAGGTTCAGGAAGGGAATGAGTTTTATCAGGAAGAAAACGCCGTTCATGATCAAAAAGCTGGCCAAAAATGGTGCCAGCATCTCTGTTGCCAGATAGCTGTAAAACAAAAGCGGCAGTCTTTTTTTTCCCTGGAAAATTGACATGGAAGAAGTTGATCTGTTAAGAGAGTCTGTTGATACCGACCTAGGGCTGAGTGGTTTGATGGAGCGAACCGTTCAGCTATTGAAACCTCGACTCGGTGAGCGGGTCTTCTATGGTCACATCAATCCAGTGCTGGTCCCACCATTCTTTCGGGGTGACAAAGACACCGTTGACCAGCATCGAGAAGTGGAGATGGTCACCACCGGCCATGCCGGTGGTTCCGGTCAAGCCGATAACACTCCTCTTGTCGACCTGATCGTCCGGTGCCACATCGATCTGGCTCAGATGAGAGTATAGACTGAACACTCCCTGACCGTGATCTACCATCACCATGTTGCCGTAGATGCCTAGATAATCGGCAAAAATCACGATGCCTTTTTCTGCGGCTCTGACATCTGCCTTTCTGGTGGACGCCAGGTCTATGCCTAGATGCACTTGTTTGTCGATGGGTTTGCTGGCGTAGAAATAGGTCCGGTGATCGGCAAACCCGGCTCTGGTACTTCCTGGCATGCGATCAAATTTACCCGCCCAGAGCCTTTGCGGGTGGGGTGAGGCGCAGAGCTCTGAAATCTTGCTGTTGTTCTGCTGCCGGACCTCATTATTGGTAAAGAGGTATTTGTCTACCATGGATCCCGACATTTCGGGGTAGTACTGGCTGAACTCGGGGATTTTCTTGTCGAGAAACCCGTCTGAGACGTTGATTCTATCCTGGCGAAAACTCTTCTTCTTGTAAACAACCGAGAAAGGCAGCTGGGTTTTATTACCTGCGGGATCAGTGGCAACCACAAATGATGCGTCCAAACGGTCGGCAGAGTAGGGCAGGGCGAAATAGCTGATGTAGGTGTCATCCCTCCCGTCGCCGACCAAATGACCGGGATGAAAGCGATCATTTATCTGAACGCCGCTGCTGATGTCAGAACCGGTTAAACGATAGATGGCGATCCCGCTGCCACCTGGATTGATATACTGCTCACTGTGAAGGATGGAAACTTTTGGAGGTGTGGTATCTATGGTGAGTTCATGGACTACCGTTGTCTTGTTGCCTTTTAAAAGCCCCCGAAGTGAAAAATCATATGCTTCCAATACAATCTGGGCGGGTCCGTCCTTGAAACCTGACTCGGCTGGGCTGAAAGGGATTTTCACCGCTTTTTGAGGTTGCCCGATCATGCCGGTGAAACCGGTTCTGGGAAACTCTTCAAGGTAGAGTTCTTTTACCAGTTCCCCCTGGGAAATTCTGGCCCTGAGTTGTTTCAATCCGCTTTTGCCATCAGTTCCGCTGATTTCCACCATACTATTCTTACCAAGATAGGTCTGTGGAGAGTCGAGGGTGAGCAGCGGTTTCTCCCCTTCAAAAAAGAGGAAGAAGGCCACAGCTCCGCAACCGGTAATTAATAGGATGAATACAAGTAAGAAGGTGGATTTTGATCTGCTTCTCGAGCGGCCTAATCGTGACATGGTTTAAGTTCCCAGAACCAGCAGTTAACTCTGCCAGATTATTTCATATTTTTCGATGTGAAGATCCTTGGCGGGCGCAATGATCAAGCGCTTGCGAATATCATTTTCCAGTTGATCGACGGTCAGTTCCTCTTCTTTAAGGAGCATGTCGGCAATGCGGGGATTTACCCTGACGGTGACCGCGGATCCGTCGGCCCGGCCGGAATTCCGACTGATTTTGCGAAATATTTCGTAACAGATCGTGCGTCTTGATTTCAACACCCCTTCTCCAGCACAATAATAACAGGGTTCGCACATCATCTGATTGAGGTTTTCGCTGTGGCGTTTTCTGGTCATCTGTACCAGACCAAATTCCGAGAGCTTGAGTATGTTTATCCGGCTCTTGTCCTTTTTTACCGCCTCTTTAAAAGTGTTAAACAATTCCTCGCGGTGCAATTCGTCATCCATGTCGATAAAATCAATAATGATGATTCCGCCAATGTCTCGGAGCCTTAACTGGTAGGCGATTTCTTTGGCTGCCTCCATATTGGTTTTGAAAATTGTCTCATTGAGATCATTCTTGCCGACGAACCTCCCCGTGTTAACATCTATTACGGTCAGGGCTTCGGTGTTTTCGATGATGATATACCCGCCCGATCTCAGCCAGACCTTTTTCTCCAATGCCTTGCTGATTTCGACGTCGATCCCGTAAGCCTCGAAAAGCGGAAGTTCACCCCGATAGAGAGAAATTTTATTTTTCAGTTTGGGGGTAAAGGTGTTAACGAAGTTCATCAAAGCATCATAAGATTTCTCATTGTCGATGATCAGATAATCCACATCACTGGTAAAAAGATCTCGAACCGAGCGCAAGGTAATGTCGAGGTCCTCGTAGATAAGTGAGGGAACTTTTTCTGTCGATGCCCGGCCCCGGATTTCATCCCAAAGCAGCATCAGAAATTCCATATCAGCTTCAATATCGTCTCTGGGGGCGCTTTCGGCAACGGTTCTGACAATAAAGCCGACCTCTTCAGGGCGCAACTCCTCGATCATGTTACGCAGTGAAGTTCTGGTATCTTCATCTTCGATCTTGCGCGAGATGCCGATATGATCGGTCTGGGGAATAAAAACCAGGTTTCTTCCGGGGAGAGTGATCTGGCAGGTCAGGCGGGCTCCTTTGGTACCAATTGGGTCCTTGCTGATCTGGGCCATGATTTCCTGCCCCTCACTGATGAGGTCTTCAATTTTGAAGCCCTGCACACTCGGTTTCTCCAGTTGCTCAACAGGTGCTGCAGAATTGCTGACGCTGGATCCGTTTAACGCAGAAGTGAGCTGCCTTCTCTGGGATGGCGGTACATAGATATCGTCAACATAGAGAAAACCGGTTCTCTCAAGGCCAATATCTACGAAAGCTGCCTGCATTCCAGGAAGAACCCTGACCACGCGGCCGAGATAGATGTTGCCCATTAATCCTTTTTCAGTGGGGCGCTGCAGATGGAATTCGGTCAGATTACCGTTTTCAACAAGGGCAATTCTGACTTCATACCTTCTTGAATTTATTAATATTTCAGTTGTCATTTCAGGAAAAGCTCAGCTTCGATCCTCGTCTGCCACAGCGGCCAACCAATCAGGCATTTTCCTCCCTTTTAAAGTGAGGCGGCAGCGGGTGCCATTTCACCCCTCTGTGGGCAACGATTATAGATCAAGAATTTATTATCGAGTAAGTCTGTTAATATACCGCAGATGACTGTATAATTGCCACCTTTCCTTGGCCTGATCAGAAATTAGAACGGGTTTTAGCCTTTATGCTCGATGTCTCGGTAATCATACCTACTTTCGACAGATCGATGAGACTGCACAAGGCTCTTGCCTCAGTGGCTCGGCAACGAGAATTGCCAGCCGAACTGATCGTTGTTGATGACGGGTCCACGGATACCACCAAGGAAGTTGTTGTCGCCTTCAGCGCCTCGACCTCTGTTCAATGTCGCTATTATTTTCAGTCGAACCGGGGCCCGGCAGCAGCTAGAAACTTGGGGATCGGGCTGGCTACCAGACCATACTTGGCTTTTCTTGATTCCGATGACGAATGGCACCGGGATAAACTAGCAGCGCAATATGAAGCGCTCTCTTCAAACCCTGGATATCTGGTATCGCACACCATGGAGCGGTGGTACAGAAACGGAGAACATCTTAATCAAAAAAAACAGCACATTCCATTACATGGCTATATATTTGCACGGGCACTAAGACTTTGCTGCGTTGGCATGTCAACCGTGATGGTTAGAAGAGAGTTGTTCGATCGCTATGGATTGTTCGATGAAACATTACGCTGTTGCGAAGATTATGATCTCTGGCTCAGAGTCTCAGCTTTTGAGAAGTTCTATATGGTCGATAAAAAATTTACGATAAAACATGGGGGGCGACCCGACCAGGTTTCATATCGCTTCAGAACCGGGATGGACCGATTCAGGATTCAGGCCCTGGCGAAACTCATTGTGGCGACATCTCTGGATAACGATCAGCACCGGCTGGCCTGCAGTGAATTGGAAAAAAGGTGCACGATATATGGTCGCGGCTGTGCCAAGCATGACAAGAACGTCGAGGCATCGCATTATTTAAAGTTGGCCGACTACTGCAGAACACAGCTGTATTGCTGATAAGCGAAGGTAGAATATGACCCACAATTGGCGCGATCCGTCCGTTTATCTCAAAAAAATATATTTGGCAAAAAATTGTGCAGATGACCCTTATGCCAAGGAAATTATTGAGCGGGCAGGGTTGCCGGTAACCATTGTCTCTGAAGAGGATATGGGATCCCTTGTGGGCGGTGAGTATCCAGAAAACCTGAAGGCGGGGAAGAAGTCGCTGTTACTCTGCAGAAATCAAGGTGACTTTCTCAAAGACTGTCCCGGGACCAAAGAATATCGTTGCTGTGACTACCAGATCCTCAATGTCGGACTTGGCTGTCCGATGGACTGCGTTTACTGTATCCTTCAGGCCTACCTGAACAATCCGTATCTCAGTTTCTTCCTAAATGTCGATGATTTGTTCAGAGAGCTTTCGGCTAAATTGAGATCCCATAAGGGCAAAGTGTTCCGCATTGGTACAGGGGAATTCACCGATTCGATGGCTCTGGATCGAATTACCGGACTCAGCAAACGGCTGGTGAGTTTCTTCGGGCGCCAGGAAAAAGGTGTGCTTGAACTGAAAACCAAAAGTGCAGCAATTGAAAATTTACAGAATCTCGAACATAACGGCAAAACCATAGTCGCCTGGTCACTGAACAGTGAAGAGATAATAAACCATCAGGAAATAAGGGCGGCTAATTTTGAGCAACGCCTTGATGCCGCAGCAAGATGCGTGCAATGGGGGTATGACTGTGCCTTCCATTTCGATCCAATAGTCTCTTATCCGGGTTGGGAGGAAGGCTACAGAGCGGTTATTTACAGGTTGTTTGAAAAAATTCCGGCAGAGCGTATCGTCTGGATATCTCTGGGAGGCTTCCGTTACCTCCCGGCTCTGAAAAAAATAGCCTCATCGAGATTTCCGCACACCCATATTTTTGCCCATGAATTTATCGAGGGGATGGACAATAAACAACGATATTTCAGAAAGTTCAGGGCAAAAATTTACAAGATTATTTATGAAGAGCTGATGGCTCGCTGTTCGCCCCGTACCTGTATTTATTTCTGCATGGAGAGTGATGAAATCTGGCAGGAAGTCATGGGTTTCAGACCGACTGAAAAAGGAGGTATCGGCAACATGCTAGACCAGGCGGCGGGCTTGAAATGATTATGTCAAAGGGACGAGCTACATTCTTTAAAATGAACCTTGTTCTTTGAACAATCTATCGTATAGTCTAGGCAGTTAAAATTCACAATTACAGGGAGAAAGCAAATGATAAATAAGGCGATAATTATAGGAAATCTTGGTGCCGACCCGGAGATTCGTTATACCCAGAGCGGCAGCCAGGTTGCCACTTTCAACGTGGCCACCACGGAACGCTGGAAAGATCAGAGCGGTCAGCAGCAAGAGTCAACTGAGTGGCATCGAATTGTGGCTTGGCAAAGGCTTGCTGAAATTTGCGGCGAATATCTGCACAAAGGTTCGCGTGTTTACATAGAAGGAAGAATTCAGACCCGCAAGTGGCAGGATCAAAACGGAAATGATAGATACACCACTGAAATAGTCGCCCGTGAAATGAAGATGCTCGATCGCCGGGAAGGAGGGACTGGCGGTATGGGATCACAACAGGATTCCGGAGCAAATGAACCGCCTTCCTATGGCAGTTCCATGGGGGAAGACGTTCCTTTCTAGATGACTCTGGGGGTCTTCGCTCTTGGAAACGGTGCAAGCCGAGGATTTTTTAACCAGCGCACCGGATCTTCTGATTGATGAGGGAGATCTGGTGCGCTTTTAGTTTGAGCTTTCCTCACTGCCTGATTTTATATGCCAAAAAGGGAGGGTGCCCGAGCTTGACTGAGAGGCCATCAATCCCTATCATTGTGCCATAAAATAGAAGTAGATGGCTGCTTAACCTTCACCAAAACCGAGAACTTTTTTTTTGGCAGAATGGATTATTACAAGACTCTGGGGGTTCCTAAGAACGCAAGTTCCGCTGAGATCAAAAAGGCTTACCGGAAACTGGCGCTAAAGTACCATCCGGATAAGAACAACGGCAACAAGGAATTCGAGGCCAAATTCAAGGAGATCAGCGAAGCTTATGCCGTGCTTTCTGATCCGGAAAAGCGCAAACAATACGATACTTACGGTTCGACCGGTTTTCACCAGCGATATTCCCGCGAAGACATTTTCCGTGGCTTCGATATTGACGAGATTCTGAAACAGTTTGGATTTGGCACTTCCGGGTTTTCTTCATCAAATTTCAGAACCCATATGGGGGGCGGTTCTTCCCAGCACAATTTCAACTCCTTTTTTAACCAGAATTCTGCCGCATCAGGAGCCTGCGGTGGGGGCTGCAGCCAGCCGGTCAAAGGTCAGGACTTGACCTATCAGCTCTCGGTATCTCTGGAAGATGTGCTTAACGGTGCCGAAAGGCAGTTGACCCTGAGAAAAAACGGCAAGACAGAAAATGTCTCTGTAAAGATTCCCAAGGGAATAGAAGAAGGAAAAAGATTGCGACTCAAAGGTAAAGGCGGTGAAGCGCCGATGGGCGGTATCCCGGGGGACCTCTACCTTAAAGTTCAACTTGAACCGCATAAACGCTTCGAGAGAAGCGGGGAAGATCTCATTCTAAACAGGCATATTCCCTACAGTGATGTTTGTCTTGGATCAAAAATCGAGGTGGAGTCACTGGACGGAAAAAAATTCGCCGTCAGCGTTCCATCAGGGACCAACGGTGATTCAAGGCTCCGTATCAAAGGCCAGGGGCTGCCGAGTGGCCCGATAGGGGACCGTGGAGACCTGTATGTAAAGATAGGTGTCAAGGTTCCCAAAAAGTTGAGTGAAGAGCAGAGGGATCTGGTTGAGTCATTGAGAAAAGCCGGTTTATAGCTCATGCATGCAGCGGCATGTTGCGAGGGGGTGTCTGGTCGTGACACTCCCTTTTTTTTTCTTTCAAGAGGAGCGGGCTAAAGGCGAGCGTCCTCGTCAGGTTCCTTAATTTTTACGCAGAAGGTGGAAAAATGTTCTATAAGTCAGCAGCCTTGCTCATTGTCACGCTGGTTTTTTTTGCTCATGCAACTGTCGCTCCTGCGGCACACGGACTGGCCATAGACGATAGATTGAAATACCCTGCTGATTTCGAGAAATTCGACTATGTATCGGAGCAAGCTGAAAAAGGAGGTGATATCACTCTTCACGCCATTGGCAGTTTTGATAAAATGAACCCTTTTACCCTCAAAGGCAGTGCGCCGGAAAGTCTGCAAAGGTTCGTATTCGAAACGCTCACTGAATCGTCTTTGGACGAACCTTTTGCTCAGTATGGTCTGCTGGCAAAAGATATCAAAGTGGCCGCTGACGGCCTGTCGGTTACCTTTGTATTGGATGAAAGAGCGCGTTTTTCAGATGGTTCGGAAGTCACCTCTGAGGATGTCCAATTCAGTGTCGAGATGATGAAAAGCGACAAGGTACATCCCTTGTATCCTTATTACTATGCTGATATCAATGATGTTGAAATCTTAGATAAATATACGGTGAAATTGAATTTCAAACAGCAGAACAGGGAGTTGCCGCTCATAGCTGGGCAGATTCCTGTTATGTCAAAAAAATTCTACAGCCAACAAGGATTTGACAACCGGGAACTGCTGCCGCCTGTCGGCTCTGGACCATATATGGTTAAATCATTCAAGCAGGGTCGCTATATAACTTATGAACGGAATCGTAATTATTGGGCAAAAGAGCATCCGGTTCGAAAATATATGTATAACTTCGATACCTTGACCTACAAATACTACAAGGATCGTTCGGTAGCAGTGGAGGCCTTCAAGGCGGGTGAATTCGATCTGATGCTGGTCAATATCGCCAAACAGTGGGCCAGGGACATTGCCGGATCGAAGGTCGAAAACGGAGCTATCAGTAAACGTAATTTTGCCCATCGAAACAATGCCGGTATGCAGGGTTTTGTAATGAATACCAGGAGGGACGTTTTTAAAGACAAAGTGGTACGAAGAGCGGTGGGGCTGGCTTTTGATTTCGAGTGGACCAATAAGACCCTGTTCTATAATCAATACCAGAGATCTACTTCCTATTTCTCCAATTCCTATCTGGCAGCGACCGGGCTGCCTTCAGCGGAGGAACTTGATCTGCTCACGCCACTGAAGGACAAGATACCTCAGGAGGTATTTAGCTCGGAACTGCAGCCGCCGACAACCGATTCTCCAGGTGGCATCCGCACCAATCTCAGGGAAGCCATGAATCTGCTTAGCAAGGCCGGCTGGACCCTTGAAGACGGGGTGCTTCAAAAAGATGGAGTCAGGCTCAGTTTCGAGATAATTCTAGTGTCGCCTACCTTTGAAAGGGTTATGGCAGCCTTTACTGACAACCTCAAAAAGATCGGCATCAAAGCCTCCTACCGAACAATTGATCCAGCACTTTATACAGACAAGATCAATAACTTCGATTTTGATATGTGCGTCTTTGTATTCGGTCAATCCCAGTCGCCTGGCAATGAACAGATTAATTTCTGGCATTCCAAAGCGGCGGATCGCAAAGGCTCCAGGAACCTCTCCGGCATAAAAGATGAAGCGGTGGATACGCTAATAGACAATATCATCTATGCGGAGAATGGTGAAGAACTTGCCACAGCAGTTAAAGCACTTGATCGGGTACTCTGGTATGGCTACTACCTGGTGCCGAACTGGCATCTCAACAGCCATCGTCTTGCCTTCCACAACAAGTTCAATATTCCCACATCCTTGCCAACCTATTATGATTACATGTCTTTTGTGATGACCTGGTGGCACAAGTAATTATTTAAACGGCCCAGATCCGGTTTGCCCGACAGGGGTCGGAAAAGTCGGAAAAATGGTTCATCCAATTCTCGCTTGTGGTGCTAACTTATTGTTCTGAGGTGGAAAATTTTTGTTTTTTTTTCTTGACGCTGCAAAAACCTGCTGCTACAGTGGTTTCAGATACTCCGCTTGTTCGTGAGTATCTGTAATTTCAAGGGGCTGGAGTCCCAAGTTTGACTTGACGGTAACAAACCGTCGCATTGTCGGGAGGAGATCAGAATGTCGGAACGTGTGCAAGGTAAGGTGAAGTGGTTCAACGCAAGCAAAGGGTATGGATTTCTTGAGAGGCCTGATGGTGAAGCTGATGTGTTCGTGCATTTCAGCGCCATACAGGGAGAGGGCTTTCGAACTTTAGAAGAAGGTGAGCCGGTCGAGTTTTCTGTGGCACAAACAGACAAAGGGCTCCAGGCCGAAAATGTGGTAAAAGTCGTTTAATCAGCACAGAGACCGTCTAAAACCCCGAGGCGTTTCCGACGTCTTGGGGTTTTTTTATTTAATTTCTATCTGATTTCCGGCTGCCCGGATTATGAAAATACAATTTCTGTCAAGCTCACTCGCGACCACTCTTGAAGTGGGTAAAAAACTAGGTTCGTATTCTGAACCCGGTGATGTTATCTGCCTTGGGGGCGAACTTGGTTCCGGTAAAACCACCTTGGCTCAGGCTATAGCAGAAGGTGCGGGTGTAGATCAGCGACAATATGTCAACAGTCCTACCTTTGCGGTGTTGCATGAATATGGTGGCAGGATACCGATCTATCACATGGATTTCTATCGTCTGGGCTCGAGTGAGGATGTGCTCGCGCTGGGCCTTGACGAATATCTCTGTGGCGACGGGCTGGCCTTGATCGAGTGGTTCGAGCGAGCCGAGGATGTGCTTCCGGAGTCCGTGCTCGTCGTGCATCTGTCCTTTGTCAACACCAACTCGAGAGCAATATCTCTGCATAGTAGTGATTATAGATGGCAGAAAATAATTGGTGAGCTCAAAACCACGCTCAACCTCAGCTGAGGTTTCCCTTTTTGCATGGCTTGTCTAAATCTTTTTCGAGATTAAATTGATTTAGGCCTTTGGCCATCTCATTTATCGTAAATCATCGCCGTAAATAGCAATAAATCCAGGATTATCACATGAGAAATACGCCCATCAGCTTTCAATCTTGTCCGAAAACCTATACTCGTGATCAGGATAAAGCCCGAACCCCTGAACAGACAATCGAGAATTTTTATCAGCGCCTAGAAATGTTCGATATCAAGATTCTCAGTGAAGTTAAAAGAATCGATAACGGTCGGCTTGATATTCCGGTCTATTTCAGTGTTTGTACGGAGGAGGCCAGATCGCTGACAGGAACCAAAAAACAGATGGGTAAGGGAGCCTCGCCCATCCAGTCAAAAGCCTCGGCTTGTATGGAACTGGCCGAACGGTTTTCCTTTTTTGCCTTCAAAGCCGAGGAAAAGAATTTTGTCAGAGGAGATTTCGCCAGCCTCAGAGAACAGGGTTTTCCTCTGCTGGACAGTAGCTACTTGCTGAGATCCGTAGAAGACACCAAACTGTCGGCTGAAGAACTTGAATCGCTGCTTGATGGTATCCCCATGCAATGGACCTGGGCTACCAACATCAGCAATGGTGAGCAAGTTTTGATACCTTTTTCCTGGTTTTACGCAATCAACGAGTTTAACGGGCCTTCTGCCGGCAACACCATCGAGGAGGCGGCGCTGCAGGGAATAAGTGAGATTGTTGAGCGGCATGTCTGCTCGTTGATAAACCAGCACCATATAGAGACGCCGGCCATTGACAAAGCAAGCATTAAAGACCCTGTGGCGACTGAATTACTGGCTAAATTCGAACAGCATGGGGTTGAACTGTATCTCAATGACCTCAGCTTGAACACAGGATTATGCAGTGTCGGGGCGCTGGCAATTGACCGCTCAACCTTTCCAGAGCTCAGCGAGATCGTCTTCACCGCGGGAACCACTCCGGGGCCGGATAAAGCCATTATTAGGGCTATTACCGAAGTTGCCCAGCTGGCCGGGGATTTCAACACAGGGGCCAACTATGTGGCCTCCGGTCTGCCAAAACCGTTGAGCATGGAAGAGGTTCGATATCTCACCGATACAGAAAGAACAATCGGGGTCGCTGAGATGAATGATCTCGGTGATGATGACATGAAGATTGAGTTGGAGCGCAGTGTCCAGGCCTTGGCTGACATCGATATGGATATTTTCATGATTGATGTGACCCATCCTCGTTTAGAGATTCCAGCACTCTACACGATTATACCGGGGGCTCATTTCCGGGAAAGATCCAGGCGCTGTGATGCGGGGTTGTTTGCTGCCAAGCTGCTCAACGAACTGGTTGACGATCCCTGGCTGTTCCGAGCCAAGTTAGAGGAAATGGAACATCTACTGCCGGAATCTTACTACCTGTCATTCTATCGAGGAATAAGTCATTACAACAATGGCGCCTGTGAAGCGGCATTGGAATCTTTTAACCTGGCGCTAAATCAGGAGCCCGAGAAAGAGGATTTACCTTACATCTATTCTTATATGGGCAACAGCCTAAAAGATCTGCAGCGCTATGACGAAGCAATCGAGGTGCTCAAGCTGGGCTGTGCCGAAGATGACGAGCGAGAAGATTTGTATAACCTGCTTGGCTTCTGCTATTTCAAGAAAGAGGAGTACCAGATCGCGATCTCGCACTTCGAACGGGCGGTCCATCTCAACCCTGCCTCAGCAATGGACTATGCAAATCTAGGGGTAAACCACAACAGGCTTGGCAACCGCGAGGAGGCGATTCGTTATTTCACGCTGGCCCTGACCTTGGACTCGACTCTGGATTTTGCCCAGGACCAGTTGAATGACCTTACCGCTGGTCAAGGAAAATAGAAGAAGCAATTATGAAGACGGCCATAATTGCAGTCACTGCTGCGGGGCGAGAATTGGCCCTGCATATAAGCCGTGAGTTGCCCGGAGCTGAGGTCTTAAGCTACAAGCAGGGAGTGAGAAAAGCCCTGGAGCAGGCCTGGAACTCCTACGACTCGATAGTCTGCGTGATGGCCGCAGGCATAGTGGTCAGGTGTCTGAACGGACTGTGCCGGAGCAAATATCACGATCCCTGCATAGTAGTTGTCGATGAAACCGGGCGTCACGCAATAAGTCTTCTCTCCGGTCATATTGGAGGCGCCAACAGTCTGGCTGGAAAAATCGCTGATATTTGCGGAGGAACTCCTGTCATAACCACGGCTTCAGACGTCTCCGGACATACTGCAGTCGATCTCTGGACCGTGGAAGAGAATCTGGCGGTCGCCAACCCCGAAAGACTCGCTGCAAGTTCTGCAAAATTATTAGAGCACGGAGTTCTGAAGGTCTATCAGCAGGCCAATTACATAAAATCGCTTCCCAAAGATTTCCAACCGTGTACAAATCGGCAGGATGCTGATATAGTCATTGCCCTGGTTCATCAGCCAGGGACGGGACTATTATTGATACCGAGGATAAGATTCATCGGATTCGGTTGCAGAAGGGGAGCGACCGTCGACGAATTTAAGCAGGCTCTGGCAGATCTTCAAGAACAGGACGGACTGGATCTCAGAAGTGTCGGGGGGGTAGCCAGTATTGACCTGAAAAGTGATGAGGAGGGGCTGCTCAGACTAGGGGCGCTTTTCAACTGGCCTATTCGGTTCTTCACCAAAAAGCAGATAAACTCAGTCGCAGGGCCCACTAAATCGGACATTGTACATCAGAAAATTGGCGTTTTCGGCGTCTGCGAGTCGGCAGCCATATTGGCTGCTTCGGGCGGAGGTCAGAGCGGACGCTTGATTATAAAAAAGAGGAAATGGGAACGTATAACAGCAGCGATCGCAGAAGCGGAATTTTAAGTGTTGTAGGTACCGGTCCGGGGGCTTTGGATTATCTGATTCCTGCAGCTCGCAAGGAACTCGAACTGGCCGATGTGGTGGTCGGCTACCGTACCTATCTCGATCTGATAGCCGAAATTATCGAGGGCAAAAAAACGGTATCCTCAGCGATGATGCAGGAAGTGGATCGGGTCGGCCAGGCTCTCGATTTGGCCGAGCAGGGCAAACATGTGGCCCTCGTCTCAGGCGGGGATCCCGGTATCTATGCTATGGCTGGTTTGGTCTATGAAGTTGCCGGGCTGCGGGACAGTAAAGTAGAAATAAGGGTGGTGGCAGGAATAGCCGCCTTGAACAGTTGTGCCGAGCGTCTCGGGGCTCCGCTGATGCATGATTTTGCCACCGTTAGTCTTTCCGATCTGCTCACTCCCTGGGAGTTGATAGAGAAGAGAATTCGAGCAGCTACTGAAGCTGATTTCGTCCTGGTGATCTACAACCCGAGGTCAAAAAAAAGAGACTGGCAGCTGAATAGAGCCATCGAGATCATTGCTGGTGTTCGTTCATCCACTACTCCGGTCGGCATGGTTAGAGGTGCCACCAGGGAGCATGAGCTGGTCAGTGTTTCTACCCTCGAAACCTTCGATCCTGCGGATGCCGACATGCAGACAACGGTGATTGTCGGAAATTCGGCAACTTTCATACGCGATGGCAAGATGATAACACCCCGGGGATACGGCGATAAATATCAGCTTTCATGATCCGTTGGAACTCTATCTTGTAAGACATGGGGAATCGATATCGGCCGGAACCTATACCGGCAGTTCCGATGTCGAACTTTCCGCCGGCGGCAGGCAGCAGGCTCGTTCTCTTAGTTTAGTCTTTGATCAGCTTGTCTTTGACCACTGCTTCTGCAGTCCTCTGGGTCGCTGCCGGGAAACCTTCACCCTGCTTGACGTCGATTCTGAATGCAGCTTGGTCGAGAGCCTTAAAGAAATTGATTTCGGCGACTGGGAGGGGCTTAGTTTTGACGAGATTCAGAGCCGCTATCCAGCCCAGTTGGCCAACTGGACTAGTGAAGACAATGATTTTAGATTTCCTGGAGGTGAACAGATCCGGGCCTTCAACACGAGAGTTTCAGAGTGGTTCGACAAATTGCTGACAAACGACTTTAATCGTGTTTTGATCGTAGCCCACGGCGGAGTATTGCGGACCGGTATATGTCATCTCCTTGGTATCGACTCTAGTCGTGCTTTTGCCTTCAGCCCAAAGGAGGGTGCGGTGTCGAAAATTACAGTAACCAATGGTTTTGCTCATCTCGAATTTTTCAATTGCAGGGGGTGACGTTACCGACATGGGAAGGAAAGTTTTGGTTACCGGTGGAACGAGGAGCGGGAAAAGCGATTTCGCTCTAAAGCGCTGTGAGGAATTGAGAGGCAGCCATTGCTTCATTGCGACCTGCCCGGTTATTGACGAGGAGATGGCCGAACGGGTCGAAAAGCATCGACAGGTGCGAGATGAAAATATCTGGGATACGGTTGAGGAACCGCTGGCTATCAATGAGCTTTTAGCCAGGGATGAATACGATGTCTATTTGGTGGATTGTCTGACCTTGTGGATCAATAATCATCTGGCTGACAGCGCTGAAGCCTCAAAAGTCTGTGACGAATCCTTCATTGGTGCTGAAACCCGTCGCCTCCTTCAGACCACTGATTCGATTGATGCAGTGGTCATTTTTGTCACCAATGAAGTCGGTATGGGGATCGTGCCGGAAAACCAGCTGGCCAGGCGCTACCGTGATCTGGTTGGCTTGTGCAACAGGCTTATAGCGGCCGCAGCTGAAGAAGTGGTGCTGGTTAGCTGCGGTCTACCTATCTATCTGAAACAGTAAACTAACAAGGATAAACGGATGAACCTTCTTGAACAAACCTGCAAGGAGATCTTTCCCCAGGATAACCACTATAGAGAGCAAGCCAGGGCCCGTCTCGAACAGCTCACCATGCCTCACTGGGCTCTAGGCGACATAATGGATCTTGGTGTTGATCTGGCTGGTATCTGCAGGTCCATAAAGCCCAATGTCAGCAGAAAAGTGATCGTCACCATGGCTGGAGATCATGGAGTAGTTGCCGAGGGAGTAAGTAAATTTCCGTCCGAAGTGACGCCTCAGATGGTCTACAATATCGTTTCCGGAGGTGCCGGAATTAACGCACTGGCTCGCCAGGCGGGAGCTGATGTGGTGGTGGTCGATCTCGGTGTCAATTGTGATTTTTCAGATTTATCTGAGGCAGCAAATTTTATCGACCGAAAAATTGCCCCCGGAACAAACAACATAGCTGCCGGCCCGGCGATGAGTATTGCCAATGCGCGAAAAGCGGTGGAAACTGGAATCGAGATCGCTCTTGATCTTGAAAAATCCTACGATATTTTCGGCACTGGTGAGATGGGTATCGGCAATACCACACCAAGCAGTGCCATTGCCGCAGTAGTCACCGGAAAAACAGTTGCTGAATTGACCGGAAGGGGAACAGGGCTTGACGATGAACAGCTGAAGAAGAAAATTACGATTATCGAGAAGATACTCGAGATCAATAAGCCAGATCCTAAAAACGGTCTCGATATACTGGCCAAAATAGGCGGTTACGAAATCGGCGGGATTGCCGGGTTGATTCTTGGTGCCGCTGCCCGAAAAAAACCTGTGGTCGTCGATGGCTTTATTTCCACCGCCGGTGCTTTAATAGCCTATACGATCGAGCCTTTTGTCAGGGATTATATTATCTGCTCGCATCGCTCGGTTGAACCTGGTCACCTATTCATGCAGGAGACCCTGGGGTGTTCCAGACCGTTGCTCGATCTCAATTTCAGGCTTGGGGAAGGAACCGGGGGTGCCCTGGCCATGAATATCGTTGAAGCCGCATGCCGGGTGTTAACCGAAGTTGCCACTTTTGAAGAGGCTGCGGTCGCCCAGGCAGATAAATAAGACTGTTGAATGATCCCAGAGTGGAAAAGATGAGGGAACTACAGAAGGCGGTGCGTCATCCTCTACGCTCGTTTTCAGTCGCCTTCAGATTTCTGACCATCTTTCCGTTTTTCTCGTTGGCCGGAGATGACACGGACTATTTTGGTGCCGCGCGCTATTATTTTGTCATAGTCGGGCTCGTTGTGGGTTGTTTCGCAGCAATCTGCGCCCTGATCATTGAGGCGGTGGCTTCGTCTCTGGTTTCCTCGGTCGTGCTGGCCCTACTACTTTCTTTTGTTTCAGGTTTTCTGCATATGGATGGGCTGGCGGACACTGCCGACGGCTTCCTCAGCTCGAGAAACCGTGAGCGCTGCCTGGAGATTATGAAAGACAGCCGCATCGGCGTTATGGGGGCGACCTTTATTTGTGCGATTCTGCTGTTGAAATCAGCGGCTATTTTTTCCCTGGCGGAACAGGACCTCGTCGGCGCTCTCATCTGCGCAGCTGTGGCTGGCAGGACGGCAATGGTTGTAGCGATGTATTTCCTACCCTATGCGCGACCTGAAGGAGGCTTGGGTCTGTTGTTCAATACCAGTGAAAAAACTTTCGCTGCCCCCTTGGTATCGATCCTTTTACTGCTGTTTGTCCTCATTTTTCTGTTGTCCAGTAAATTACTGGTTGTTGGGTGTGCATTTCTTCTGACACTTATGATTTTTTCTGCCTGGTGTCGGAAAAAAATAGGCGGATTTACCGGAGACACACTTGGTTGTCTCTGTGAACTCATGGAGACAGGGGTCCTCCTGGCGGCAGGACTCGTCATCTGATAATTTCTTTTCCCTGGTATATGGTGTGAACGATCTTACTTCCATAACTGATCTCAAGAAGTTCGAGCATGGTGGAAACGTTTACAAGCTTGGAGCGGCCACTGATACGGCCGCAGACTTTCTTGATTTCAGCGCCAACATCAACCCTCTTGGCCCTCCAGCATGGCTGCGCTCGAAGATAAACCGAGATCTTCATCTGCTGGGCCATTACCCAGATCCAACCAGTGAATCACTGATTGACGCTATCTCTGAAAGCTATCGAGTTGACCGTCGATTGATTGTACCGGCAAACGGTACGACGGAACTGCTCTATCTGCTGCCATCGATAGTAGGCCGCACTAGAGTAATAATACCGGTGCCCTGTTATATCGATTATATAAAAGTATTCCAGACGCATGGCTTTGAAGTAAAACTGCTGATGCCCGAGTCCACGGATGCGCTGTCGCCTACCGTCGAACGACTAGAACAGGAACTTGGGGGAGGGGAGACGGTAATTCTTGGAAATCCTGTGAATCCGACCGGCTCAAAGATCGATGACGAACAAATTGTCAGCCTTGCAGGCCGATTTCCCGATAGTCTTTTCATCATTGATGAAGCCTTTCACGATTTTACTGCTTTGTTCACCACAGTTGGCGGCCGGACCGATAATATTATCACTCTCAACTCCCTGACCAAGTTTTTTGCCATTCCTGGCTTGCGGGCCGGCTTTGGTATTTTTCCTGAAACCTATCGTCAGCGCCTCACAGCGCTGCTTCCGCCTTGGTCGGTAAATGTCCTGTCCCAAAGAGTTGCAGAGAAGTGTCTAAAAGACCAGGCCTATTGCCACCGATCTATCTCAAACTGTTCCGAGCTTCGTCAAGAATTGCAGAATGGACTTGAAGATATTGAACAACTCAGCGTTTATGACTCTCAGGCCAATTATCTGCTGGTTGAACTTGCGCCGGGCTTGAGTGGAGAGAAAATCTATCGTCAGTTGCTGAAAGAAAAAATAGTTGTCAGACGCTGCGGAAACTATCAGGGATTAAGCGACAATTATATCAGGGTAGCAGTCCGCCCAAGGGCAGAAAATCTGCAGCTGCTCGAATCGCTGAACCGGCTGTTGAACCCGCTTGGGAGAAGAGCAAAAAGCTCAGTGTCGAAGTCTCGAGCGATTATGTTCCAAGGTACCTCCTCAAACGCCGGAAAATCGATACTATCTGCAGCTTTGTGCAGAATTCTGCTGCAGGATGGTTATCGGGTGTGTCCGTTTAAGGCCCAGAACATGTCACTCAACTCGCATGTCACCGCAGATGGAGGTGAAATGGGAAGGGCTCAAGTGGTTCAGGCGCAGGCTGCCAAACTTGAACCCGATTGGCGGATGAACCCTGTACTACTTAAACCAAACAGCGATACGGGAAGCCAGATTATCGTCAATGGCAAACCGGTAAGGAATATGAATGTCCGCCAGTACCACGCTTTTAAGGATGAAGCCTGGAAGGCAGCGAGGAGCAGCTTCGACGAACTCAGCTCGGAATATGATGTTATTGTCTTGGAAGGAGCCGGTTCACCAGGGGAGGTAAATCTAAAGAGACACGATTTTGTCAACATGAAGATGGCCCGGTACGCCGGTGCCCCTGTCCTTCTGGTTGGGGATATCGACCGTGGCGGTGTCTATGCTTCATTTGCCGGTATCATGGACGTACTGGAGGAGTGGGAGCGATCATTGATCGCCGGGTTCGTGGTCAACAAATTCAGAGGTGATCAGTCTCTGTTAGATGATGCTCACAGGTTTGTTTTCGACCATACCGGCAGAGAGGTGCTTGGAGTAGTTCCCTACATAACCGACATGTCTATTCCCCAGGAAGATTCGGTTTCGCTCCGGGAAGGGTTCTATCAAGACAGAGGAAGCGGCCCAGACCAGGTGGAGATCGCAGTCATCGACCTTCCCCATATCTCCAATTTCACCGATATAGATCCGCTCTATCATGAGGTTGACGTCAACATCAGGTTCATCGCCGATAAATACCTGCTGGGCAAACCCGACGCCCTTATCCTGCCCGGTTCAAAAAATGTGGCGGGCGATCTCCGCTATCTCCGAGAGCGGGGTATAGATGAGGCTATTGTCACTTATGCCCGCCAGGGAGGGACGGTTGTCGGGGTCTGCGGCGGTTACCAGATGCTCGGCAAGCTGCTCAGGGATCCTTATCGGATTGAGACCAATGACGAAACGATTCGAGGACTGGGACTGCTCGAGGTCGAGACTGTTCTTGCCTCAGAAAAGACGCTGACCAAACGACAGGGTGCCCACCTCGAATCGGGTGCACATATTGTCGGGTATGAAATTCATCACGGAAAAACCAGCGGCAACCAACGGCCGGTGCTGCGCTTTGACGATGGAGAGATTTGCGGAAGCACTACTGTCGATCAGCGGATCTGGGGTGCCTATCTGCATGGAATATTTGATGAAGACGCTTTTAGACGCTGGTTCATTGATCGGCTTCGTGTGAACAAAAAATTGTCCCCTCTAGGAGAGGACGGTGTCAGTTACAACGTTGACAGAAGCCTGGACGAGCTTGCCGATCTGGTTCGGTCAAGTGTCGCTATTGAAAAAATCTATGGATTGATGAACCTTGGCCTCTGAGATTACGCTCTATGTCCAGCTGGCGGTTGTGCTTCTGGCCGATTATGTTCTCGGAGACCCGCGACTGCTCCCCCATCCGGTGAGATTTATCGGCTGGTTGTGTGTCGTCTTTGAAGGATGTGCCAGAGATACCTGTTCTTGGCTGTCCCTTAGAATCAGAGGAATGGCTGCCTTTTTCCTGGTCTTGTTTACCACCATGGCTGTTCTTGCCCTGTTTTTCTTTGCCCTGACGCAGATTGCAGCAGGGGCAGCTTTGTTAGGGGCCTTTTTGGTATGTTTTTTTTGTATTGCCGCCGGTGATCTGGTAGCACACAGCAATAAAGTTTATAATTACCTGAATTTGGGCGATGTGACCGGAGCCCGCCAGGCGGTTAGTCTTATGGTTGGCAGAGATACCGCTTTGCTCGATGACTCTGAAGTTGCCCGGGCTTGTGTGGAGTCGGTCAGCGAAAATATGGTTGATGGTATTACCGCCCCTTTGTTCTGGGCCTTTATCTTTTCCTTCGCCGGATTTGTGTTACCGTTCAATCCGCTTGTCTCAGCAGCCTGTGGTTGTATGGCGTATAAAGCAGTGAATACGATGGATTCGATGTATGGATACAAGAATGAACGGTACCTCGAGTTCGGTTGGTTCGCCGCCCGTGTGGATGATGTGAGTAATATTATTCCAGCCCGGGCCAGCGGCTTGTGCCTGATAGGAGCGGCCTATCTACTGGGTTTTGACGGGAAAAGTGCAGCCCGAATATATAAAAACGACAGATTCAAAAGCAGCAGTCCCAATAGTGGTCATAGTGAGGCCGCCGCAGCCGGAGCACTTGGCATAGAATTGGGCGGCCCGTCTGTCTATTTCGGTGAACAGACCTCTAAACCTCTTATCGGAAAAGGCATGAGGCGGGTAGGTCCGGAAGATATCAAAAAGGCCAACCGGCTGGTCATTGGCGGTTCGCTGATATTTTTTATCTGCTCCTGCCTGATACATTTGCTCTTGGTAAACGTTTTTCAATGAGAAAAAGACCGGCATTTATTATCGGTGCGGCCAAAAGCGGCAGCGGAAAAACGACCCTGACGCTGGGGATTGTGGCAGCCCTGGTTGAGCGTGGATTAACCGTACAATGCTTTAAGTGCGGTCCCGATTTCATCGACCCGACCCTGCACCGGGCGATTACCTCGAAAAACTCATACAACCTCGATCTGAGAATGATGGGAGCTGACTGCTGTCGGCGCACCTACGAAGAGAAAAGCCGTGATGCCGATGTGGTTGTGGTAGAGGGAGTTATGGGCTTGTTTGATGGCGGTGATGCCAGCACGGCAGCCCTGGCTAAATTGTTGAATCTTCCGGTACTGCTCGTCGTCGATGCAGGTTCTGCAGCCGAGAGTGCAGCAGCGGTGGTGCATGGCTTCCAGAGTTTCGATTCCGAGCTGACTATACGAAATGTGATTTTTAATAATATCGGTTCTCCGAGACATCGTCAGCTGATCGAAGAAGCAGCAATGAACCATTGCTCCCTTGACTATGTAGGATTTTTCGGTCGCGACAGAAATTATCACATTCCCGAACGCCATTTGGGTTTGCACATGGGAAGTGAGGATCCGCTCGGCCAAGATGGTCTCACCCATCTGGTCACCGCAGTTGAGCAAGATCTGGATCTCGACGCCATCGCGGCACTAAGTCCTGTCGGCTGCGCCGATTCCGGGGTGGCAGAACCTTGGCAATCACAAGCTGCAGTTGGAGAGCAAAATAGAACATATCGCCTCGGCCTGGCCCTGGATGAAGCCTTTTGTTTCTATTACCCGCAGAATATTGAGTTGTTTGAGCAGAGGGGTTTCGAAATCGTTCGCTTCAGCCCTCTCCATGACACTATGCTGCCGGATGGTTTGGATATGCTTTACTTTGGCGGCGGCTACCCGGAAAGTTACGGATCAGAATTGAGCCGCAATCGGCGAATGCGCGAAGAAATTGTCAAAGCTCATCACCATGATCTGCCAATTTATGCCGAATGCGGTGGGTTCATGTATCTCTGTCGTACTCTGAAAGATATGGATGGAGGAGTACATCAGATGGTGGGTATCTTTCCTTTCGACACAGTCATGAACCAGAGATTGAGAAAACTGGGCTATCGGCAGGCAAAGCTACTCAAAGACTGTATCCTTGGAGCCAGAGGAACACAGGTCAAGGGCCACGAATTTCACTATTCGGATATTGAAATTGATGATAAAGAACCTGAAAAACTAAGGAAATATGAACATCTCTATAGTCTTGATAATAATTCTCACGAAGGCTATAGTGTTGGCTCCGCGCTGGGCAGCTATGTCCATCTTCATTTTGGCGACTCGGTCTCGGTAATCGACCACATCTATAAAAACATGCAGAAATAAACACTCCCGCAAATGACCAAGATTAAGAACGTCGCACCCTCGGAAATAGAATCGCAGAGTTTCGCTATTATCGAGCGTGAATTTCAAGACCAGACCGGCCTGATTGGTTCCGAGATAGATCCAGACCGCTTCCAGGTGATCAGAAGGGTAATCCATGCTACTGGAGATTTTGACTTTGCCGGCAGTCTACTATTTCATGACCAGAGTATCGGGGCGGCCATCTCGTCGATAATTTCCGGCAGGGATATCTACATCGATGTTTCAATGGGTGCCGCAGGCATAAGCAGGTCGATTCTTGAAAGGTTCGGCGGTTCCGTCAGCTGCTTCATCAATGATGAGGATGTGGCGGAAAAAGCCAGGCGAGAGGGTAAAACCAGAACCGAGACCGCCCTTGAAAAGCTTTCCGGTACAGATATCGGGATCATTGCGGTTGGCAACGCCCCGACCGCCCTGATTGCCGCCATGGCACTGATCGAGGCTGGTAAAATTGCTCCTGCGCTTGTAGTGGGTGTGCCGGTGGGCTTTGTTAATGCAATGGAATCGAAAGAAATCCTGGCCGCCCAAGAATATCCTTTCATCACTAATCAAGGGCGCAAAGGGGGCACTCCGGTTGCTGTCGCCATCGTCAATGCCCTGCTCAGACTGGGACTTCATGCCTCAGGTCAGGGATGAGTGTATCTCGAGCTTGACAAACCGCAGCTGCGGTGCTACAGGTTTTCTCCCAATTTCACCCTGTAATCAATTCTAAAGAGGATATCGATGGAAAAAACATTTGCGATCATAAAACCTGATGCCTTCGCAGCAGGCAATGCTGGAAAGATTCTTGCCCGAATCTATGAAGAGGGCTTCAAGGTTATTGGTCTGAAAAAACTCTTTTTGAGTAAAAAGGAAGCCGAGGGGTTCTATTATGTCCACCGGGAGCGGCCGTTTTTTGCTGAGCTCACCGATTTTATGAGCAGCGGGCCTTGCATCGTTATGGTGTTGGAAGCTGAAGGGGCGATCAAGAAATGGAGAGACCTCATGGGCGCCACCGATCCAGCCGAAGCTGCAGAGGGAACGTTGAGAAAAGAATTCGGAACCTTTGTCGGCGAAAATGCCACCCATGGATCCGATGCTCCAGAAACTGCAACATTCGAGATATCCTATTTCTTCTCCGGCCTGGAGTTGCTCTAGAGACTCAGCCCGCGATACCCATCTTGCTCCCATCATGTTCTCGCAGAGGATGGTGGGGGCAGCTTTAACAAAGCAGGCGGACCGGTTACCGCAGATCAGTCATTGTCCAGCAGGCCTCATCGACTGCTGATAAAGAAAGCTTGGAAATGGCGTCATAAAGAATATTCAATTCATTCAGGCAGCAATTATTTCTATTTATCGCAACCACTGGCGGTAGGAGCCATGGCAAAAATCGCGCTTATCCCAGAGGGGGTAGCTGAAAAATCAGAATTTATCAATAACCTGGGTTTACCCGTCAACTACATGGAAGATTTTTCCGTGCTCGGGATAGTTGTTGACCGCTACCAGGATTCTGTTGCTGTTCTGAAAAAATCGGGATTCACCATCGAGAGCCTCAAGCCGGGGGCAATAATCAGCTGCGAAGATCCTTCCGGAATCGGCAAGATACTGGCTTTGTTAAGCACCCAAAGCATCCGCTGCAATTATCAGGATATCGCCGATTCGTTCTACCAGGCTTGATAATTGTGACTGCCGTCAGGTGACGGCCCGCTCAGGTTTTTTTTCGCACCACCCGGCAGTCCATTGAACCCTGATGAAGCCGGATTTCCACTTCTTCCTCTTCGATCACCTGACTGGTGCTGGTAACGATTTCTTTTGACTTGCCAGCTGTCCCATCCCCTTTGGAAACGATACCATACCCTCGAGCAAGTGTTTTCAGTGGACTAAGAGTGTCTAGTACGGCAGCGTTTTGTTCGAGCCTGTTCTGACGTGACTGGATCACCTGATCCGTTCTGTCGATCAATCTTTGACCAAGGTATGCTAGTCTGTCATGGTGACGATTGATGGAATATTCGGGCGATAGCCGAAGCAGAAGCGAAAACATCTCTGAGAAGCGCTTAGCTTTGAGCTCTACCGATAGTGCCATTGAAGCGTGAAGCCTGGAGAAAAGATGGTCAACGGTGAAAGTATGGTGGCTGAAAGCCTGGTCAAAGGTCGACAAAGTTTCAGTCGCCCTGTTGAGGCGAATGGTGTAATTATCAAGAAGATAGCCCATCGACCTGAGCAGACGCGCGGAAAAATATTCGAGTCTTTCCTTATAACCGGCTGGGTCTGAAGTGATCAGTTCGGCGGCAGCAGTCGGGGTCGCACACCTGTGGTCGGCACAGAAGTCGGCAATAGTAAAATCGGTCTCGTGACCAATCCCTGTAACAATAGGTATTTTAGCCCTAAATATGGCCCTGGCAACAGTTTCTTCATTGTATGACCAGAGATCCTCGATCGATCCACCGCCTCTGCATAAGACGATTACGTCAGGGCTGAAGGTGTGGGCTGTCTCAATAGCTCGACAGATTTCTTCGACGGAGTCCTTCCCCTGGACCCGGACAGGCAGAATCTGAATTAAAAGATCGGAGCGGCGCCCGTGGCATATGGAGATGAAATCATGTACGGCGGCCCCAGTCGGGGAGGTGATTAAGATGGCCTTGTCTATGGCTTCCGGCAACTTCAGCTTATGTTCCTGGTCAAACAGTCCTTCGCTTCTGAGCTTATGTTTTAGCTGTTCAAATAGAATCCGAAGCTGACCGGTACCATCGAAATCTATAGTGTCGACAATGAGTTGGTATTGACCGCGGGGCTCGTAGACACTGATCCGGCCATCGCAGATAACCTGCTGTCCCTCTTCGAGCTCATTGGCAAGCCAGCGCCTCTGGTTTTTAAAGAGTACAGAAGCTAACTGGGACTGGCTGTCTTTAAGAATGAAATAAGTGTGACCTGAAAACGGCTGTCTGATAGTAGAGATTTCACCACGAACCCGAACAAAACGGAAATCTTTGTCGAGAAGTTGACGAATCTCGGAATTGATTTGTGATACGGACTTGACCTGTTGAAGCAATCCTTCTTTCATATTCCCTGCATTAACTCTGAGCATGGTTTACGGATGGACACCTTTGCGCATTTGTACTATATATGACTCGCTGATTTCTAAAACAATAAAAATGTAGGTGAACATCTAGGAGAACTCTGATGGCCAACGAAGATATCTTCGATAAGGAGTACGTTGACGAGCGGGATAAGAACAGTCTTGAAGGATTGCTGGAGCAGCTTAACCTGCCGCCGGCAGTAATTAAATTCGTCAAAGAGCACAAAAGACTTGTTCAGGCTGGTATCGCCGGGCTGATTATTCTTGTGGTGGGCTGGTCGCTTTACAGCTCATATAGGGATGGTAAAATTGAGAAAAGCTCAGAGGCGTTATTTTCAGCTCAGGAATCGAGCGATCAGCAGATGTTGGATAAGCTCGCTGAAGTAGAAAAGAAATTCAAAGGTACGGACGCAGCGCTCTGGGCTTCTATCAATACTGCCCAGGAGTATATGAATGACTCAAAGATGATCGAAGCACAGCAGAAGTTCAAGGAGGTCAGGGACGACCTCAAAGCATCATCTCCTCTCTGGCCGCTAGTTTCTGTAGGTATCGCCCAATCGTCCGAGGCGGCCCAGAATTTTGAAGAAGCAGCCGCTGAGTATACCAAACTGATGGAATTGGAAGGTTATCAGGACATTGGCTATCTAGGAACGGCCCGCATCCATGAATTACAGGGCAATAATGATAAAGCACTGGAACTTTATGAAAACTATCTGGCCATGCTGGATCCATCTGCCACGCTACAGCGGGTAATGGTGGAAGAGAAAATCGCTAGAATCAAGGCAGTAAAGTGATTATCAGCAGATCGATCGAAGAAATTCGTGAGGTTGTCGCCAATTGGCGCCTAGAAGGCTGTGACATAGGTCTGGTGCCGACCATGGGATATTTCCATGACGGGCATCTGGAACTGATGCGGACATCGGTACATAGAGCCGACAAGACGGTTGTCTCCCTGTTTGTCAACCCCACCCAGTTTGGACCGGGGGAGGACCTCGATGTGTATCCGCGAGATTTTGATGGTGACTGTGCCAAGGCTCGGCAGGTCGGTGTCGATGCAATGTTCTGTCCCGGGCCTCAGGAGATTTATCAGTCGGGTTACAAGACAGAGGTTTCTGTTGCCAGTTTAGCTGCCGGATTATGTGGCGTTGACCGACCAGGCCATTTCACAGGGGTTGCCACGGTTGTTACCAAACTGTTCAACATCGTTCTTCCGGACTATGCATTTTTCGGAGATAAAGACTTTCAACAGTTGAGGATCATTCAACAACTCACCCAGGATCTCAATTTCGCTATTTCTATAGTCGGCGTTCCCATTGTCAGAGAAGATGACGGATTGGCAATGAGTTCACGTAATGCCTACCTGAGCGAATCAGAGCGCCAGGAAGTTTTGGTGCTCTATAAGGCTCTGCAGTTGATCAGGCAACGAGTGTTTGAGAGCAAGGGCACTATCGATACCGATGATTTAATCAAGACAGCTGCGGCCCTGTTTGACAAGAATAACTCTTGCTCTCTCGAGTACCTGTCGATTGTCGATGAGCAGAGTCTGCAAGGGCTTTCCAAGGTGTGGGGGCGTTGTCGTGCACTGGGAGCCATCCGGGTAAATCAGCGCATAAGACTTATCGACAATATGGCACTTTACAGGTAGAATTATCCGTATTAACCAGTGAAGTTTATAGGCAGTTTTGTGAGACAGGGGATTACGATTTGGAGGAAGGGGTATGCCTGGTTTTGAAATATTTGGTGCAGAAGAGAAAGAGCAAATTCTCGAGGTTCTCGATACCGGTGTTTTATTTCGCTACGAATTTAGCGAGCAGCGCAGAGGGATATACAAAGTAAAGGAATTCGAAGAAAAATTTGGTGCCTACACCGGAGCCGGCTATGCCCAGGCGGTGAGTTCTGGCACTGCTGCTTTGAAAGTCGCCTTGAAGGCCATGGGGGTTGGGCCGGGAGATGAGGTCATTACCCAGGGTTTTACCTTTGTCGCAACCTGGGAAGCCATCTTAGAAGTCGGAGCAATTCCGGTATTCAGCGAAATCGATGCGACACTGAATATGGATCCGGCCGATCTGAAGAACAAAATTAACAACAAAACCGCCTGTATCGTTCCGGTTCACATGCTGGGCGCGGCTGCTCGAATTGAGGAAATCATAGAAATTGCCGACCAGGCCGGGATCCCTGTGCTCGAGGATACTGCCCAGGCGGCCGGCGGCCACATAAATGGGAAGTATTTAGGTACCTTTGGGAAATGCGGAACCTTCTCTTTCGATTCGGTAAAAACGATGACGACAGGGGAGGGGGGAATGATCATCACCGATGATCCGAAACTTCATACAGAGATGTCTGAATATCACGATCACGGCCATGATCATGCGGTCAATCCTGGTGGGAGAGGTGGAGAGGGCCGTTCGTTCATCGGTTTTAACTATAGGATGATGGAACTGCAGGGTGCTATCGGTATTGCTCAATTGGCAAAACTCGACTCAATGGTTGCAGCTCAGAAAAAAAACAAGCACAGACTGAAAGAGTCTCTCAGCCTGATTCCGGGGATCAGATTCAGAGAACTGATGGATCCGACAGGAGACAGTGCCACGTTTCTGTCATTCTCTCTAGCCGATTCCGATCATCGAAAGAGAGTAGGCAAGGTGCTGCAGGAGAATGGGGCGGCGGCAATTTGCTGGGTAGAAAACAGTTGGCATTTCTACCCAAAATGGGAACACTTGCTCGCTGGCTCCACCCAGACCAGAAGCGGCTGGCCGTTCACCGACCCTGGAGGAAAGAGAAGGGTTGTTTATGATCCCATAGCTTTGCCGGTTTCAGCCGATCTGCTTGACCGAACACTGGTGTATCCTATTTCAATCAGAATGTCGGAAACAAGATTGCAGGATATGGAGGAGGCGATAAGGAAAGCCGCTGAAGCTTAAACTTCAGATCCACTGCCTTGGTATCGGGAGGGCATCAGAAGGTGATGCTCTCTTTTTTTTATTGTTTGTAGAATTTATGAGAGCCGTACTGGGCTATATAGGTAAATCCTGATGCCCAGTTGGGGGTTATGGTTTCAAGGTGGTAGTGAGTTGCTCCATCGGTGAAATCGGGGGTTTGCAGAGCCAGGTATACGGAGTGAAGACATTTGAGAAATGCATCTGGATCATCCGGCACATAAGAATCTTTCTGGAAGGTCCAACTGAACTGATATGGTTGCCTGATGACTTCTTTCAGAGGTAGCTGCTTTTCCGAAGCCCTGTTCAGTGTAACATGGGCAACAGCCACCTGGCCAATCTGCGGTTCAGATCTGGCTTCATGGTAAACGTTCAGTGTTAACCAGAGTAACCCTTCAAGTAAGGTCATGGATATTTACTTTCCTCTTGCTGGCTAAGGGAAAGTCCTCGTATGTATATTT
>CAJQNS010000105.1 GCA_905479735.1 uncultured Desulfofustis sp.
CCTTAGAAAAAGAAAATCTTTACAAACCGTCCTTGTATTATCCAACCTCAAGGAATATAATAGGATTTGTGATAAATTAGCGAAAAGATCAAGTCGCTCAGCATTTTGTGTTGAGAAAGTTTCCTGCATTTCTGGAGATCATTATGCCTGTCTATGTGTGGAAAGGTAGAAACCAATACGGTGAAAAGCGCAAAGGTGAAGTCGAGGCTCCCGATCAGGCAGCAGCGCTAGCCCATGTCAAGCGGATGCGTATCACTGATCCGGTGGTCAAGGAAAAGCCCAAGGATCTGCTGGAAAGCATTCCTTTTTTTCAACCCCGTGTCACCGACAAAGATATCGTCGTCTTCACCCGACAGTTGGCAACTATGATCGATGCCGGTCTTCCACTGGTACAATGCCTGGAAATCTTGAGCAAGCAGCAGGAAAACTCTACTTTCAAAAGAACTATTGGTGAAATCCAGGCGGATGTGGAAGCAGGAACCACCTTTGCCGATTCGATGCGCAAGCACCCCAAGGTATTCGACAATCTCTATTCCAACATGATCGAAGCCGGTGAGACCGGCGGTATTCTTGATACGATCCTCAATCGTCTTGCTCTTTTCATGGAAAAAACCATGGCCCTGAAAAAGAAAATCAAGGGAGCAATGACCTACCCGGCCATCTGTCTGGCGATTTCGATTCTCATCCTGGTCGTCATTCTGGTATTTGTTATACCGGTTTTCGAGGAGATGTTCTCACAGATGGACGCCGCTCTGCCTGTGCCAACCATGATTGTCGTTGGCTTGAGCAACGCTTTTAAGGAACATCTGCTCTGGATCATCCTACCGATTATTCTTCTCATTTACATCTTCAAAAAGGTCTACTCAACCGAGAAAGGCAGATATCGTATAGACCAGTTCTTTCTTCGGTTACCAGTTGTGGGTATACTGATCAGGAAGGTTGCGGTCGCCAAATTCACCCGGACCCTGAGCACCATGCTGCAAAGCGGCGTGCCGATCCTGGAAGCCCTGCAGGTCGTTGCCAAGACAGCAGGCAACAAGGTTATCGAACGGGCCGTATTCAGAGTCGGCGATGCCATCGCCGAAGGCCGACCGATGGCCGAACCCTTGATGGAAAGCGGCGTATTTCCCAACATGGTGGTGCAGATGATCAACGTTGGAGAATCGGTTGGTGCCCTCGATACCATGCTCGAAAAAATCGCCGACTTCTATGACGAGGAAGTCGACACAGCGGTGGCCAACCTGACGGCCATGATCGAGCCGTTCATGATGGTCTTCCTTGGTGGAATGATCGGTACACTGGTGGTGGCCATGTATCTGCCGATTTTTGAAATGGCCGGACATGTATAGTTTCCTGAAAAGGAATTTAAAATCCTTAATTTTAGTCGCCCGATACCATTGACTTTTTTCACCTCATTTTTAATGTAATGGGGACTGATAACAAAACTGCGTTTGGATAGGAGGAGACAATGACACTGACAAAAGCAGATCTGGTACAACAGGTGTACAAAAACCATGAAGGGCTTACTAAAGCTCAGGCTACAGCATCAGTGGAAGCCTTTCTGCGCCTTTCTAAACAATCTCTGATCGGCGGCTCCGACTTGCTGCTGAGCGGATTCGGCAAGTTCAACGTCAAAGATAAAAATTCCAGAAGGGGTAGAAATCCCCAGACTGGCCAGGAACTCACCCTCGACGCCAGAAGAGTGGTTACCTTTAAACCTTCCGGTATCTTGAGGGAGAAGATCAACAAATAGCAGCACAGCCAGCGAATAAATCGTTGGCTTTTTTGATTTTTCAGGCCTGCAGCAAGTATCATTAGGAACTTGGTGCAGGCCTTCTGTGTTTAGGTCCTCGTTATGAATTGAAGAGTCCTCCAGATCAAGACGACGACACACCCACTTGACCGCCATGACTTTACTGCTCCCTGCACTGCTTCCCATAAATTCAATACTCCAAAAAAGGCAATGGAGTCTACATCAGGACATTGCCAGCGAATCTGATGATCAGCTAATAGGATCCATTGGACGTCTGGGATTGCTGCGCCCTCCCATTGTCAGGCTAGGTCAGGACGGTTATGAATTAATCTGCGGGGTTAGACGACTCGATGCACTCAGACGACTCAGTCATCCCCCCAGCAGCATTGGTTGCTCAGTTCTCAGTGAGAAGGCCCAACCTGAGGATGTATTGTTTCTAGTAGCCGAGGACCAAATCCAAACCGGCCCACTCTCTCCCATCGAAGCCGCCCGTTTCATTAATCTCGTCAACGAACAGTGTAAGCAGCCCAACCACGAACTGCTCAATCTAGCAATCACCACCACGAGTGCTACTCAGCGGAATAGACTGCTTTTCCTGCTCAAACTCGAAGAACCCGTTCGCACCTCAATCCATCACGGTAAAATCTCCATCAAAACCGGGCTCAATTTTTTTTCTCTGCCTACATCCGAAAGGCTCTTTATCCACGACCTTTTCATCCGCTTATCCCTTAATGCCAATAAGCAGCGTCGCTTTTTGGAACTTATGCAGATCATCACTGGGGTGGAAGGTTGTACGGTTGTTAATTTTATCACCAACCACTTTCCTGAACTGTGCAAAGAGCCGATTGGCAATATACCCCAACAGACTACCCACCTGATGAAGCGATTATACGAGTATAGCCACCCGGGTATCAGCCTGGCAAAAGAAGAATTTGTCAAAAGGGTAGCGAAAATGAACCTGCCCAAGAATTGCCGAGTCTCTCCCAGCCCCGCTTTTGAGAAGGACAGAGTGACATTGGAAGTGGACTTTGATGATTTTAGAGCCTTCTCAGAAGCCTGGCAGAAGATGAAAAGATTTGTTTGATCAATTCGGCCGATCAGTCGCCGTTCGAGGGATAGACTACGTCGCCCGAGATCAACAGATCATCGTCCAGACGCCGGTGCCTTACATTCACCAGCCTTACCGCATCTTCACGGCCGCCGACGACACGAAAACCTTCTATCACACTGGTGCCGCCGTCACCGGCTATCAGCGGAGCATAAAAAAATTGCAGGTGATCTACCAGGCCCGCCTTCAAAAATGCTCCATGCACTGCTGCACCTCCTTCCACAAGGAGCGAAGTAATCTGTCTGGAGCCCAGCACTCTCAAAGCCTCGGTCAGGCTTAGCCTGCCTGAATCATCTACGGGAATCGGCAAAACATCGACTCCCAGGTTTTCCAAATGAATAATTTTTTCGGGAGGTGCGGAAGAAGAACAGAAAATCCAAGTTAGACGATCCTCATTATGAGTGATGACTTTGGCCTCCGGCGAGATTTTCAGGGTAGTGTCAAGGATTATCCTTGTCGGATTTTTCCCTCTCCGCCTGTCGATCCTGGCAGTCAGGGACGGGTCGTCTATGGTAACGGTGTTGCTGCCAACCAGAATTGCATCACAGCGGTCGCGCAGTCGATGCACCCACTTACTCGACTGTGGACCGGTAATCGCATCTCCCCTATTTTTCCTGAAAGTAATCCTGCCGTCCAGCGTCAATCCAGCCTTCAGCACAACCCAAGGCCTGCCTTTGCTAATGTAGGTTAAAAACGATTGGTTCAACTTCCGGCACTGGTCCTCCAGCAGCCCATGTCGGACTTCGATCCCGGCCCTGCGAAGAAATTCTGCGCCGCTGCCGTTTACCAGGGGATTGGGATCCAGCATGCCTATGCAGACGTTGTTAATCCCGCTGGCTGCTACGGCACGGCTGCACGGAGGGGTCTTACCGGTATGATTGCAGGGTTCCAGGGTCACATACATGGTGGCGCCGATGGCTCTGTCCCCGGCCTTGTTTAAAGCCTCGATCTCGGCATGCGGGCCCCCTGCCTTTTTGTGATAGCCACGAGCGATTATCTCATCTTCTTTTACGATTACCGCCCCTACGCAGGGATTTGGCGAAGTGCGCCCAATGCCTTTGCGGGCCTCCCTCAAGGCAAGCCGCATAAAATAAATGTCACTATCTGAAAATTCGCGAGCCACTGCAGGACCAACCATTAATGATCTTCTCTTGATTCGAGCAAAACCTTGAGTTCATCCATGAATTCATTCACATCTTTAAACTGACGGTAGACCGAAGCAAAACGCACATAGGCTACTTCGTCTAGCCGGGACAGATCCTCCATCACCCATTCGCCAATAACCGAAGAACTAACCTCTTTGGATCCAAGATCCTGCAGCCTGTGCTCTATTTCGTCAACGAATTGATCTATGGAATCCCGGCTGATGGGTCGTTTCTCGCAGGCCTTTTCAAGACCGACAATCATTTTCTGGCGATCCCAGGGTTCACGTCTGCCGTCTTTTTTGACCAAAACGGGCATCATCACTTCGAGCCTTTCATAGGTCGTAAACCGTTGATCACATGCCAGGCAGGATCTGCGGCGCCTGGTAATAGTGCAGTCTTTGTTAAGACGGCTATCAATTACTTTGTTGTCGAGATGATCGCAATAGGGACATTTCATAAGGTCCTCCAGGAGAGAAATCTAGTCTGACTAGCTTATCAACCGCTCATAATCATCGCCAGATATTACCTGCTCCGACAGATAAAAAAAACCGGTATTGCCTGAGCAATACCGGCGAAACTATTACTATACAGCAACCGGACTCACCTACTGAACTTGTCGATCCGTCTCTGATGGCGCCCCCCGGCAAACGATGATCTGAGCCAGGCATCGACAATACTTGCTGCCAGCCCTTTGCCCAGCACCCGATCACCCAGGCACAGAATATTAGCATCGTTGTGTTCACGGCTCAACCGGGCGCTATATTCGTTGTGACAGAGGGCTGCCCTTATACCGCGATGACGGTTTGCAACCATTGACATGCCAATTCCTGTGCCGCACACCAGGATGCCAGACTGGGCCTTGCCTTCGAGCACCTGAGCACATACCTGATCGGCAAAATCCGGATAATCCACCGAAGTATCTGAGTCACAGCCCAGATCACTGACCTCATGTCCAAGGCTTGAAAGCTTTGCGACCAGTGATTTTTTCAATTCAAAACCGCCATGATCAGAGCCAATAGCTATCTTCATGGTGCTCGATTTCCCCTATCCAGTGAACTGTTTGAATATGACCACCCCGTTGGTACCGCCAAATCCAAACGAATTTGAAAGTCCGTAGCGTATACTCATTTTTCTAGCAGTATTAGGTACATAATCGAGATCACACTCAGGGCTTGGTTGGTGCAGGTTTATGGTCGGCGGGGCGATCTGGTCTCTGATGCTCAGGGCCAGAAACACCGCCTCAATACCGCCGGCTGCGCCCAACATATGGCCGACCATCGATTTTGTCGAACTGATGGCCAGTTTATGGGCGTGATCACCGAACACTGTTTTGATTGCCAGGGTTTCACAGCGGTCGTTCAGAGGTGTGGAGGTTCCATGGGCGTTGATATAGTCTATGTCTTCCGGGTTGAGACCTGCATCTTCCAGGGCTACACGCATGGACCGCATGGCACCCTCTCCATCCTCCGGCGGCGCTGCAATATGATAGGCGTCGCTGCTCAATCCGTAACCCACCACCTCGGCGATGATCTCGGCACCTCTGGCTCTGGCATGCTCATACTCTTCCAGAATCATGATGCCAGACCCCTCAGACATGACGAAACCGTCCCTATCTTTGTCGAACGGCCGCGACGCTTCAGCAGGACTGTCGTTTCTTTTAGAAAGTGCCTTCATCGAGGTAAAACCGTTCACCCCAAGAGGACAAATCACTGCTTCAGTACCGCCGCTTATCATCACGTCGCTCATGCCATATTTGATATGCCGGTAAGCTTCACCCACTGCGTGGGTGCCCGCGGCACAGGCGGTGGTCATGGTCAGATTCGGTCCTTTCGAACCGGTGGCCATGGAGATATGCCCTGAGGGCATATTCGGGATAGCCGTGGGTATAAAAAATGGCGAAATCCTTTTATATCCTTTGGTCAAGTAGATTTCGTGCTGCTCAGTAATGGTCGGCAGCCCGCCCATTCCGCAGCCGGTGATAACGCCGACCCGGCCGCAATTATCGTCGGTTATATCAAGACCGCTTTCTTCGAGAGCCATATGGGTCGCAACCAGTGCATACTTGACAAACAACTTGAGTTTGTTGGACGATTTCTTGTCAAAGTGATCTTCTTCTATGAAATCTTTGACTTCGGCAGCTATCTGGACAGGGTCGCCGGTCGGATCGTAGCGGGTGATGCGGGCCACCCCGCTCTTCCCGGCACAGATGCTTTTCCAGGTCTTGGCAACTCCGGTGCCAAGAGGAGTCACCAGTCCAGTCCCGGTTATTACTACTCTGCGGCTAGCCATTGATGTTTCCTTGGAATTGAGTCATTTCACGAGTACGGTCAATGATCCTTACTTGAGTTTGTCAACATAGTCGACGGCATCCTTAACGGTAACGATCTTCTCTGCGTCCTCATCTGGAATCTCGATATCGAATTTCTCTTCCATGGCCATAATCAACTCGACCAAATCGAGAGAATCAGCGCCCAGATCATCGACAAAAGATGCCTCTGAAACTACTTTATCTTTCTCGACGCTCAACTGCTCAACAATTATATCTACCATTTCCTGATTTATAGCCATTTTTCTTCTCCTTGATGATGGTTCTTTCGAAGCGCGGCTTCCCGCGCCAGGTTTTCATTAGATTTTTTCCCACAAAGGGCCAAATGATGCAATCTTTAATAATTGCGTTAAATTTGCAACTTAAATTTAATAATGATGGCCATTCAATTGGCTTTCTGCCCGTCATTATAATCACTACCAGCTGCATTGAAACAGCAGCCAATCCGTTCAGATTCCCCACCGGTGAAAATGAAAACGTACCAAATAGCTGCGCCTTCTTTGCACGCTGATAACGAAATAGGCTCCAGGAACAACCTCTCAGGTTGCCTTACATGTACATCCCGCCGTTGACATGAATGGTCTGCCCGGTCACATAGCCGGCCTGATCACTCACCAGATATTCAACCGCCGCCGCCACATCCTCAGCCTCGCCGAGGGCAGCCAGGGGAATTTCACTAAGCATTTTTTCTTTGACGGCATCATCGAGTTCCTGGGTCATCTCGGTGACGATATACCCCGGTGCAACACAGTTAACCGTGATCTTTCTGGAAGCGAATTCTCGAGCCAGAGACTTGGTCAGGCCGACCATGCCGGCCTTGGCAGCCGCGTAATTAACCTGGCCACCGTTGCCGGAATATCCGACAATAGAACTGATGTTGACGATGCGGCCCCAGCGGTTCTTCATCATCGGCTTCAAAGCCGCTTTGGCACAGGCAAAGGCTCCTTTTAAGTTAGTGTCCAAGACAGCGTCCCAATCCGCTTCCTTCATCCTGGCCACCAAACCGTCTCTAGTGATACCGGCGTTGTTGATTACAATATCGACGGAGCCGCTCTCGGCCACAATCGATTTAAAAGCGCTCTGAACCTGATCGAAGTCGGCCACATCGAATTGCACTGTCTGCCCCTGACCACCAGCCTGTTTCACCAATTCAATGGTTTTTTCCGCGGCATCTGAACGACTCACATAGTTGACCCAGACAAAACAGCCCATACGTCCTAATCGAGCACAGATTGCCCGGCCTATGCCCCTGCTTCCGCCGGTAACGACGGCTATTTTCCGATGATCTGTCATTGGCCGCGTTTCTCCTCTATCTTATCGATTAATTTAGGAATAACTTCATAGAGATCGCCGACCACACCGAAATCGGCTACGTTAAAAATCGGCGCCTCTGCATCCCGGTTTATGGCCACGATGGTTTCTGAAGACTGCATTCCTGCCACGTGCTGGATGGCCCCGGAAATTCCGCAGGCAATGTAGAGTTTCGGCGCCACGGTTTTGCCTGTCTGGCCTACCTGATGGGGATAAGGGATCCAGCCGGCGTCAACTACCGCTCTGGAGGCCGAGACTTTTGCACCCAGGGATTCAGCCAACTTGATGAGTAACTCAAATCCTTTCTCGTTTTCAAGTCCTCTGCCGCCGGAAACCAGGATATCCGACTCCTGGATGTTTACCTTACTCTGCTGTTCACTAATAGACTCAAGCACCTCAATTCGGCTGATAAGCTGCTCTGGAGCAGGGGTGATATCAATTATCTCACCCCGCCGCCTCGCATCGAAATCCAGCTCCTTCATCACTTTGGGGCGCACGGTAGCCATCTGCGGCCTGGTATCTGGGCAGATTATGGTGGCCATAATATTGCCGCCGAAAGCCGGTCTTGTCTGCAGAAGTATCCCGTCTTCCTGTCTGATTTCCAGCCTGGTACAATCCGCCGTCAACCCTGCATCCACGGTGGTTGCCACACCGGGAATGAAAGATCGGCCGATGGCTGTAGCTCCGGCCAGGACCACCTCGGGTTTATGGGCGAGGATTAAATCTGATACTATCTTCTCGTAAATGTCGTCGGTGAACAACTCCAAAGCTGGGTCGTCCACCCGGTAAACTTTATCGGCGCCATGGCCGATAAGTTTTTCAGCGCTCTCTGCCGTTTGATAACCGAGCAGAACCGCACTGAGCTGGGCCTTCCTGTCATCTGCCAGGGTACGGCCAATGCCAAGCAGCTCGGTCGCCACCGGCGCCAGTTCCCCCCTGACTAACTCACAGAAGACCCAGATTCCCGACCATGATTCCAGATCATCCTGGGCTTTTCTCCCGCCGCTGTCGTCTATTGACAATGCCTCAACATCACAGGTCTCGACACAGGCACCGCAGAGATTACAAGTGTCGCCGACTACGGCAAGGCCATCAACAATATCTATGGCGCCAAACGGGCATTGTTCTTCGCAGATACCGCAGCCGATGCACAGCTTCTCGTCTATATGTAACATAACTACCCCGCCTCAAACCAGATAGGGCTTTAGTCTATCGACGAGCTGCTCGACCTGTTCGTCGACAGTGCCGGATAATATGGCCCGCTCCCCGCGCGGCTCAGGAGGAAATACCTTGACCACTTGGGTGGGAGACCCAGGAAGCCCGATACAAGCCGGATCGGCACCGATATCTTCAGCACTCAGCACCTGTACTTCCACCTTCTTGGCCTTCATTTTTCCCTTCAACGAAGGAACACGGGGCTGGTTGATATCTTTAACCACAGTAATCAGCAGCGGCAATCCGGATCTGAGCACATCGTAGCCGTCGTCCATCATGCGTTCCATGACAATGGCAGAATCTCCGGCCTCACGTATTTTCTGAATACAGGTCGCATAGGGGATGCTAAGCCTCCTTGCCAGTCCAGGGCCGACCTGGGCGGTATCACCGTCAATTGCCTGTTTACCGCAAATGATCAGGTCGAAATCACCCAGAGTCATTATCGCCTTGGCGAGCGTGTAAGACGTTGCCCAGGTATCTGCACCGGCAAAGCTTCGATCGGAAACCAGAACACCCTTATCGGCACCGCAGGAAATGGCCTGTCTAAGCACCTCTTCGGCCTGGGGGGGACCCATACTGATCACCGTTACCTCTCCGCCCACCGCTTCCTTTATAGATACACCAGCCTCAAGTGCATGCTGATCGTAGGGGTTCATGATCGATTCAACCCCCTCTCTCGCCAGGGTGTTGGTCTCGGGATCGAGACGCACATCCTTGGCATCGGGGACCTGCTTGATGCATACAATAATCTTCATCTAAAACCTGTGTATAGCTGGAAAATAATCGGAGTGCAGACGGTAGGAATTGCTGTCTGTCAAGTCACTTCGAAACCTTAACGGTTATATTCCTTATTCAGTTCCTGACCGATGACGTTGCGCTGCACCTGGTTGGTGCCCTCATAGATCTGCAGAATCTTGGCGTCCCGCATCATTTTCTCGGCCGGATACTCACACATATAACCGTAGCCGCCCATGACCTGCACGGCGTCGGTTGTCACCTTCATGGCAACATCAGTGGCATATACCTTGCACATGGAAGAGACCTTGGACATGTCTTTGGGGTGGGCATCGATATGCCTGGCTGCGGCATAGGTCAAAGCCCTGGCAGCCTCTACCTGGGTAGCCATATCGGCCAACATATGCTGAATTGCCTGAAAGCCGATGATCGGCTTGCCAAATTGCTCTCTCTGCTTGGCATATGTTACGGCCATGTCAAGGGCCCCCTGGGCCAAGCCGACACCAAGCGCGGCGATACCTGGACGGCTTGAGTCCAATGTCTTCATGACGGTAATGAAGCCGGTTCCTTTTCTGCCAATAATCCGGTCTGCAGGAATGCGGCAGTCCTTGAAAATCAACTCGGTGGTGGAAGAAGTACGGATACCCATTTTCATCTCTTTCGGGCCGCAGGAAAACCCCGGATCACCCTCCTCGACGACAAACATCGAGGCCCCCCTGGCGCCCCGACTTCTGTCGGTCATCGCCACCACAGTATATATCTGAGCCTCACCGCCGTTGGTTATCCACTGCTTGGTGCCGTTCAAAACCCATTCATCCCCGTCCTGCACGGCGGTGGTCTGAATACCTGAGGCATCAGACCCGGCATTGGCCTCGGTAAGACCGAAGGCGGCAAATTTCTCGCCGGTGGCCACATCCGGCAGGTATTTTTGTTTCATCTCTTCCGAGCCACCGATCATGATCGGGTAAGCACCAAGAGCACTGGCGGCGAACGCGGTTCCCACACCGATACAGCCGCGGCCGAATTCCTCAAGGGCCAGGGAAATGTCGAGACAGCTTCCCCCGAAGCCTCCATATTCCTCAGGAATCGGTAGACCAAAAAGGTCGGCCTGGGCCATGGCGTTTAAAATCTGGCGCGGAAACTCATGCTTTTCATCAAGCTCGGCCCGCTGTGGAATAATAAGCTCGTCGGTGATCTGTCGGGCGATGTCGACGATCATCTGTTGTTCTTCGGTGAGAAAACGATCCATCTCAGATCTCCTGTTTACCAGCTAAGAAGGGTTGCTCCCCAAGTTAAACCGCCGCCGAACGAACAGAATAGAACAGTGTTTCCGGATTCTATCCTTCCCGCCCGGTTCGCTTCATCCAGTGCAATTGGAATTGAGGCGGCCGAGGTGTTACCGTAGTTCATAACATTGAGTACTACCTTTTCTCTTGGTATTTCCAAGCGCTCCAACAATTTATTCAAAATTCGGAAATTGGCCTGGTGGGGAATCATTACATCGACATCATCGATGCTCAGCCCCGTTTTTTCGAAGAGACCAAATATGGCATCTTCCATGGCCTTAACTGCATGCTTGAAAACTTCTTTGCCCTCCATGATAATATGAGCGCCGGGATTGTCTTCAACCATCAGATCCGGATTTTGGCTGGGAGCGGTGTGCATGTAGAGCAGATCCCAGAGGGCTCCATCAGAGCGGTGGTTAGTCCCGATGATTTTCCGGCCGGTATCTTCACTGTGGCCAAGCACGGCGGCCCCTGCTCCGTCGCCAAAAAGAATACAAGTGTTTCTGTCCTGCCAGTTCACCCTCGAAGAGAGGGTTTCCGCTCCGATGATCAAAACCTTTGACTGCTTGTCCGTGCGCACATAACGATCACCTGCATCGAGTCCGTAGAGGAATCCACAGCAGGCGGCATTGAGGTCGTAGGCGAAGGCGTTGGTGGCTCCTATTTCATTCTGTACATAACAGGCACAGGAGGGCATGAGCATATGCGAGCTGACGGTCCCTACCACCAGAAGCTCAATCTGCTTGGCATCCACTGCTGCCATGTCAAGGGCTCTGCGGGCGGCAGAAGCTGCCAGCTGGTAGGTCTTTTCACCGGCTCCACCAACTCTTCTGTTTTCGATTCCGGTTCTGCTTCTGATCCACTCGTCATTCGTCTCTACGATAGACTCCAACTCGACATTGGACATCACCCTTTTGGGCAGACATGACCCTGTACCAAGAATAATCGTTCCCATTATATACCTTCAGCAACACCGTCAATGCCCTCAGCTAGCTCACGGGCAATGTCGTCATTGAGTTTCAGTCTTTCCATTTCAACTGCACCAATTATCGCATTTTTTATCGCCAATGCACTGGATTTGCCGTGGCAGACGATACCGATGCCTTTTATTCCGAGCAGCAATGCCCCGCCATACTCTGCGTAGTCAACGCGTTTTCTGAAATTATCAAAGGCCGGGCGGGCGAGAAGGTAACCGAGTTTAGCGAGCTTAGATTTCAATATTTCTTCGCGCAGCATTTTTATTGTCGCTTCCGCCAAACCTTCACTGATTTTCAAAACGATGTTACCGACAAATCCGTCACAGACGACCACGTCGACATCACCCTGAAATACGTCTCTACCCTCCACGTTGCCGATGAAGTTGAGGCTGCTTCTTTGAAGAAGATTGTAGGCTTCTTTTATAAGGGTATTGCCCTTGCCCGACTCTTCACCGATGGTCAACAGGCCGACTCTGGGATTTGTAACATTGTAAAGCTTTGAAAACGCTGAGGCCATCACCCCGAATTGGTAAAGATGCAGGGGGCGGCACTCGACGTTCGCACCGATGTCCATGATCATCACAGGTCCCTTAAGGGTGGGAAAAGCCGAGGCCAGACCGGGACGGGCTACATTCTTCAACCGGCCCAGCTTTCTGACACCGGCGGCCAGCGTTGCTCCAGAATTCCCAGCACTTACCGCGGCGCTCGCCTGACCGGATTTGACTAGATCAAAGGCGAGCATGATCGAGGAATCCTTCTTCTTGCGGATTGCATCCACCGGATTCTCATCCATATCGACCACCGTCTGTGCATGCACGATGTCCAACCGTTCGAGTAGCGTTTGGCTGGCAGACGCAGATTGCAGGAGATCCTGCAATACCCCTTCATCGCCAACCAAGGTGATCCTCAGGTCATCCTGCTCTAAAGCCAGTAGTGCACCTTTAATCAGTTCCTGAGGGCCAAGGTCGCCACCCATGGCATCGAGGGCGATCTGCACGGTTGCCCCCTATACTTCGGAATCGATGACGTATACGGATGATTTGTTGTATTTACCACAGCTTCCACAAAGTTTATGTGGCTCTTTCGGTTCACCGCAATCCTGGCAGATTGACAGTGCAGGCGTGGTCAATGCATGATGAGAACGTCTTTTGCGTGTCCGCGAGCGGGAATGTCTTCTTTTTGGTAATGCCATAATTTCCTCCGTTATGAAAACCGGTTTAGCGATTTTTCAACTGGCGCAGAATCGCGAATGGTGAGTCTTGCTCGTTCCGTTCGCAATCGCACCTGTTCTGATTTAGATCCGTTCCGCAAGCAGGGCATAAACCCTGACACGATTTGTCACAGAGAACTTGTGACGGAATGTTCAGGAACACCTGCTCACGATACATCTCACCCAGATCAATAACCGGTTCCTTCAGATACAGTCTATTGTAATCTTCTATCCGGCACTCAGTTTCCTGGTGCCCTTGTTCAAATTCTTCGCTGCCGATCATGCAGATATAAGCGAAATCTGCAGCAAGTTTGAGATTAACCGCTGCGCAGCATCGATCACAGGAAGAGAGAATCTCACACTTCATCTTTCCTTTGATCATGGCTTCGTTGCTGCCAGTGAGCACCGCAGTCGTCTGCCCGTAGGGACCATCCACCACGGTTAGTTCATCCGTCGGAAACCAGCCGTCGTCGACAAGCGGGTAGGTCAATTCCGACTGCTCAAGATCAGTGAATAATATCTTCATTCCGTCCGGTCCTTTTACCTCGGAAACATCCCAAGGACAAGCGGCTAAACAACCAACAATAATAAATGTTATAAAGAATTGCTAGAAAAAAAATGTTTTACCGATCTGGCACGCTGCTCGAATGCCCACTATGAATAAGCCGGCGCCGGCCAGAAAACAAGAACACCTCAGAAAACCATAGAATCCGAGACAACCTTGCGAAGCATTGAGGCAGCCACAATGATGCTCGTTAAAAGGAAAAAACCGAGCAGAAGAAGCGCAGTGAGAGGATGATCTTCTCTGAACCTGACAAAATCGTCACGTCTGAGTTTCGCAAGCCTGCTATCCTCTACTGAGATCAATGTTGCTTCCCGCGATTGCATGTCAACCAGGGAAGACTTTCCACGCCAACCGGTGCCCTGACGCTAATCAAGGTAAGGTCTTGTGCTCACTGCCAAATTCCATTAAGCTGACATACCACCAGCCTATCTGAAACAATCAGATAAGCAAAGTCGGCAGGCTCATTGGTGATATAGAGGGCCTCACCTCAGGCATGACTCAGGGGAATCAGTAAAAGCTACACAATTGCCCGGTCCGTGGTTTTCAGATAATCCAGTATTTCTTCATCAAATGGTTTAGATAAAGCTCTTGCTTTCTCAGCCTGCACTGCTTTATTCGGCGAAGGTTTTATTCTTCTCTTCGATGGTCTTTATCAGCCCTTCATATTGCTGATTGCGCAAGATCGTCCTGAACTGCTCCATGTAGTTACGAACCAGGCTCACGCCCTCGATGTTGATATCGTAAACCATCCACTTATCTATTTCCCGCTGCATGATATAGTGTATCGGGATTTTCGACTCCTCGAATGGGACCAGCGTGGTCACCTGAGCCCGCTTGC
>CAJQNS010000106.1 GCA_905479735.1 uncultured Desulfofustis sp.
CCTATGGATACCATCTTGGGGTTGTGGTAGCGGAGGTGTCCAACAAGTATATAGACAAAAGGGTTAATGAGCATCGTGAAGCAAGCGGCGCCGAAATGATCCCCAAGGGTGCGTCAACCAGGGCGGTAATCAGAATTTTACGTGAAAACGGTGTAATGGGAATGCTTATGGATCAAGATGAAAATGAAGACGGTATCTTCGTCGACTTTTTCGGGCGCCCCTGTTCCACCGCAAAAGGACCAGCTGCACTGGCCCTGAAGACCGGTGCTTCGATCATATTTTTTGTTGCGATCCGTCAGCATGATGGGTCCATACATGTCGCTTTCGAGCCTGTAGAAATCGATTATGAGGCTGGGATGACAGAAGAAAACATCCTCGATATCACCCAACGCTGCACCTCTCGCCTGGAACATTACACACGGCTCTATCCTGATCAATGGTTCTGGATGCATCGCCGCTGGAAAACCCGCCCTGAACAGGAAATTTCCAGAGCTTGAAACTGCTCGACTATTATTGTTATTCCGTAGCTCTTTTCGGGATGAATCAGCCCACGAGTATATAGATTCGGTGTGACCTTAGTCTCCTATCACCATATGTTATAGCCGAGCTCAACTGCTGCTTATTGTAATTTGGTGCAGCGACAACTTGTGGTCGGTAGGTAAATGCAAATGCACGGGCTTGCATCACTTATGGTGTCTCTTGCATCAATGATTAAATTTTATTAGTAATGTTGAGCCCGCTGAATATGGAAGCGCAAACGGCTCCGAATATTATTACCAAGAAAGAGGACGGCATATGACAAGCGATGGCTCCAGGGCGACTCTTGCCCCGGTCTCGATTCCCACAGTTTCAGTTCCCGGCCACCCCGTATGGCCGCAGCTGTCCAATGAAGAAGAACTGCATCTCAAAGAGAACATCAAGGACCTTCTGATTCAGGTCAATGGTGTCCTCGTAGCCCATTATTACACCGACGGCCGGCTCCAGGACCTGGCCGATGAAACCGGAGGCTGCGTGGCTGACTCTCTGGAAATGGCCCGCTTCGGCACGGAACATCCGGCCAGCACCCTGGTTGTCGCCGGGGTAAAATTCATGGGTGAAACCTCAAAGATACTTAACAACGAGAAAAGAGTGCTGATGCCGGATCTGGCCGCAACCTGCTCCCTTGACGAAGGTTGTCCGGCGGACCAATTTTCCCGATTCTGCGACCAGTATCCGGATCATACGGTCGTCGTTTACGCCAATACCAGCGCCGAGGTAAAGGCCCGTTCTGACTGGGTGGTGACTTCAGGGATCGCCTTGCCGATAATAAAACATCTGGCCAGCCAGGGGAAAAAGATCATCTGGGGACCTGACAAGCACCTGGGTAACTACGTTCAGAGGGAAACAGGTGCTGAAATGATCTTCTGGCCAGGATCTTGTGTGGTCCATGAAGAATTTCGCTCTGTGGCCCTCAGCAGATTTCGCAAACTGCACCCCGAGGCTGCGGTACTGGTGCACCCTGAGTCACCCCAGTCGGTGATAGAGCAGGCCGATGTGGTGGGTTCGACTACGGCATTGATAAACGCCGTCGTCAGCCGTGACGAACATTCTTTCATTATCGCCACCGATAAAGGAATCTTCAACAAGATGAGAAAACTGGCCCCTGAAAAGACTTTGCTGGAAGCACCGACGGAGGGCGAAGGAGCAACTTGTCAGAGCTGTGCCCGCTGTCCCTGGATGGGTATGAATTCGCTGCAGAATCTCCTGACCACCCTGCAGGAGGGAACAAACGAAATCCATGTTTCAAGAGAGCTTGCCGAGCGAGCCAGGATCCCCATCCAGCGCATGCTCGACTTCGCCAGTCAGATGAAGAACTGAACTCGTCCTCGGCAGGTCACTTTTTTAAAATCCCAAAAGCGATAATAGTCTGCCATGCCATTAGTACCATTGGGACGCTGGTTCCAGCCCTAGTTGTCCAGAATGGACGTTAATGCAGCCAGCTCCGATAGCCGGCAGCAAGGTTGTCCCAGCTGAACCGCTGAGTCATTTTTCTGGACTGCTCGATGGTCAGTTTTTCCTCGCTCTGCAATGCTTCTGCGAGATGCTTGTAAAGGCGGCCATTGTCATATAAAAACTGTTCTTCAAACAACTCTGGATAGGAAAGTCGACGGGGAAGAACCGGGACGCATCCAGCCCGCACCGCCTCTATTACCGAGATACCGAAAAATTCATGGAAGGCGGTTGAGACGACGATATCTCCCGCAGCAAGATGCTGATAATAAGCATCGGTCTCATCCACATAGCCCCACTGAATAATTTCTCCTGACAGTCGCTGCCGGGCTTCATCGAAGCAGCTAGGATTGTTTTGGAAATGCTGTCCTAGCACACAAAGCTTGAAGTCGATACCGCGGTCTTGGAGCTTGTAGAGCGTTGCAAAGAACTCTTCCGGGTTCTTATCATGTTCCCAACGATGATTCCAGACAATCGTTTTCACCATCCCCTTGTTGGCCATCATTTTGATACGATCTTGGCCGCTGAAATCTAATCCCGGGTGGAGGACCACGGATTTTTGTCTCACCTCATCGAGACAACTGCCCAACTCCATATCGGTGGCCCTGAGAAGATATTTGCTGCAGTGGTGAAAAAAGGAAGAACGATTGAATTCGGAGTTGAAGGCTATCGAGTCTGAGACCAGTGCGCTGGTAAAATTAATGGAGGTGAAATGGTGGGTGGTGTGTTTATCGAGAAACCCAGGGTAGCAAAACTGATTTTCATGGAAATAGGTCACGTATCTGCAGCGGTTGTTCCATCCTGGCAGTGATGATGCCATTGCCTTGAATACGGCGACGTCGATAAAGCTTGAAAAGAACACGGTATCAAAATTTCGTTCCCCTTCCGACAGCTCTGAGAGCTGCGCGATGAACCAGGGAGCACTAAGCTGCATACGCATCTTCCACTTGCGGGCAGGCAGGCTGAGCAGCGTAAAATCTCCATCAACATGACGGACTAAACCGTCAAGAAACAATTTATGGGATCCGCCATAGTACGGTTCGATGAGTAGAATTTTCTTCATCCCCAAAACTCTTTGGCAGTTTCGCGGTTCTGTGATTTAAGTGATTGAGCGAGGAATTGAGAGGCTAAGGTCGATCTGTTTTGAGCATTTCATTGCTGACCACATGGTCCCAGATCAGATCAGCCGTCTGCAGCTTGCTGGTATGAAGCAGTTTCACTACCTGGAAGGAATCTATCAAGGTGATCTGGTTGTTATCGACCTCAAAACCTGCACTGGCTGAAGATATATCATTGACCGCAATCAGATCGAGTTCCTTGTCGAGCAATTTTTTCCTGCCCTCTTCCTCAATGTTGGAACTTTCAGCGGCAAAGCCGATGAGCAGTTGACGGTTATGGTCGCAGATTCTGCCGAGCTCCTTGAGAATATCGGGATTCTGCTCCAGTTCCATGACCAAAGATGACCGATTCTTCTTAATCTTCTCGTCTGACTGTGTTGCGCACCTGAAATCGCTTACCGCTGCGGCTTTGATAATAATCGACTTGTCCTCATAGCGTTCCATCACTGCCTGGTGCATCTCGAGAGCAGTCGTTATATTGACACATTCCACCCCGGCAGGAGGCTGCTGTGCCGTCGGGCCACTAATCAAGGTTACTTCTGCACCCCTTCTGAAAGCTGTTCTTGCAAGAGCAAAGCCCATTTTTCCTGAAGAACGGTTGCTAATGAAGCGCACCGGATCATATGGCTCTCTGGTTGGCCCTGCAGTTACCAGAACCTTTTGCCCGGCAAGATCTTGGCTCAGGATTTGACGCAAAACATATTCGGCGACCTGTTCCCATTCAGGCAGTCTGCCGCTGCCCTCTTCACCGCAGGCCATGAGTCCGCTGTCAGGCTCTATGATGTGATAGCCGAACTTCCGCAGGATCTTGAGGTTATTAAACGTTGCAGGGTGCTCATACATCTGCACGTTCATGGCGGGACAAATGATCACGGGAATGCGAGCGGCCAGCACCGTAGTGGTCAGCAAATCGTCTGCCAGGCCGTAAGCCAGACGCGCGATGGTTTTCGCGGTTGCAGGAGCGATGAGTATACAGTCCGCCTCCCGGCTCAAACCGATGTGAGAGATTCCACCCTCCTGTTCGGCACTGAACATATCCTCGAACACTGGTCGGCCAGAAAGAGATGCAAAGGTGAGCGGAGCAACAAATTTGGCAGCCGCCTCGGTCATGACCACATCGACCAGCGCCTCTTCTTTGGCCAGCGCACTTACCCAGCCGGCCACTTTAAATGCAGCTATGGAGCCAGTGACACCAAAGACGATACGCTTTCCTGCAAATGAATTTGACATGGCCAGATCAGCAGCCAGTCAACTGGCTGCCAACAACCTTTTAATCACGGCTGCCACCAAAAAATCTAAGCAGCATCAGAAACAGGTTGATAAAATCGAGATACAGCGCCAGGGCTCCCATGATAGATCCTTTGGTAATGGCCTCCTGTCCCTGAGACATGATTCCCTCTTCACCCATCCGCTTGATTTTCTGCACGTCATAGGCGGTCAGGCCAGTAAAAATGAGCACACCAATCATCGAAGTGACCCAGTAAACGCCGGAACTCTTGAGGAAGATATTGACGATGGAGGCAATTATCAGGCCGATAAGCCCCATGAACAGAAACGAACCCCAGCCGGACAAGTCACGCTTGGTCACCAGACCATAGACCGCCATGGCTCCAAACATTCCAGCGGTAATGACAAAGGTCGAGGCTATCGAAGCGCCGGTATATCTCAGGAAGATTGTGGAGAAGAATAGTCCGTTGAGAACCGAGTAGGCTACGAACAGAGCCGAAGCAGTCGAAGCCTGGATCTTATCTATGCGGGCCGACAAAAAGAACACAAGTCCGAGGGTTCCCAGGGCAATGATGAGAAAAAGAGGCGAGTTGATAATTCGTGTTGCGAGACCGGTGGCTGCAGCAGCATAAGCAACGATTCCGGTAATTCCCAGGCCCACGGCCATCCAATTGAACACTTTGGCAAGGAAAATGGAGGCCGCATCCTGTCTGGCCTGACTAATGGTAATTGATTGTGTTTCGGTCTGCATATAGGTCTCCGTTTATTGTATAATTCAATAAGCCCCGTCCCTTTTAAACATTATGTAGACGGTTCTCAATATGATTTTTATATCAGTCCAGAGCGAATAATTGAGTATATACCAGTCATCGAGATCGACACGCTCCTGGTAGTCATCAATGTCCGAACGCTTGCTCACCTGCCATGGTCCGGTGATGCCCGGTTTCATAGAACAGTAGCGTCCGGCGCTCTCCCGGTAAAAGGCGGTGAGTTCGCCGCCGACAATTGGCCTGGCTCCGACAACGCTCATATCGCCCTTTAAGACATTAATGAATTGAGGGAATTCATCAAGGCTGGTCTTGCGTAAAAGTTTACCGATTCTGGTGATACGCGGGTCATTTTTCAACTTGAAGGTCTGCTCCCATTCCTCCCTCAAACGGGGGTTGTTTTCCAGAAGATCCTCCAATTCATGCTCGGCCCCCACGCGCATGGTCCGAAACTTGAGACAGTCAAATTCCTTACCGGCGGCAGTTATTCGTTTATGACGATAGATTATCGCTCCGCCGTCCTCGAGCTTGATCAGCAGACTGATAAGCAGCATCAGCGGGGAACTGGCGATCAGAACAGACAGGGAGAAGAGCACATCGAACCCACGTTTCCACTCGGTGTGGGGATTGAAGTTGAGAATTAGCATCTTTCCCAGACTCTGAACTTCTGCGTGATGCAAACCAAAAACATAGAGGTCCGGTACCAGATAAATTCTCGATCCAAGTGATCGGCATTCGCGCAGAATCGAAAATATTTTTCTTTCTGCCCGCATCGGCAGGGCAATATAGACATAATCGATGTCGTTCTTGCTCAGGTAGTCAGGAAGCATGCCGATATCACCGAGAAGCGGCATGCCCAAGCGCGCCAGGCGGGGCTCTTCGGAGACCTTATCGTCAAAAAAACCCATTACTTCGATGCCGGCCCAGGGAATGGATTCCAACTCCCTGATCAGGCTCAGACCCAAGTCCCCCGCCCCTGCGATAACCGCCCGCCTGATATTCTTGCCTCTGCGTCGATAGAAGCGGAGGGTTTTTCGGGCTGAAATATGCAGCAGAAAGACCAGAATCGGGGTGGTGGTCGACCAGATCATGAAGACCACGCGGGAATAGGCAACTGAAATCTTGAAAATGAAAAAATAGAAAAGTAGAAGACCGACAATGGTCGCCCAAGCTCTAATGATCACATAAAATTCTTTATAAAATTTCCAGCCCCGCCAGGACCGATAAAGTTGAAACGACTGGAAGACGACCAGGCTGAGAAAGAAGGTGATGATTATCAGCCGGGTGTAGTGCTCGCTCCATGGGACTCGATACCAGTACACCAGGCCGGCGAGATAGCCGACCACAAGAAGACAGTCAACCAGGTGCAGAAGCCTGGCCATCAGGGAGCTCTGCTCACGCAGATTAGTTGAGAGCATTTATGTCAGTAAGCGAATGATCGCATTGATTATCCACCGCCGTCACTGGCCGTTACTCTGTTGTTTTCCCACCAGCCTTGATTCATACTGAGTTTTGCGGCCAGTCTGATGGGCAGCAGACGATGAGTTCTTCCGAGTCGGTAACCACAGAATTTCAAACCAACTCTTACCATAAAATCGCCGATCATTCTATAACTTCGGCGCCGCCACAGATAGGTAAGACCTGATTGGGTATAGTCAAGTCCCCTTCCCCCGGCTCCACCAAACGAATCAAGCAGCCATTTTTGGCTGTCGTGGAAGACACCTATATCGAAATATCTGCAGAACTCCTCACTCCATGAATAGTTGTGGGAGTGATAGACAGCGGCTTCGGCCGCATAGGCTATTTTACCACCATTTTCAAGCAGCCTGCCCGCGGCACAGCTATCTTCGCCAAATATCAGATCTGCTTCAAAAAAGCCTATTTCAGCGAGGCTCGAACGACGATAGGCCGCACATGAATTGGAGACGAAGACCGTTTCAAATCCCAACTGCTTCCGATCATCGTAGGTTTTAACCCGTGACTCGCTTGGATAATTGAAATTTCTGAGGTGCGCGGCAATCTCAGTGGCCTGAAACGATGGCAACTGGCGGCCATAACTCATGCTTACGTCATTTGAGGTGCGGATCGGTGCGGTAAGTTTTTCGAGCATTGTGGGCGATTTTGGCAGTACATCCTGGGTTAAAAAAACGAGGACGTCGCCCTGGGCCATCCTGGCCGCCATCGTCCTGGTTCCCCCATGATCGAAGCTGTCGAGCTCGATGCTATGAACAACTGCGCCATAGCCGGTTGCGGTTTCGACCGTATCATCGTCGGAGTCGGAATCGATTACCAGAATCTCATCTGCTTGAAGCGACTGTATGGTCAAGGCGGCCAGCAGTTCTCTGAGCGTGCCGGAGCCGTTTCTGGTTGGGATGATGATGGAGATGCTCATTGATGTGGTCGATTGTTCCAACGGATCTCTATATCTCGTTATTCAAACAGTTTAAACATGCAGCAGACGGACTGCAAAATACTTGGACAGGGACCAGATCAGATACGGAGACCGGTGTTTCAAATTCATTCTGATTTCGTTTTTTGACGCCAGGCACCTGGTCTGATAAGAAATCTCTTTTCTGTTCTGGGACCATCCTCTGGCATGAAAAGCTTCAACCGCAGGTGCATAAAGCATCTTCCAGCCCTGTTTTCTGAGCCTGAGACAGAGGTCGATATCCTCTTTGTACATAAAAAAAGATTCGTCGAAGACATCCGGTGTGTTCTTGCTCAGCACTTCTACTTTGCAAAACATGAAGGCTCCGCAGACTGCCGGGACCTCCTCTTCGATCAGATATTTATCGTCGTTCTTCAGCCCCTGCCCGCGGTCATACCAGCGTCCATACCAGGTTCTGAATATGCCGGTGGAATCGAGCAGACCGTTTGGCCGGCCGCTATTCAGATCAAACCCTTTGAGTCTGCCGGTAAGAACGGCAACCCCAGGCCTGCCTGAAACAATTTCCACTGAACGCTTGAAACTTTCCGGTTCGAGAAAGGTATCAGGGTTCATCAAACAAACATATTTATCTGTATCTGCGATATGTTTCAGGCCAAAATTGTTGGCTGCGGCAAAACCGATATTGTCTTTGAGGTGGACCTCATACCCGGCTTTTTCGGAGTAGACATCGAGATAGGACGGGCTGTCTGAACCACTGTCGACGATAATGATCCGGGCCGCAGCAAGGGACTGTTGATCCAGGGACTCAATGCATCTGCCGATAAGTTTCTCGGAATTATGAGTGACGATGATGACGCTTAGCATTGGCTTAGAATCACTTCAACACCTGACCATCAGCAAAAAATTGCCAGATACCAGCGGAGCAGCAGATTGTTTTTTCCCTCTCCGCTTCTTCTGGACATGATCGAGTTCACGACATCCCGCTCGGAATCGACAATTTTTTCGCAGAATAGAGCTGTGGAAATGTCAGTATCATGCTGTCGAGGTTTCTTCCTGATCATACCGAAAACCCTTGGGGCAGCTTCAACAATGCCAGCCATATAAGCGACAAACTGCCTTTTTTTGACTACAAACAAGAACCAGAAGAACTGGTAAGTAAGTAATGCTGGTAAAAATCTGATCAACATCAAGAATGAATAATTTTTACAGATGACAAAAATATTATTTCTGGTGGTCAGCTTTACAGTCAGTTTGTTGATTTTCGATCCGCTTGTCGCACTGCCCATGTGGTAGACTACCGCCCCCGGAACGTAACAGCACCTGTGGCCGGCTCGCGCCGCCCGCAGGTTAAAATCGACATCCTCAAGATAGGCGAAGAACTCTTCGTCAAACAGACCAAGTTCGTCAAAAAGTGTTCGGTGGTAGAGCGCCGCCCCGGCACAGGCTCCAAACACCTCTCTTTTAAGACTGTAATGTTCAGAGTCGGGTTCCAGCGTGCCGAATCTATAGCCCACCCCGCCTCTCAGCACTCCGTCTCCCGCCCCGTCGAGAACGTTGCGATCGGAATAGGAGAGCATTTTCAGGGCCCACATCCTGATCAGGGGGTCGCTGTCTGCCTGGTTGGCCAGCTGAGTCAGGCAGTTCGGGGCCATTTCGATGTCATTGTTGAGAAGTAGAACCCACTCCCTGGTTCCAGCCTCGATACCTCTGTTAACGGCTCCACTGAATCCGCAGTTTTCGGTCAGCTGTATGACCTTAACACCGGGGTAATTAGCTAAGATATAGTCGGCCGATCCATCGGTTGAACCATTGTCGACGACAATCACGCCGAAATCATCAAAATCCTGAGCAAACAATGACGGCAGGCATACTTCGAGCATATGCCTGCCGTTCCAGTTGGGGATGACAATATCGAATCCTGTTAGGAAATCATCAGCCATCGGCTACTCATCAGAGTCTTGCTTCTGAAAGCCATATACCTCTTTGACATAATAGACCGGTTTTTTCTGGGTCTCGTGGTAGGTCCTGGCCTGAAGCTCTCCAATCAGACCGATCGAGATGAACTGGATGCCGACAAAAATGAGCACTATGGCAAGCAGCAGCATCGGACGGTCTGAAAGCGGAATATCAAAAAACTGGCGCTGGATGGTCATGATCAAGGCGATCAGAAATCCTGCCGTCCCTGAAATCACGCCAAGCAGGCCGAAGATCTGTATCGGCCGAGTGGCATAACTGAGTAAAAATTTGACGGTGATCAGATCGAGTACCACTCTGATGGTTCTGGAGATACCATATTTTGAGGTTCCGAACTGGCGCGCCCGGTGATTGACCTTGATTTCGGTGAATGAAATCCCCATACCACTGGCTATCGCCGGAATAAATCGGTGCATCTCTCCGTAGAGATGGATGTTCTTGATCACCTCTTTACGAAACGCCTTAAGTGTACAACCGTAGTCATGCAAGTCCACCCCCGTGGTCCAGGAAATTATTTTGTTGGCAATTATTGACGGCAGCCGTCGATTTAAGAAGGCATCTTTGCGGTCATGCCGCCAGCCTGTCACCACGTCGAATCCTTCCCCAATCTTTTGGATGAAGCGGGGAATGTCACGGGGGTCATTCTGCAGATCTCCGTCCATGGTGATTATCACATCGCCGCTGGAATAGTCGAACCCGGCAGACATCGCGGCTGTCTGTCCAAAATTTCTGCGAAATTTAACCACCACTATGCGTTGGTCTTCAGCCTGCATAGATTGCAGAATGGATAGCGTCGAATCTGTACTGCCGTCGTCCACGAAAAGTATCTCGTAGGAGCAGGCCATTGATTTCATGACCTCGGTGAGTTCATCGTAGAGCAGGGTAACGTTCTCTTCCTCGTTGTAGATCGGTATGACAACTGATATTTTCACAACTCCTCCTGGACGGTAACTGGGGAAATGCTTCCCCCGTCAGACAGTGGAATCACCATCTTGATGCAATGCTATACTCTTCTTCCTAGTCCACAGGTTATACAGGAAAAACAAACCGCCGATCAAGGAATAACAAACCCCGGTAGCCATGAAAAAGAGGGCAAGCGATCTTGTCTGCAGGTCCCCCACCCCTACCTGGGAAAAGAAGTAAACATAGCCGTAATCTCTGACACCGATGCCGTAGATCGAAATGGGCAGGGCCTCCATCAGGGTGATAATCGGAACAAAGGCACTGAAATAGTAAAATGGCAGCGCCACTCCCAGGGCTCTGGCCATCAGATAGACGACGGTGATTAGCGAAAATTGAAAAAGAAATGAGAGCAGCATCACCCTAACAATTACTCCTCTTTCTCTACGGTAACTCGAAAACGAAGAGAACAGTTTGTCCACCAGCCGCTCAACCACGGCGATCCTGGTGACTCCAGAAACTGCCAGTATCTTTTTTACCGGTTCCTCCTTCACCAGGGCAACCACGATCAAAAGAAACAACAAGAACAGGAGAGAAGGGATAACAAGCATCTGGATCGACCCGAATACTGTAGCAGCATACAGGGAGGAAACAAAGCTCAGGATGACCAGGGCAAGGAAACCGGACAATCGATCGGCAAACACAGATGCAGCTGATCGTGCCGTCTGTTTACTCTGGCGGGCGATATCATAAATACGGTAGCTGTCACCACCAATATTAGATGGCAGAAACAGGTTACAGAAGGTGCCGCTCATGTAGGAAACGGTCAAACCCCAGAGGGAAATATCGAGGTTGTCAGCTTTCAGGAAGATCTGCCATTTTCTGGCACTTATCAGGGTGTTGAAAAATAACAGCAGGGCTATGGGCAGCAGATAGCGCAGATCTATTTGAGACAGCAGGGTGCCGATCTGCTCAAGCGGCGTCTTACGGTAGAGAAATACGATTAGCGAGATGCTGACCGTGAGTTTGAAAAGAATCAACAGGTATTTGCGCATCTCAGGTTCGTTCCCTGACCACTTTGGCGGGCACCCCCAGACAGACCGAAAATGGTGGAACGGAGCGGCTGACAACAGCTCCCGTCCCGGCCACGCTCCCCTGCCCGACGGTAACTCCGCCCAGAACGCTCACATTGGCACCGAGCCAGACATTATTTTCGACGGTTACCCCTCCATCATCGACTATGGGGCTGGTGCGAATCAGATCATTTCTGTTGCTTATATCGTAGTTACCGCCGCCAATGACGAGACAACGCTGGCCTATCACGCAGTTGTCACCAATGGTCACCGCATTGCCAGTGGTCGACTGAATTATGGTCTGAGCATTCAGACCGACATCTTTGCCTACGGATATCGATCCGTTTTTGCAGGACAGCATGACATTGTTCGACAGGATGGATCGGTCACCGACTTCCAGCGACAGGACTTCCTTTTCGCTTCTGCCATCAAGGATGCAGTATTCGCTGATCACCACAGAATCGCCGAGAGCGATCTTCTTGGGTTGGCGTACAACCACACCAAAACCGAAGACAGTACCTCTCCCGCAGCGGCTGAACATCCTCGGCCAGAATAGTTTTCTGAGAACCATCCCTAAAGCCCCTGGGAAGAATACAAAAAGCTGACAAAACTCATAGTAGAGAAAAGTTGCGAATGAATCCGACCCGATTATGAGGCGACGATATTTGGTCAGTGGTGATCCCTTACCAGTCACCGCTTTGTGTGTTTTTTCCATATCGACTCAGGATGAGAATCTTTTCCTCTCAATGAAAAAACCGGTTATGCCAGATGGCCACATTGATCAAAGCCCAGAGGATGTGGTTGTGATTCTGCTTCATCGAACAATGTTCATCGATCAAAGTCGAAATATACTTGTCGTCCATATTTTCACGAATCAGAGCCGAATCGTTTATCAATTCTATCATATAATCGTTCAAATCTCCCCTGAGCAACTGTTTGACCGGGAGACTATAGCCCTGTTTTCCACGGTGAACAACCTTATCAGGCAGCATTCCTTCCAGTGCCGCCCTGAATATATATTTTGTCGTCAGCTTTTTCAGTTTCCAGTCACCGGGCAATGACGCCATATATTCGACAAGTACATGATCGAGCAGGGGAACGCGGATTTCAAGCGAACTTGCCATGGACATGCGGTCCACCTTCATCAGCACAGAGTCGGTCATCATGAAGCGCATATCCAGATAGATTTCACGATTTAATGCATCGTCACCGGCATCACACCGGCTGCTGTAATCTCTGACCTGACGGAAGGGATCACGATCTATTCTGGTCTTGAACGAATCGCCTAGTAAATTGTCCTCAAGTTTCTGGTTGAGAAAATACTGCCAACGCAGATGCTCCCCACCATTATCCAGGTTCGAGCCTTCGATAAACCTTTTAAGCATATTGATCGCCCCTTTTTTCTGGGGCTGATCCGGTAAAAGATTTACCATCTTGCCGATCACATCCCTGCGAATCGGTTTTGGCATGATCCCGAACCAGCGGTTCAGCCTGCTGGCCTTGAATCGGTCATATCCGGCAAAGCTCTCGTCCGCCCCTTCACCTGAGAGGCAGACCGTTACATGTTCACGGGCCTGTTTGCAGAGGAGGTAGAGCGGTACCGTGGACAAATCGGTCATCGGCTCATCGAGATGATACAACGTCTGCTCGACATATTCAGGCTTCAAGGTATCAAGCATCAGCACCTTGTGATCGGTATGACAATGTTGGGCGACGATCTCGGCGTAGTCAAGCTCACTGAAACTCTTGTCTTCGTAACCGATGGTGAAGGTCTTCAGCGAACCGCTTATATGCCGACGCATCAGGGCGACAATGCAGCTCGAATCGAGCCCGCCTGAGAGAAACACTCCCAGCGGTACATCGCTGACCAGATGTGACTTAACGGCGAAGTCAAGGTGCTCTCGCATCTTCTCAACCGCGTCCTCAAAACTACCGATAGAATCGTCCTGTTTAAGCGATAGGTCCCAGTACTGTTCAATACTCAACTGATCGTTTTCGAGGAGCAGATAGTGGCCAGCCGGCAGCTTATGAATGTTTTCGAACATGGTCTCAGGAGCAGGAACAAACTCGAAACCGAGATAATCATAGAGAGCCTGGTAGTTCACCTTTCTTTCGACTTGAGGATCTTCCAGAATCGCCTTGATCTCTGAGGCAAAGCGCAACTGGCCGCCCTGGTAATGGTAATAAATCGGTTTTATTCCGATCCGGTCCCTCACCAGCAGCAGTCGTTTGCGTTTAAAATCATAAAGCGCGTAGCCGAACATGCCCCGGAGCCGGTCGATAGACTGGATGCCCCACTCTTCATAACCATGGATAATCACTTCGGTATCGGAACGGCTCGAAAAGACATGGCCTTTTTGTTCGAGTTCGTCCCGCAATTCGGCAAAATTATAGATTTCTCCGTTGAAAACAACCACCACCGAGCCATCTTCATTGAACATCGGCTGACGGCCGTTTTCGCTCAGGTCGATAATCGAAAGCCTGCGGTGGCCCAAGGAAATCTGATCGGCACAGTGAAAGCCATCCTGATCCGGGCCTCTGTGCGACAAGGTTTCAGCCATGGAGCGAATGAGGTTTTCGTCCCGCCAGTTAAATCCACAGATTCCACACATAATCAAATCTCTTCACTACAAATTAAAAAACCGGCCCTGGCAGACCGGTTTTTGTCTTAAAGCTGGTAATGTCGTTATTAGCCCTTCAATCTGATGGCCTGCCGGCTCCTCTGGATTACTAGGAAAAACGGAATCAGCAGTAAGGCCAGGGGAATGTACCATAGGCCATTGAGCAGCACATAGGCAATTCCTACCAAAGGCAAAAGTGCCATTCTGACCAAAAATTTCAACAGTTCAGAATGGCTGATAAAATCCGCCAGCGGAGGCGAATAGGTATAATAATAGTCAACGAATTTACGCCCCGCTGAATTGGTCAACAGGTAGGAATCCCTGAATTCTCTGAGCATTACCACTTGCGGCTCCAGAATCGATCCGTAGGCTGCCGTGGCGATGAAACAACCGCCTCCCCCACCGCCGCCGGATGAGCCGCAGGGTATTACCTTGAAAAATTCATTGGCAAGCACGTTATTCCCGCTATCACTCAAATGAAGTCCGTCAACATTGTAGGAACTCCAATTTGTTCCTCTTAAGGGTGTATACGTGTCCACATAGGCAATATTACGGCGGGAAGCTTCCTGAATAATCAGCGGGTTGAATTCTTGGGGTATCAGTGGATTTTCCTGCCCTGCTTCCGTATTTGGGGTAATGCCGCCCACTATCGGCCTGGTCCCTGCTCTACTAGCCTTGTCCATCATATTTCCCAGGGCGGCAGCGGTAATCCGGGAAGAAGTCCCGTTGCGGGCATCATTGGCACCTTCCATAATAATGATGTACTGCGGACTCTGCTTGGCTAACACCGAGTCGATCCGGCTGGCTCCGTCAAAGCTCGATTCTCCAGGCAAGCCCTCATTGATTACCACTGAGTTACAGCCGTTGCTATCCAGTATCTGCTGAAGAAATACCGAGTAAGGAGTTTGCCCGAACCCCTCGGTAATCGAGTCACCAAATGCGACTATACGTGTTTTTGCTGCTTCATCTTGGGCCCATGTCCCCATCGGTGTCAGAACCAACACCGCCAAAGCAATCACCATTGCCCGAATATTCATCTGAATTGTTTCCTCGCCCGCTTTAGTTAAAAAATTTGTGTTTAAATGACCGGAATCAATAGACCCTGATATAGACCATTGATGTCCGGGTTACAAATTGCGGCAGTTCAATAATATTCTCTTCACTTTCATCTTTGTCCGAATCTTCGATTTCTTCGATGAGCGGCTCAGACCAGTCATTTTCTGTCCATGTGCTGGACAGAGTTACATTCTTCCCTCCCCGTGCAGCTCGCCATACCACCTGGGGTGTTCCGTCGCCTGAGATATCGATAACCGGTAGCAAGTCCGGTGCTTCATTTGGTTCGTGAACAAAATCAGGATCCGACCAGGAACCGCTCTGGAAGAAAGAGTACATGATCTCGTCAAGATCATCGTTATTGGCGCTCCACACTACCCAGATTCGGTCCTGCTTATCGATGACCACGGACGGACTGATATTTGATTTATTGTCTGAGGAAAGCAACTCACTGGTTTGCCACTCTTCGCCATCTCCAGAGGTATAGTGAATTTCCATCCTGCCACTGTCATAGGCAGTCCAGAAAATCCACCGTTTACCGCTGCTGTCTCGGTCGATTACAGGGTACATATTGTCATAGTGATTATCAGTAATCCGAACTGGTTCCTGCCAGGCGCCATCTTTTCTCTGGGAATAATAGATCTCCATCTTCAGTCCATCAGAAGACGACCAGACCACGTCTATATCGTTATTCATCTCCGCTACATCGACAGTAGCGGTGGCAGGGCAAACAATCACAAGCCCAATTACCACGGATAGTAAGTATCTTAACATCAGCCGTTGTCCTCCTCTTCTAAATCTGGAAATTCTGGCATATCGAAAGCTGAGCTTGCAGCATCCTCTTGAAAGTCAGCCAAGATAATCAAATAATTAAAATTATTGAAAACTTACCAACTATACTACTAGCGTAGGGGTTTTTCAATATCGCCAGAGGTATTTGTCCAGGCAACTCAAACAACCGATATCATAATCAAAAATATTATTATCAAGGGAAACAATGAAATATTTCAGCTGAGCTAATTGTGGAGCGAGTGGTTGTTCTCGTTTGAGTTTATAGATGTGGTAGGGACTCTGGCATTCTGCTATAGTGCCGTTCCGGAGATTAAGGCTACCTCAGTTGTTGCTGAAATTCGTTGCTCTGAAGTCTCTCATTACCCAATATTTTCAAGTTTCGAGTTACCAGAGTGCGCGACAAAATTGATGATCAGTATGGTTTCTGGAGTATACCAATTGGCAGATCAAATGGTGCGATAAAACTATCCGGGCTATTCCGATCGGTTGCTCAGTCTTTTTCATCACTTCCGGGAGAAAACATGCTGCCAGAAGCTATTCAGCCGTTTAGCCGGGCCAATATCATGTTTTCCTATTAAGGCTTTGTCATTTATCGTACGCTGGTGTAGAAAC
>CAJQNS010000107.1 GCA_905479735.1 uncultured Desulfofustis sp.
CTGTTTGTTCTTTCTGCGACCACCACCAGCCTGCGCCGAGAATCACCGCACTCACCAGCATGAAGCTGGTAAGAATCAAGCCGAAAGCAAACTTGTTCTTCTTTGTCGGCTGACTGTTCTTGACGAAAGTGAAGCCGGGACGGGCGGGCTGGGTTCCGCTTTTTATGCGCTTTTCTTCAGATTTTCTCAGGGCATCGAGGATATAGGACATGGCTTGGTTGGGTGTTGGGCGGGACGCTCATCCATCAGTCGGCTATTTCAATGGTGCTGATCACGATTCTGGTTTCAGCTTCTTTTTCACGTCGCTCTGAAATTTCCACCGGTGCGATCAAAATCTTGTTTTGTACAGGGGCTTCAGTGAGCTCGGCCATATATTGCTCTTCGCTGTCAGCTTCTGCTGTCGGTGATTCTATTTCATCCCCAGCAACGACAGCCTGATCATCGACCGGTTCTGATATGATGGGTTGGTCTTCGGTTGTTTTTGCTGCCGCCATATCTGCGCTGATCGGAGCCTCTTCCTCGCTGACCTCATTCTCTTCCAGGACTGGTTTAGCGGTATCGGCCGTGACCGGTGGATTCTGCTGCGGCGGAGGCAGGACCGAACTTAGGTTCAGGTGGAAAAAGTCGCTGGTGCTGCCGACCCAGATGAGCATAATTGCCAGCATAGTTGTTGCACCAATTAGCAGGCTTTTGACCGGCACCTCGATGGTCTTCGAGGCGTGGTCAAAGCCGAAGATTTCCCGGCTGGCAGTCCTAACGATCGCTTCGTCGACCTGCTCTTTTTCCTCGGCGTAGGCGCCGATAAGCGATCGGTCGCAAAGGTTGTTAATCAACCGGGGTATGCCGCCGGTAATCTGGTGGATTCGTTTCACCGCCTTGTCGCTGAACAGCTGTTTCGGCGTACCGCTGGCCACGGTGAGCCTGTGTCTGATGTATTCTGAGGTTTCGTTGGGCTGCAGCCCGGTGAGATGAAACCTTCCGGTGATCCTCTGGCTCACCTGGGACAGATCCGGGCTGGTTAAAACCGTGGACAGCTCCGACTGGCCCAGCAAAAAAATCTTTAACAGTTTCTGTCGGTTGGTCTCGAGGTTGGTAAGCAGCCGGATCATCTCCAGTGCTTCCTTGTCGAGGTTCTGGGCTTCGTCGATGACGAGCATGGCCGGGTTGTTGTCAGCGTGCGCCTGGAGCAGAAATTCATTGAGGGCGTCGAGGTAGTGCTTGGTGGTGTATGCATCTCCGCTTACAGCCACTCGGAACTCATCGCAGACGGCTGACAGCAGTTCAGAGGAGCTGAGCCCCGGATTTATGATCAGGGCCACGTTGGCGGTAGGTTCGAGCTGTTCCAGGAAAAAGCGGCAGAGCGTGGTTTTGCCGGTTCCCACTTCACCGGTAAGCAGGATAATGCAGCCTTCGGACGTTAACCCGTAATTCAAATGGGCCAGTCCATCCTGATGCATCTCGCTCAAATAGAGATAACGAGGATCCGGGGCAATGGAAAAGGGACTCTCTCGGAATCCAAAATATTCGTTGTACATAAGCGGGAACTATAGTCAATGCCTGAAAACGGAGCACCAAATCTGCACGGCGGTCAAGGTCACCGGATCATTATAGGACAATTCCATGAGGTTTGCTATTTTTCTTTATTTTCAGTTGTTTTTCTCAGTCAGACTGCGTAGCATGTGACCGTGTCCGGCTTGTGTGCAACCCCTTATAATAAACGCTTCATCGAACTGTATTTTTTATGTTCAGACGGCTGTTAACTTTTCTTTTCTACTTCCTGTTTGTACTGGGTGCCATTGGCGTCTGCCTGGTGCTGCTTTTTCCCCGCGATAAGTTCTTAAACTGGGCATCTTCCTATATCGAACAGCGACTGCCCGGAATCCACATATCCATGGGTGACCTGAAATATGTCCATCCACTCAAACTACGACTCTATGAGCTGACAATCAGCGACGATCAGAAAGAGTGGGAGATTCCTGTCGACACGCTGCTGCTGTCGGTCGAGCCCCGTTACCCTATCGATCATATTGGCGTCATAGGAGTGCTGTTCGGCGGAGACCTGAGTTTCGACCTGAACCGAACTACAAGTGAGAGGCTGGAATTGCGGAATCTAAAGATTTCGGAAGTTCTGCTGAGTGAACTCAAGCTGCTCGAAAAGACCATTGACCGCACTGTGGAGGGGGTCGTCTCGTTGTCTGGCAGGGCAACCGTGGATCAGCGACGGCTCAGTGATGTTCGCTTTAGCGGCACCATGAGGATAGAGAGATTTCAAACCAGCCTGAGACAGCCGGTGCTCGAACAGAACGAGGTTAGATTCGACCGGGTGGACGCCGATATCGTTCTCAATGGCAAGGTCGTAGACCTGACCGGCGGCCGTGTCGAGGGGCCTCTGCTTTCGGGCAACTTCTCAGGTCAAATCCGGGGCACGATACCCATAAGTCGCAGTGAAATAAGGTTTAGCGGAGACTTGGTTCCACAGCCGGCACTCCTGGAATCAAATCCAGCCCTTGGTGATTCACTCAGCGCCTATTTCAAACGCAACCAGACAGACTCGATTCCCTACAATATCGATGGAACTATAACCGAGCCTTTTGTTTGGTTTCGAGAACCTTGACTGAGAAGGGTGGGCTTTGACTGACGCACTGGATACCTTGCTGCTTGAGAAAGGCGGGCTGACAGCCGAGGA
>CAJQNS010000108.1 GCA_905479735.1 uncultured Desulfofustis sp.
GGCCAGCAAAGCCGAGGCCGAACATCTTCAGGTCGCCACCCCTGAGAAGACCGCCTATGTAACCCAGACGACTCTTAGCCAGGACGATGTTGCCGGCATCAAATCGATTCTCGAGCACAAGTTCCCTGGCATCAAAGGGCCCGTTAAGTCAAATATCTGTTACGCCACCCAGAATCGGCAAAATGCGGTTACCTATCTTGCCAAAGAGTGCGACCTCATCCTCGTGGTGGGCTCAAAAAACAGTTCCAATTCCAACAGATTGCGAGATGTTGCCAGGAAATCAGGCGGGATAAGTCACCTGATCGACGACCGTGACGACATTGACCCGTCCTGGCTTGAAGGTGTAACCAAGGTCGGAATCACGGCTGGAGCCTCAGCGCCTGAACGGTTGGTTGAAGGGGTGATTAACTGGCTCGATGAGCATGCTGAGGTGGTGGAAGTCACTGAAATGAAGGGCAAGGAAGAGCGTATCAGTTTCAAGCCGGCAGTATTGACTGATACATAACCACTACCACCGGCTAGTTGACGGCTAGCCAAATTCAGGCGAGTGAATTTTTAATTCTGTCCATCGCCAGGCTGACATTTTCAAACGAATTGAAGGCAGAAAGGCGAATATATCCCTCCCCACACTTGCCAAACCCAGCTCCCGGGGTGCAGACTACTCCTGCTTTATCGAGCAGCAAATCGAAGAATTTCCAGGAATCCATGTTTCCTTCGATCCAGATATAGGGTGAGTTGTCACCGCCAACGCAGGTAAAGCCTAGATCGGACATGGCGGTACGAATGAGCCTGGCATTTTTCATATAATAGTTGACCAGTGCCTGCGCTTGCTGTTTTCCTTCCGGGCTGTAGAGGGCTTCAGCAGCGCGCTGGACAGGATAGGAGACGCCGTTGAATTTGGTGCAATGTCTGCGATTCCACAATCCGTGCAGGGACTGGGGCGTGCCGTCAGCGATATAGGCGACACAGGCTTTGGGCACGACTGTATAGGCGCAACGGGTACCGGTGAAGCCACCGCTTTTGGAAAAACTTCTGAATTCCACCGCCACTTCCTCGGCGCCTTCGATCTCGTAAATTGTTTTCGGCAGTGAGTCGTCGTTAATAAAGGCCTCGTAGGCTGCATCAAAAAGGATGAGGGCCTTATTCTGGCGGGCGTAGTCAACCCAGGTTTTCAATTCCTCTTTGCTGATCGTTGATCCTGTTGGATTGTTGGGAAAACACAGATAAATGAGATCGACCGGCTGGTGAGGAAGTGAGGGAACAAAATTGTTTTCACGGGTGGACTCAAGATATACCACTCCTTCATAACGACCATCAGAAAACGAGCCGGTGCGGCCAGCCATGACGTTGGTGTCTAGATACACCGGATAGACAGGGTCTGGAATGGCGATGACACTATCAGGACTGAAAAGCTCCTGAAAGTTGCCGGTATCGCATTTGGCGCCATCGGAAACAAAAATTTCAGCGCTGCTTATATCTGCCCCGCGGGCCTTGAAATCAGCGGTGGCGATAGCTTTTCTTAAAAAATCATAGCCTTGTTCCGGCCCATAGCCACGGAATCCTTCCTCACCGGCCATTTCGTCTACTGCCTTATGGAATGCCTCAATACAAGCTGGGGGGAGGGGTTTGGTTACATCACCGATGCCGAGTTTAATGATCGTTTTATCCGGGTTATCTTCCTGGTACCGGCTCACCCTTTTGGCAATATCGGAGAAGAGATAGGAGGCTTGAAGTTTATTGAAGTGTTCGTTGATTTTAATCATTTCGTAGACCTTATCGTGAAAAATTTGGCCCTTAGCTCATCGACGGGCCCTCGAAAAACTCATGATGATGATTACAGATATGAGCGTATCGGTTATCAGATCATCTAGAAGGAAGTCAAGTATAATTGAATCCCCTCTGATGTCAACAATCTGAAGTGTAAAGATAAACCCACTCTAAACTGAGAGGAGCTCGTGAACAGTCCATCATTTAAAACCATCCATAGAAGTGACTACCAGCCTCCTGAATTCCTGGTCGACTCTATTGACCTGCTGTTTCGGCTGGACGAGCAGTGTACTAGAGTTACCGCCAGGTCACAGGTAAAGCGAAACCAGTCAGCAGCAAATAATAACCCAGATTTAGTCCTCTACGGCACAAATCTTGAGCTGCTCAAGGTTTCGTTGGACGGTGAGGAGATCGACAGTGGCCGTCTGGTCGTTACTGAAAATGAACTGCAAATCCTGGAAGTTCCCGACAGTTTTAGACTGGAGATAATTACGACCGTAAATCCGCAGGAAAATACCAGCTTGAGCGGGCTCTACCTGTCATCTTCAATATTCTGCACCCAGTGCGAAGCAGAAGGTTTTAGAAGAATAACCTATTATCCGGACCGCCCCGATGTGCTCGCCCGATTCAGTACCAGGATTGAAGCAGATCAGCAAAAGTACCCGGTATTGCTCTCCAATGGAAATCTGGATGAAGAAGGGAAACTCGAAAATGGCTTTCACTTTGCTCAATGGCGGGATCCCTTTCCCAAACCCAGCTATCTTTTTGCCCTGGTGGCCGGAGATCTGGTTGTCGAACGGGACAATTTCGTTACTAAATCCGGTAAACCAGTTGATCTCTTTATTTATACTGAACCCCGAAACCAGGGGACCTGCGGACATGCAATGAAGTCCCTGAAGAAATCGATGAAATGGGATGAAGAGAAATTTGGACTCGAATACGATCTCGGCCGTTACATGATAGTAGCGGTCGATGATTTCAATATGGGTGCCATGGAGAACAAGGGCCTCAATGTCTTTAACTCCAAGTATGTTTTGGCCTCTCCTGAAACTGCAACAGACCAGGATTATCTCAACATCGAAGGGGTGATTGGTCACGAGTATTTCCACAATTGGACCGGCAATCGCGTTACCTGCCGGGACTGGTTTCAGTTGAGCCTCAAAGAGGGTTTGACAGTTTTCAGGGACCAGGAATTCTCGGCCGATATGAACTCTCGTGCAGTCCAGAGAATCAAGGATGTCCGGGTGCTCAGACAGTATCAGTTCCGAGAGGATGAGGGACCGATGGCCCACCCGGTTCGACCTGACACTTATATGGAGATCAACAATTTCTACACGGTCACTGTATACAACAAAGGCGCTGAAGTCGTGCGGATGATCCATACCCTGATTGGGACCGAAAATTTCAGAAAGGGAATGGACCTCTATTTTGAGCGACATGACGGTCAAGCTGTTACCTGTGACGATTTTGTGGCTGCCATGGCTGATGCCTCCGGCCGAGACCTGGAGCAATTTAAAAGGTGGTATTCGCAGGCAGGCACTCCCGAGCTGACCATGACTGAGACCTGGACGGCGGCTGGGCAGTTTACCTTGACTTTAAGTCAGCAGACGGCCGAAACTCCTGGCCAGCCAGACAAGTTCCCATTTCATATCCCCGTACTCATAGGACTCCTCGACCCTGAAGGAGACGATATGGTGAAGCAGCTTGCCAGCGAATATGAAAAAAGAGGGGATTCAATCCTCTTGGAACTCACTGAGGAGAAACAGACCTACCAGTTTACCGGACTGCAATGTCGGCCAACGGTTTCGCTGCTGCGCTCCTTTTCGGCACCGGTCAAGCTCAAGAAGCCACACGACCATGAAGCCACCACTTTACTGATGGCCAGCGACAGCGATCTTTTCAATCGCTGGGATGCTGCTTTTTCTCTCAGTCAGTCTCTCATTATCGATCTTGTTGATAAGGTTTCAGCAGGGGCAGAGATGAACATCGACAACGAGTTCGTAGAGGCTGCAGGAACAGTTTTGAACAGTCAATCTGGTGATGATGCGCTCACCGCATTGGCCCTGCAATTGCCAGAAGAAGCTTTTCTGGCCATGTCACTCTCCGACGTTGATCCCGATCGCCTCCATGGCGTGCGCTCTTTTGTGAAACAAGAACTCGCCGATCGACTGAGTGATCAATTTCTGCACTGCTATAAAGAAAAAACAGATGACTCTGGTTACTCGATAAGCCCGGAGGCCATTGGAGCCAGAAGTCTAAAGAACATCTGTCTCGATTACCTGCTCAGTGCCCGGCAGGTTGATGAGAAAATGATTTCACTTGCCGAAAATCAATATTACCAGGCCTCCAATATGACCGACCAGATTGCGGTCCTGGCAACCATGGCTCACCTCACCACCGAGAGCCGGCAACAATTGTTCAGAGATTTTGAGGATAAATGGAAGAATCATCCATTGGTAATGGACAAGTGGTTTGCCATGCAGGCACTTTCGAACGCCGGCGACACCTTCGACAAAGTAATTCAGCTTCTCGATCACCCCGCATTTTCGATCAAAAACCCTAACAAGGTGAGGGCCCTGGTCGGAGCATTTTGTCAGAATCATTTGCATTTTCATCACCTGAGCGGCAGGGGATATGAATTCCTGGTTGATATCATCCTGAAGCTGGATGCTATCAATCCACAGATAGCTGCGCGGATGACCACCCCTTTGATTTCCTGGAAACGCTATGAAAAAAGAAGGCAGGACAAGATGATCGAGAGCCTGGAGCGGATCAGAAAGATGAAACTGTCCCGCGATGTCTACGAGATCGTCGACCGGGGCTTGAGGG
>CAJQNS010000109.1 GCA_905479735.1 uncultured Desulfofustis sp.
TTAATATGCGTATGGTATTTATGGCAAAATCATCCTCCATTCATCATCGGCGCGGAGCCCGGTGAAATTGGTGTTAATATTGCCAACTCAAATATCTTTCTTCTTCCTGTTTATCTAAAGTTTCTGCGAAATCGAAAATTAATCGATCGGAAAGGTAGAGATATACAGACATAATGTCCGACAGATAACGGATCATCCCCACTCCTGTTAAGATGGACTGTAACCGCAGGTTACACTAATTCTCTAACAAGGAGGGAAGCTATGGGTAAGAATCACCGCATTAAATTTGTCGGCATGGATGTTCATCAAAAATCAATTTCTATCGCACTCGCCGATGATGGCTCTGATGGAGAAGTGAGGCTTTATGGGAAGATCAACAACACACCAGAGGCCATCGACAAAGTAATCAGGAAACACCTTCACCCCATCCATGTTCCCGTATCGAAAGGTTGCCCCTACGAATCTCAAATTTCATCAGGTTGGCAGGTGATTTTCTGTCTAGATGTAGATAACAGTAAAAACCCTATCTAAGACTTGTGGAGAATACACATCATTGTAGTGCTAATTCTCACGACGAAGTTCAGGGACGCCCTACAATAAGCTTCGCTTGCTGCAGGCCATCCCCTGGCGTGAATTGTTAGGCTGGCTTGCTGGCTAAGATGCTACGAAAAGCTCCACAGTGTCGGGAATCACTCTGTCGTGCTTCATTGCCTCAGCCGCATCATCACCTTGAAGGGCTTCTGTGAGGGCTTCGAGACTAGGCACGTTCTCTATGATTAGACCCACTCGTTGCCCACCACCGGGACTAACAAAAGTCCTCACGGTCATCCCGTGCGCACCGAAAAACTCTGCTCGCTTTGACGAACTCAGCCAGTGAGCGACATCATCCACATCATGTACTGCGATCACCGTAGTCATTTTGACAACCTCTCTGAAGTGATATTGATGATTCATAATTGTAGATGCGATTTAAATGCCATCTACTAGGAATAATAATGTCAGCACCACAAAGTAGCACGTCAAGGAGCGGGACCATTAATGACTGAACAGAGAGAAACAGGAAGAAGATCAAGTCACCGATTTTCTTAAATGATCGAGCTTGTCACTGGATCTAATATGATTGTATAAAGGAGATACCCAGTTTTTGGATACCATTCGAAATACACATGATATCCGGTTAGAACAGGCTGACAATTGTGAGAAACAGTGTCAGATTATCTTTACCCGGAATGATATCGGGGAAACAGATAATGACTTGTTAGCCAATCAATCATTAGGAGCTGAATTTACACATGAAAGTCATACTACAGCTTATGCTGAAACATTCAACAGGAAGAACGGTGTCAGTTTTATTTGCTTTAACTATGGCAGTATATTTAACAATGTTACTTTATACTATTCCTGCTGTTACGGCCTTTGCACCAGAGTTTCCTATATTTGATTTATCTCCTTCTGGCTATTTATTTAGTTATGCCAATGAACTACTTGATAAGTTAGGTAATGAAGGGCGAAATATATACTTACATCGCCAGTTACCTCTAGATTTTATATATCCAGGATTATTTGCAGTAACTTATTCGTTATTATTAGTTTGGCTTTTTCGTAAATATTTTAATATGAATTCTAAAGTTTACTATTTAGGGTTTGTGCCAATTTTAGCTGGTGTTTTTGATTACTTAGAAAATATATTCATTATTAAAATGATAAATTCGTTCCCCGACCTACAAATGAACACAGTGAAAATTGCTAGTACATTAACTATCTTAAAAAGCAGTTTTACTATATTTTTCTTTGTCTTGTTACTTATGGGGTTTGTCCTATTCCTTAAGCGTAAATTTATGCGAATACAAAAGTGACTAGCTCACAAGCTGTTCAACTGGACTAAAAAAAGCTAGCTATCACTGCGATTATTGCCCACAATTTTTCGCCAGTTAATATTGCCACCTCGAAGGTCTTAATTTTCTACCAACGCTTCAAGTTTAGACTATTCCTGTATCTCTTCAGAATCTGCTGATCCTCAGAAAACTCTTTTATCCTGGCAGGTAAAATCTGACCTTCACAGGAACAATCTATATCTACACCTAAGTCTTCCGCTTAACATTGCCTGATAAAAACCTCTGACAATGACCCTCCACATTGTGGGGTTTTGAGCCTGGTATTGATGTTTATAATATTAGTGAGGTAACTATGCCGCTATCTGGCGGCGTGAGGTTAGACTTGCCTGGCTGGGAGCCTTGAACTTATGTCGCTGAGTATGGGGCGGTCAGCATTTCGTTTGTGCTGCAACCAGGGGAGGAAATACGATGACTGGACAACACGAAATTGTAAATTTCAAAAAGATGTGGGCTTGGCTCATGGGCTACCCTGCACATGATCAGAAGTACTACATGAAGCATGTGGCAAAGCTCGATAAGGATTGGGATAATGATTGCCCACTGTCGAACAGGAGCGAAGTATCGAGTTGCGACGGCTGTAACATGCTCTGGAAGTTGCAAAAGGGTACATTATGCAGCGACTTGAGTTCTCCGCTGTATAAATGGAAAAATACGGACATAGAGCTGCCGGATGAGCGCTCATACTATGCCAGTCAGACTGCAGTACTGGCGATGAAATTCCTCAGGAGTCATGCCGATCAGGCGGAATGCTAGATTCGCAAGCATTTATTTGAAGTGTTTTGAGATTGCAAGTTAAAAGCAGGTCTCGACACCCGAGTCCATCCTCTTATCTCTCTGCTACCATACCGATGTCTGGCCTTCACGATTGTGGCGGCATTTGTCTTTTTTTGTGAAGACATACTGGAAGAAGGTGAATTTTCATATATTCTTAAATGGTTAAGATTGCCAATACAAGGCTGTTCGCGTTTTTGAATCCCTCACTGTTATCTGGTTATCCACCGATTTAATATCTTTGATACTAAATACAGTCTTTTCAGCATTATGTTTTAATGCAGTTGAATCGACTTCGCCCGATAATGTGGCTATCCTTTTTTCTACCGTCAGATTTACCCATACCATTCCTTTGGAAACTCCTAAAAGGGCTGCTTTCCCTTTGTGACTCAAAGCAAGATCATATAATGTTTCAGATACTCGGGGGCTGTTTTTAATCCGGTCAGCATTCACTGCACAGGCAATCAATTCGACGCTCTCGTCCAGCGCCATTGCCCGCGTGTTAATGACCAGATCATAAAGTCCGCTGTAATCCCAATTGGTCCCGAAATAGGTACTTAAATATCCGGATGAGTCGTGGTCATTTTGCCTCATAATCCGCTCTGCGGTCTTTTCTTCACACTTATCTTGTACCATTAATCTGCTTATCCTTGTCATATTAGGTGCCATGATCCGCACATGTAAGACCCCGGAAATATCTTTTAATATCACCTGTCCCCCGCGACCCACAATAACAACATTATCACGGGAGGCCAGTTCATACGCAGCCGCACGGAAAAGACTTGTAAGTAGCTCTTTCTGCATCGTGAGGGACTGCCAAATAGAGGGCTTCTTTTCATCGTATTTATCAATATCAGTTAATGAAAAACCGAGGCCTGAAAGGACTTTGCTTATTTGAGATTTTTCGATGTATTCGTAGCCAAGTTTTTCGGCCACTGCTTGGGCTATCTCATCGCCTAAACTTCCTGTCTGTCGGGAAATCGTGATTATCGCCATAGCGTTACCCTCCCTTTTGAATACTGATATTCCTCATGGCGCTTTAACCGAAATGTGAATGATCAAGTTTATCTCAACTTGCTTCAGTGTTGGTCGAATATAGCACCATGTTACCCACTATAGAGAGTATAATCACTCGTCTTTACAACAAAAATAGAACATTGTGGCAGTTAGTGCGATGAACCTGGAAGCTTAGGATTGATCAAAGATCTACAGGTTCCACGAGCAGACTTTCTAGATTAAATTGGATCAGGTTTATTTTAGTAAAAAGAACTAACCAGCTTAAAAGAGATTGCCTCCAGTAAGCTCTTAAATTGATCGCGCCAGCTAAGCATAGGCTATTCCTGTGAAGTTGCGAGCAAACGGACAGGTCTACAGCCTTATCTTATTCCGTCCAAGGTTAATCTAACGATGCATCTGCCGCACGGTGGGTTCACAGGAAGACTCTTCAGATTTAGCTTCAGCCTAGACTTTCAGACTGCCAGTGGAATTATCCAATATTCCAATCTACCACAATGTTACGTTTATCCGCTTAGTTTGGTGGTTATGTTTTATTGATCACCTATCACTCTTCCTAATATAGTGCAGGACATTTACTACGGAGTGCTAATTTAGGCCACAGCACAACCCCTTCTTTCGTGGTCATATAGCCAATCGACAGTGTCATCATGACCTGTTAAATATAAACCCATCAAAGGGAGGGCTATATGAAAACGAAACTGATTCTGTTTATCCTATCAACTTTCTGTATTTTCTCGTTATCTACGGCTTTTGCAGATGATTATGTGGGATCGGAGAAGTGTTTTGACTGTCATGCAGAGCATTACAATAAATGGCAGGCTTCAGGACACCCATGGAAGCTTCGCAAATCTGAAAAAGCGCAATACTCAAAGTTGCCTTTGCCGCCAGGGTATAGCTGGGATGACATTTCATACGTTATCGGAGGTGCGATTAAAAAGGCCCGATTTATAGACAACGATGGATATATAATCACAACAGCCAAAGATGGCTCTGAAGCCAAAACTCAGTACAACTTGGAAGATGGAAGTTGGTCGTTCTACCACAAGGGAGAAAAGAAACCTTATAAGTGCGGCCCCTGCCATATGACCGCCTATTCACCAGATGGACATCAAGACAATCTGGAGGGAATGATAGGTACCTGGGCAGAAGACGGTATCAGTTGTGAGGAATGCCACGGACCCGGGGAGAAGCATCTTCAAAATCCGGTTAAGGAAACAATCAAGAAGATGACTGAAGTGGACTTATGCGGTAAGTGCCATCAGAGGGGAGGGACAGGTCCAGAGCCGCCAGCAAGTGGAGGGTTTATTCGTCACCATGAGCAGATTAATGAATTGAAAGCAGGCGCTCACGGAGACCTCTCTTGTATTGAATGTCATAATCCCCATGAGCGTGCCATCCTGGTCCAAAAGAACATCTGCGCTGAATGCCATGAGGACATTGCTGCAAGCTATGCTGAGACGTTACACGGCAAACAGGACACAGAATGCATTGAGTGTCATATGCCAAAGGCCAGCAAGTCGGCAATAAGTGTTGCTACCTACACTGGCGATGTACGTACGCATATTGTCGAGATCAATACGGCAGCGGATGCAGACATGTTCAAAGAGGTTGAAAAAGACGGCAAGAAAACAACATATGCCAAGGGTTTTGTTACCGTGGAATATACTTGCCTGAGCTGTCACGCCAGCAGAGACAAGGTATGGGCCTCAAAGTACGCAACTAATTTCCACGAAAACAATTAGCATTTCTACTGGATTTTAGTAACACATAAGCAACCGCAAGAGCCTCAGCGTTTTTGCGGTTGTTTCTATTGGATTATGCAGCAAAAGGTGATTCCAGAACATTGACTATCGTAGGTTGCCAGATCAAATCGCAACAGTAGGGTCAATGACTCTAGTTTGACCTTCTTCCTGTCAAGCTGCGAGCAAACGGGCAGGACTCCAGACTTACCTTATTCTGACCAAGGTTAATCCCGGGGGCTGCTGCCAGTTTGTGGGTTAACAGGATACACCTTCGGCGGAGGGGAAAGTAAGAAATACTTACCTTTGATTTGGCAATGTCCAATTCACTGATGAGTTGCAGAAATTACCTGAACAGGAAAAAGATACATTTTCTGAGATTTACAATATCTGAGATGTTTGAGCTGGCAATCTCAACGACCATGCTCTCCAGCGCGGCGGTGCCGCGTCGGGAGCAGCAAAATGGTTAGGCGGTTGTACCATATACCAAGACCATCTTATCAATTCTCCTCAAAGAGTTAGACACATCACCTCGATTGCCTCTTTCCTGCCAATATGTCTTTCTTATGGTAATGCCAAATTATAAGAATCATTATCCCCATAACTATGATTAAAGGGAAAGGTATCAGCGCAAGGAAAGCGAAAGTAAGAAGCACGCCATGAACATCGTATCGCAGCATATCGATGACCGCCCGTACCATTAATACCAGGTATACAACTACCAATGTGACCAGCACTAGCAGAATCGGGACAAATACGTTCAAATTAACTGGAAAGGAACTGAGCATGTTTTGCATAGCTACCTCCTTACTTTAACACTCAAATTGCAGCATCATCTGAATTTATTAATACCGCTACATGATAGTTCTTAGGCCTAACATTGAGGTAATCGGTGCATGCCCCTGTAGCGAAGCGGAAGGGGGGTATGCGTCCGGTTGATCGATGGATTGGGCGAAAATACTATCTCACCAGTCCGTAATGTTTTCTACTTCTTATGCTGGGATATGGGAACTATCTTGCAGTTCTCAAAAGATACATTACCTGGTAAATGGAACCTTAATTGTGCATTCATAATGCCGGCAGTTTCCATGCCTTCGATAACTTTGCAGTCAGTGGATTTGACGACATCATGTACAGTTTCGGTCGCAGATTCGCATCCTAAGACGATCACAGCGTCATATTTCTTCGCAGATCTCTGTAGCTTTCTGCGCTTTCCTGAAGTCCACATGCACATAAACCATTGATGAGGAATATAGCTTTTAAACACGTCTGTGTTGACACCATTTTCTTTCAATAGGGATTGCATTTCCCTCAGATATTGTTCGAAAGGAGCCGACTTCAGAAAGCTCTTGAATAACTCAATGAAAGGTTTCCTTTCTCTCTCGGCCACAGTAACTGCAGGACACATTTTGCAGGGAACTATCAAAGCTGAACTCAATCCTGCAACTTCAGAAACAACATCCAGATCCTCGAAGTGGATTGGCATTTGTTTGTCCTCCTTTCTTCTATTGTATTCTGGCCCAACATTAATAGGCGATGCTGCTTTTCGGGCAGAGTTAACTCAACTATCCCTCTCTCCAGCTACTAACGGATCATTATCATATTGTCTAGGACAGCGAAATACCGTCCCTAACGGTTCATAATTGTACAAAAAATCTAGGGTTTCATTGTTGAAAATGAGCTTAACCTAAAACATTCAAATTGAATGCCCATGCAGCATTTTTTGGTACATAGCTTATTATATTGCGTCCGCCTATCAGGGAGTTTCAATATTTCTTCTCCCCATATTAACCTGTATAATTCGCTTGTTTCTCTGTTAGTGTTTCCTGTTTATTTATAGTTTCAACCAGATAAGCGATTCACCGCTTGAGTCAATAAATTATAACCACCAAGTGAGCGATCATTACAATGCGAGATATGTTGGAGATATCCACAATTCTAAACTCTAACAAATTTCCAGAACAATGAGTGTGACATCATCATGAGTTAGCTCTTTTTCCGTATATTGGTGCAACGTTTTGAGGACTGCCGATTTGAGTTCGGATAAAGGGGTTTTCATGTTTTCATCAAGGACATCTTTGAGGCGCGCTAATCCAAAGCATTCACCTTCTGGGCTGGGTGCTTCGATAATTCCATCGGTATAAACGAAAAGCCGGTCTCCGGGAGCTATCGGGATAGTCAACTGCCCATAGAGTGTATCAGAATCAAAAGCTAGGGGGATGTTCACTAGAGGACCATTGCTCAGGTCTTTACGGTCTGGTAGTTTGGCAAAAGACCAAGCCTTGTCGGCTATTCGCCTGTATAGAATAGGAGGATGTCCAGCATAGGAAACTTTTACTACACTTTCCTGGCTATAGTACGCGACAACTGCCGCTGTGGTCATAGCATCCAGGCTACGGTGACTAATTAGTTTATTAACCTCGCCCAGAATTACTCGACTATCTGGCTCTCACATGTGAGCTTTGAGAACATCGTAGATGTACTGGCTCACTTCTGAGACAGTCTCCCCATGACCTGTAACATCCGCTATAGCCAACCGAGTGATTATATCGCCTTGGCAAACCCCAAAGTAGTAGATATCTCCACCTCGGCCCCCTTCGCTGGGCATGGAGTAGATAGACCCAATGACTTTTCCAGCAGAGACTTCTATATCTCGATTGCTGATGCCACCCCAAATCCCCTTACACTTGAGCCTGGAATTGGAGTTAGCGATTGGGATTTGTGAATTTTCCTCGTGCATGTGCCTATTCCCCCCTCAATAAGATGATAGTCAAAAGCGTTTTAGCAGATTTCTCCATGAATGCTTAAAAGATGAGTACTGTCTGCACTAGAATATGGATAGAGGGTTAGGGAAATATTAGTCCCCAACAGATAAAATATAATAACTGAAATGATAAATGTGAAATATCTATCTATGCGTCAAAAGTTGCGACATCTGATACAAGTTAATCAGGTCAACATTCTATGACATTAGCCGGAAATTCATATTGAGATTTGGCTTACCAATGTTCTGTTAAACAGGCAGAACTAAATTTTACATTATTCCTGTGAAGGTCAGATTTTGCCTGTCCGGTGATCAGAGTTTTCCGAGGATCGGGAGTTTCTGTAGAGATACAGGAATAAGGTCAACCCGAGCCATCTTGTTTGCTGAAGTAGTCTACAGACATTTCCTGTCTTGCAAATTTGTAATATACCCCCCGTCAACCCGTGTTGTATTTCTACAAGAATGTGGATCTGCTTGCGGTGCCATTGTCACTCTGAATTGTCCATCATCTTGATAAGATAACAATTATTGTTATAGGCACGTAAGTTGCTTAATATTTTGCAAATACGAGCATGGTCGAACAGTCTCCTCTAATGCAATTGACCAATTGACTTGTCTGGTTATAGTCATCTTTCGGAGACCTTTTGTCATGCTCCATTGGCAGTTCGATTCAGAACTTGAGTAAACAGGAAAACATATAATTAGGAGAATACTATGCTAAGCAAAAATTACTCAAAAACAGGTAAAATATGCCGTGTTACCTTCAAGTACAGTAATCCTGAAAATGCTGAAATTGCTGCACTTGCAGGAGAGTTTAATAGCTGGTCATTTCAAGAAAATCCCATGAAAAAACTGAAAGACGGCAGTTTTTCTGCCACTCTCTCTCTACAGACTGGAAATTCCTATGCATTCCGCTATGTACTTGACGGTAATATCTGGGTAAATGATGAGAAGGCAAACAATTACTTGCCGAATGAATATGGAGAGGACAATTCTGTTGTAGTTGTCTAAGCAAGATATTAATGGAAATTTTTAAAGGATGACCTTGCTACAATAAAATGGACACCCAACTAAGTCAGTTTCGCCTTGTCCACATTGCCAAATTGAAATTACAAGTGGTAACATCTATCGAATGCTAATTTGCTGAAGTTGAGATGTTTCCTGTCGTGCCGAGATAAATCCACAACCTCGGAAATCCCGATCACCGGGACAGAAATTGGTTATAGCGAACCAGTGGGTGAATAGCTGCAATGGTTACAATTCTCACCTGATCAAAGCCGAGCCGGCAGGTCAGTAGTGAAGTCTGCGGGTAAACCCGGTAACGGGAGTCCGAAGCCAGATGGATCAAGAATGCAGGCACTGTATAGAGCCCCGATAAATCTTACACCCGTGGTCTAAGGATAGCTTCCGGTGTACTGGAAGTGAAAGCCGACAGTCTCAGGAAACTGGAAGGCAGCAGATCAGGATGCGCTATGGCAAGTATCCAGGTCACCACCGGGGTCATAGACCAGTGCATGCATTCACAGGGTTAGCGTGGGAACTCGGGAGAGCCATTTGTCTCCTTGTACCAGTAACGGTAAGGAATACCGTGCCCCAAATTCCAGGCGTATGAGGTGAGAAAACCCCGCCCCTTATACGAGCCTTTATAGGAACACAAAAGTAGACGGGTATGCAAGGTATCAGGTTTGGATAGCTAATAGCGAACAAACGTGAGAAGGGCATGTGGCAATCTTAGTGGATCATAGTACCGCTGGACGTTATTTGTCTGAGAAGGTGGGGAACCAAGGCCCACGGGACCCACTGTAGGGAAGGAGAAACCGGGCATAACGTTTTTCTGGGAGGACCTATGGGAGATACACCGGGATCACCAACCGTATCAACGAAACTCCAGAGAATTGCCAAACAGGCTGAGGATTACCCAGATACGGTGTTTAACAACCTGTATCATCTTCTGGACTATGACTTTCTG
>CAJQNS010000110.1 GCA_905479735.1 uncultured Desulfofustis sp.
AGCTTGTTCTGGACCAGGTAGGGCACCAGCAGGTAACCTGCGGCACTGTAGAGCCCAAAAACAAACACCAGTATACCGAACCAGAAGAAAAGTTTTTTGCTTCCTCTACCGCCCTGTTGTTCGCTTACCTGCCGCTTCGACTGCCGGGGTTGCTGCTCCGGCTGTTTTCTTTTTGGCTTTCTCGGAGCTTTCTTCGGCGATTCTTTCTTTTTTTTACCTGGCTTGGGAGCTTTGGCAGGTTTTGAGGGCTTTTCCGGTTGCGGCGATATGGAGATCGACCCGTAGATGTCGTTGGATTTTTCAGTCATCAATACAGCAAAAGTGCATATATTCGTGTCACGTAGGAAATTATCTTGAATTCAGTATGGTACATCTATGAAATTATCGACAAAAAGTCTAGTACAGATATGGTTTCGAAGATGAATTATGGCCCAATCTATGCTTAGGACCAATCGATATTTGATGATACCGTCGGGAAACTGGTTTGAGTCGTTCAAATCTATTCAGTGTGACCCTTGTAACATAAGACATAACAATTTGTAATTTTGAAGATTTTTACTTTTAAATATATATTCTTCTTGATATATATACTATGAGATATTTTATATGCAGTTGCTGGACCGGTGAAGTGGCTCCTCTGCATTTCCTGAATTATTCCTTCAGATTCTTTAAATGTTCGAATTCATAAAAATAATTCGCTGGCAGGACGTTGTCGATATCCTGGTGGTGGCCTTTTTACTTTATCAACTGCTCTCCATTATCAGGGGAACTCGTTCGGTGCAGATGGTACTGGGTCTGGTGGTGCTGGTCGGCGTCTACTTCATGGCCAGGATCCTTGACCTGGTGACCCTGCTTTGGCTGCTGCAGACTTTTCTTGGTTCTCTGTTCATCATCATCATCATCGTTTTCCAGGACGACATCAGAAGGGCCCTTACCCAGGTGGGGAGGACACCGTTTCAGAAATCGATTGACATGGTGGATAAGGATATCGAAGAGATCGTCCGCACCGTTTTCTATCTCTCCAAACGCCGAATCGGCGCGCTAATCGTAATTGAACGGGATATGGGGCTGCGTGACTATATCGAATCCGGTTTTCATATCGACGCCCGCCTGACCAGGGAGATGCTTATCTCCATTTTCATGCCGGTGTCGCCGCTGCACGACGGCGGAGTCGTCATCAGGAAAGGGCGGATCCAAACCGCCGGCGCAATCCTGCCGCTGACCCAGAATCCCTACATTGACAAACATTACGGAACCCGGCACCGGGCGGCGATCGGCTTATCCGAGGAGACCGACGCAGTGGTCCTGGTAGTCTCCGAGGAGACCCAGCAGATATCTCTAGTTCAGCATGGGGCCATGACCGCGGTGAGCGACGAGGTGTCGCTGACCAATAGTCTGCGGGCTATTTTTATCGGCGCCAAAGTCGGTAATGACGCCCGCAAATATTCATGGAAAAACTGGTTTTCCAAGCAATGAAAATCCTCAACCTTTCATCTGTTCGCCGTTTTATTGCCAAGGAGTGGCTGTCCTGCCTGACCTCGCTATTTCTGGCTATCCTGCTGTGGTACAACGTCGGTGGGGAGCAGACGGTTGACACTAATGTGATGATTCCGGTTGAGGTGATCAATCTGCCCCGTGAACTGGTGATTTCCAACCAATTCAAAAAAGAGATCGAGGTCTCGGTAAACGGTCCAAGATCGGTGATCATGGAGCTTCAAAACCAGCAGATTACCAGGCAGATCGATCTATCCCAGGCCACACCGGGCACACGGGTTGTGACCAACGAGGTGGGCTCGATCAACTTTCCGCGGGGAATAGATGTCTTGAGGATTCAACCCTCGTCGATCATCCTGTCACTCGACAAATTGGTGCAGAAAGTCTTTCCAATAAATCCAGTGACCAACGGTACACCGATGGTGGGCTATATCTTGAAACGGCTGAAGATGGATCCCGAGGTGATTTCCATCACCGGTCCGGAAACGGTGTTATCACAGTATGAGGTGCTGCGAACCAGGGTAATCAATATCGCTGGACTCAACAAATCGGTTCAGACCCAGGTGCCGCTCGATCTCGAGCCGGCAATTGTCGAACTCATCGGTGAAACTACTGTTACCGCAGATATCTCCATAGGCCTCGAGGTGGTCCAGAAAGAGTACAGCCTGCCATTCACCCCGCCCGCCGACAGTGTCGAGGGAACACCTAATAAAGTCAGGGTTATTGCCAGTGTTCCGCAATATCTGCTCGATCAAAAAATCAAGATAGATGATTATCTCTCTGTTCTTGTGGTAGTTGACGAAGAGAACAGCAGGGGAGTGGTGAAGGTAATCCCCGGTAAGGAACTGGAACTGCCGGTTGAAATCGTCCAGATCTCCCCGGATGTGATCCAACTGAAGTCAGAACCAGTCCTGGGACCGGTGGCGGAGGAGAGTGTGGTTGAACCAGAGAGTGCGCAGCAAGAAAACGCCCCAGAATCAAAAAGCCGAGGTGGGGGAGCTGTAACGGAGGAGTAGGCAGAATAGGGGACACAATACCTATCATGTCCCCCGCGTTGACGCAGGACAGAGAAGTGATTGAACAACCAGGGACACGATAGGTATTGTGTCCCCAAGGCCAGTAGCCGCAGGCATAT
>CAJQNS010000111.1 GCA_905479735.1 uncultured Desulfofustis sp.
GATAATCCGCTCACTGTCAGGGCGGTTGAATGATAAGAATGAGGCGTGCAGCAGCATAGCGTCCCCTTCTTTTCCGGATCCGTAAAGCCGGTCACCGATGATCGGCCCATTTAGACCGCCTGGGTGGGCGCTGTGCACTCGCAGCTGGTGAGTCCGGCCAGTAAGCGGAGTGAAGCCGATGCGACTGCCGCGGGGGGCGTCATCGATTTTACGCCAATTGGTAATCGCTTCTTTGCCGTGTATCGGATCATATATCTGATAAGGCCGGTTGTCCGGATCTAAACGAAACGGCAGGGTAATTGTGCCTGCCAGGGCCTCGATCCTTCTTTCTACGATGGCGATGTAGCCTTTTGTCACCCGGCGGTTCTGGAACTGGCTGCTGAGGTGACGATGAGCTTTCAGATGCATGGCCAGAACCATGATACCGGAAGTTTGCTGATCAAGCCGGTGCACCGCAGGCTGTTCCATCATTTCAGGGAAAAGCGACCGGGCTCTGCTGACCACGCAGTCCTGTTTTTCAGGCCCTCGTCCGGGCACTGCCAGGAGGTCTCCAGGTTTGTTGACGACCAGGATCGAATGGTCATGGTAAATAATGTGGAGACCAGTTCTCATAGCTGTCCTTTCCATGATCCGCACAGCAGAAAACCGAGTAGTGGTCTGCATTTATCTTTACAGGGTGGGTAGAAGAGACCATGCTCTCTCGTGCCGGAGGGATTGCTCCGGCCGAAATAGAACTCGGCGAGGGAGAGGGGGGTAAGGAAAAGTTCTGCCGCCTGATTTAGCATCTTCGGTGCGCAGCAGTCTCCGATTCCAGTCGGCAGATTTGCCGCACTGCCGACCGCTTCACATAGAGTGGCGGTGTGGCCGTTGAGATTTTTCAGCCGGTAAAGATTGTGGATACGCAGCATCAATTGTTTGGAGAGTTGTTTCCTGCTGGACAGCAGCTCTTTTTTTTTGTGCGGGTCTATCTGGCTTTCTATCTGTCTGCCCAGCTCTTTAATCTCCCTCTCCACCGGGTCGTTAAGCCGTTTGAATTGGTTAACATCGAAGAGCGGGGGAGCCCAACCGGGGACCGACCAGCGGCCGTTGAACTGACCCGAGAATCCGTAAAGAAAAATACGCCGGCCGTCGCCTGTCAAACACTCGAGCACGCCGAACATTTTTCCCCGCTGCGGTCCAAAAAGCGGCTCGGTGGATAATTCGGGATCATTGTTTCCGGCGCTCATCGTCAGATCGATAGTACCTTGTTTTTCGAGCCGGTCCCGCAGGAGGACTGCTTCCTTAACGGCGTTGCCCGATGGCAAATAGTGCATGGTACCGCAGGATCGACAGAATCCGGAACAGCCCTCACTTTCTGGTGGTGTAATATCCATGGGTTGAGTACCTTATAAATGATTTAAACCGGTGAAACAAGAATCAACCTTTTCAGGATGTTAACATGACCGAATCGCCTTTTTCACGGCTCGATCCCGAGGCCATACTGAGCTGTATAGAAAGGGCGACTGGCCTCCGGCTGCTCAATGTCTGCCGTCCCCACGCGAGTTATATCAACCGGGTCTACGAGGTACAGGACGAGGATGGGAATTTTCTGGTGGCCAAGTTCTACCGGCCCGGCAGATGGAGCCTGGAGGCCTTGGAGGATGAGGATAAATTTGTGGCCGACTGCGCTGCCCAGGAATTGCCGGTCATCTCACCTCTGGAACTTGCAGGTGGTTCATCTCTGTCCTCCTTTGAGGGTATCTATTTTTCCGTGTATCCCCGCTGCGGCGGCAGACTTGTGGATGAGTATTCGGTCGAACAGTGGTTAGAACTAGGCAGGCTGCTGGGCAGATTGCACGCCGTCGGCGCCCTGCATCAGGCCCCGGGAAGAAACAGGCTGCACCCAGAGCAGACCAGCCGTTCCCAGATCGACTACCTTTTGGCCAACGACCTTATCCCCGCGCAGTTGAGCAGCGAATTTGTCGATTCAACCAATGAACTCCTGGAGTTGATCACTCCCTTGTTCGAGGGGCTCGATTTTATCCGACTGCACGGCGACTGCCACAGCTCGAACCTTATCTACCGGCCCGGTGAATCGTTTTTCATCATTGATTTCGACGACATGGTCGTCGGTCCCCCGGTCCAGGATTTGTGGATGCTGCTTCCCAATTATCTAGAGGAGTCGAGGAGCGAGCTGGCCCTGCTGCTCGAGGGGTATGAAATGTTCAATTCCTTTGACCGGTCTACGCTGGCTCTGATTGAGCCGCTGCGAGCAATGCGCTTTATCCATTACATCACCTGGTGCGCCAAACAATTTGTCGAGGATGGCAGCACCCGAATCAATGATGATTTTGGCTCCTATGCCTACTGGCAGCAAGAGATCGCCGATCTCAAGGACCAGGTGGTGCTGATCCGTAAAAGTCTGTGAGAGAAAATCAGCTGAAATAACGGGAAATCCTCTGGAACACGTTAAGGTTGTATTTTCTGCAGACCCGCACCATTTCTCTGAAATTCAGATCGAAACGGGCCTGCAGACGGGCCAGCTCAGTACTGTCCAGATCAATAATAGCCGAGAGGACGTCACCCCGGCCAGCCAGGCATATTACATTGCCGCGTTGGGGAACCGGCAGTTCGAGAATGGAGTCGAAGCGCAGAGCGATCTCAGAGGCCACCTCTTCCATTCTAGACTGGTCACCGCTCCACAGGTTCAGACAGACGATACCAGAAAGTGCCAGATGATCCAGGCAGAGCTCAAAAAATGAGCCTGAGTATATCTCTTTGGACATGCCCGCGGTATCGAAAGCATCGATGAGGATCAGATCGTAGTTGTCTTCATCTATCCTGTCAGCAAGGAATTCGTAGCCGCTGCTGCAGTGGATTGACACATTGGAGCTGAAGGGCAGATGAAAATGACTGCGGGCCAGATCGATGACTTCGCTGGAATAATCTATGCCGTCGATCCTGGCTTTGGGGAAGTGGTGATGGAAAAACCGAACCAGCGAGCCGGCGCCTACACCGACCACCAGGATTTTCTCAGGCTCGTCGTCGATCAGTAGAGAAGCTGCCATGAAACGGGTATAGGAGAGAGCCAGCTTCTGTGGTGCCGAAAGATACATGCTGGACTGGAGAATCTGGCCGCCGAAATAGAGAGAACGGGTGTTGCCGTCATCAATGACTTCGATGAGCTGGGTCTGCCAATGACTCCGGTGAACGGTTTTTTTTGCCATGCCGGTTCCAGTTAAGAGGACTATCGATCGACTGATATATACCTGATCACCGTCTGGGTTGTCAAAACTGTCCGGCGGTCACTGCTTGCAGTTGAGGCTGTTGACGGAACAGAGTATTTCCGGCATATTCGAAACATCTTTTGGCGATCACTGGTATGAGAACAGGAGGCGATTCGTGCTTGAAAAAATTATCTCCGGGGGACAGACCGGCGCCGATCAGGGAGCCCTGGATGGAGCGATAGCCTGCGCTGTGCCCCATGGCGGATCGATTCCCGCAGGCAGGAAGACGGAAGCGGGAGTGTTGCCGCTCGCATATAAAATGCAGGAGCTTGAATCCGACCGTTACACCGATCGAACCGAGCGCAATGTGATCGACGCGGACGGAACTCTGATTGTCTCGCATGGAGCCCTTACCGGTGGATCGGCACTCACTGAAAAAATAGCCCTTCGCTTGGGCAAACCTTGTCTGCATATTGACTTCAATCGATCTGAAACGAGCCAGGTGGTAAATGAAGCGTCTGTCTGGATCGTGAAATCTGAGATCAGGATTCTCAATGTGGCGGGGCCGCGAGCCAGCTCCGATCCTCACATTTATAATCTGACCAGGGAATTGATTATACGGCTGCTCGAAACAGCTGCCAAGTGAGCGTCATGAACCAGAACCTGCCGACAATAGACCCGGAAATCTGCACCGGTTGCGGGGCTTGTCTGTCGATCTGCCCGGATCGAATCTTAGCTGCCGATACTTTGGGTAAGGCGCTGGTCAATGGTGACTCCTGCATGCAATGTGGTCACTGTTATGCGGTATGTCCGGTCGAAGCCGTCAGCGTTCCTTTTCTCGACCAGCCGGAGGATCTCGGCTCGGTAAAAATCGAAAGCAAGGGCCGGCCGGCGGAGCCGCTCAGTCCGTTTGGTTTGCTCGAGCTGATGAGGCAGCGCAGATCCTGCCGCCTTTACCTGGAAGAAACGGTTGACCGAGTGGTACTTGACGATCTGGTAAGGGCAGCAGTGACAGCTCCCTCCGGTACCAACAGCCAGGGGTGGAAATTCATTATTTTGCCGGCCCGCGAACAGGTGATAAAGCTGGGGGAAGTAACCGCCGATTTTTACCGGCGGCTCAACCGTAAGGCGAGCAGTCTGGCGCTTCGTTCCCTGTTGCGGTTGACAGGGAATAATGCTCTTCAGACCTATTATGAAAACTACTTCGAAACGGTGAAGAAGGCACTTGACGAGTGGGACAGTGCCGGCAAAGATCGACTATTTCACGGTGCTCCGGCAGCCATCGTCGTTGCCGCCGACAGGGCCTCAAGCTGTCCTGGAGAGGATGCTCTTCTAGCCAGTCAGAATATACTGCTGATGGCCGAAGCCCTGGGCTTGGGCAGCTGCCTGATCGGTTACGTGGTTGAGGCTGCACGCAGAGACGCGTCGATTAACAGGCTGCTGGGGCTTGATAAAAGATACCGAGTCTATAGTGTAATAGCTTTGGGACAGCCGGCAGTAAAATTCATGCGGCCAGCCGGTAGAAAACCTCTGAAACCTGAGATCGTAAACACAGTCTGAGTGGAGAACAATGGACGCTGAGAGAGCAGAAAAAGAGGTGAGCTCGGAATCGCTGAAAGTTTATATATTTTCGTTTGGCTTCAAACACGGGGTACCGGTGGATGCCAATTTGTTGTTCGATGTCCGTTTCCTGCCAAATCCTTATTGGCAGGAGCACCTTCGCCCCAAATCCGGGCTCGAACTGGACGTATCCGGCTTCGTGATTGACAGTATTGAGGGCAAAGAGTTCCTGAGCCTGCTCAAACCGCTGCTGCTGTCGATCGCCGCTCAGACGGCCAGGAACAGAAAGGAACTGCGCATCGGCATCGGCTGCACAGGTGGCCGACACCGGTCGGTGGCGGTTGTTGAGGCTCTAGCTCTGGAGTTTGGACAGGACCCTCAGTTCGAAGTCCTTTCTTCCCACCGGGACATCGGTAAAGACAGCGGTTGACCTCCTGCCGGTCAGGTTGTTTCGCCATCTTTTTTGAGGAGCTGGTGGGCTGCGACCAGCATCTCCTTGAGCTGTTCTGCAGATAGCTCATCGGGCCTCATTATTTCGGAGAAATCCAGTTCAGCGGCTCGTCCACCGTCGTTGCCCTGTACCCAGGATGAACCGCGATTTAGCATCGCGTAACGCTCGCCGGCAAAACTCCTCATGTCCCAGGCTCGATAGAGGTTGGCAAGCCAGAGCGTCATTTTTATATTAACGTTGCCGGGCGCTTCATCCCAGCCGGGAAACTTGTGCCAGAAGTAATCCGGACGCTGGTGGCCGGTTTCCTTCGCCATTTTGGTACGCAATTTCTTTTCAACGGCACGCAGGATCTCGCGATCGCCATATTCGAGAAAGGGCAGCACCTTGAGATGCTCATCGAAGTGGTGCGGTTCGGAGGCGCCGATGCTGATGGTACACACCCCCTTTTTGTCGAGGCAGTAAAGATCGTTGAACAGCATTGGTGAAAGCGGTGCGCAGAGCTTCTTTAGTTTGGGGGACGGTGAGTGCAGGTGGCCGCCTTTGTCAGAAGGGCTGATAATGAAGATGCCGATATCATGAGCGGCGGCCAAATCTACTGCCTCCCGGTTGGCATCGAAGATGAAGTACCAGTGGATATTGCAGAAATCAAAGCCACCATCTTCAGTGTGACTTAGGGACTGGAGTATGACGTCGGTAGGGCCGTGTCCCGAAAAGCCGACATGACCGACGAGCCCCTGGTCCTGAAGTTTTCGGGCGGCAGCCAGACAGCCGTTTTTCCTGCAGCACTGCCAGAGAGAACGATGGTCATTTAGTCCGTGCAGGGCCAGGAGATCCAGCCGGTCCACCCCTAGTCGGGCCATCGATAACTTGACCTTGGTGACGAACTCCTGCGGGTCTTCGCAGGGCAGGGCCTTACTCTGAAGAATGTAGTCGTTTCTGGGGACGGTAGGCAGGATTCGGCCCAGCTGCTGCTCTGAAGAACCGTAGCCATGGGCAGTCTCGATATGGTTGATGCCGTGGGCCAGAGCCTTGTGAACGATCTGTTCCAGCTTGAGCTGGGAATCGTCCGGGATCTCAGAATCTTTTGCCAGCTGCCAGCTGTGCATACTGCGCATGCAGCCGAAGCTCAGGACCGGCATGTCGATCCCGGTTTTACCGAAGCGCCTGTATATCATGATAAATTGACCATCCTCAGAAGAAAAAAAATACGGAGCAAAATGGACGGATTGCTTATACTGTTTCATTAATAAAACAGGAACAGTAATTGTCATTGCCCAAAATACGTCTGCGAGGAGAAAATCATGGAAATTGTGGTCGTGCCCTGTCTGTATGATAACTATTCCTATCTGATAATTAACGGCAAGGAGGCTGCTGTGGTTGACCCCTCAGAGGCCTGGCCGGTAATGAAGGTGGCAGCTGAGAAGGGACTTACTCTCGTGGCTGCACTCTGCACCCATCACCATCACGACCACATCGGTGGTCTGCCTGACCTGCTCGACGAATATAAAAATCTTGAGATCTATGGTTTTCACCAGGATCAAAAACGGATACCGTTGATAACCCGGCCCGTGGAAGATGAAGCGCGTTTTTCTGTCTGCGGGCTCGACGTCGATGTGATCCACACACCAGGCCATACCTCCACCCACATAGTCTTTGCGGTCGAGGACCATCTGTTTGTCGGAGACACCCTGTTTGGTGCCGGCTGCGGCAGGCTGTTCGAGGGAACTGCCGAGCAGATGGTTCACTCCCTGGACCGGATTCTTCAGTGCGGAAAGCAGAGTCGTATCTTTTTCGGTCATGAATATACCGAATTTAACCTCCGTTTTGCCGCTCAGGTCGATCCCGTCAACCCAGCCATTGACGAACGGATCGCCAGCGTGAGGAAGATGCGCAACGCAGACCAGCCCTCCACACCCTCGACGCTTGAGGAAGAACTGGCTACCAATCCTTTTCTTCGTATCGAAGATGGATCGATCATCGACCAGCTCGAGAGGGAACATAATCTCGATTCGACCGATCGGGTGACGGTCTTTGCTGCTTTGCGGGAGCAGAGAAATAACTTCTCCTGAGCATCAGGGTCTGCTGTAGTGCAAAGTGCAACCAAATTTCACAATAGCGTGGAACCTCTGCAGTGCCTTACAATCGTGTTGACCTGAGCGGACAAATGGACTAGAAGTCGTGCTCAGCCTCTATTCCGGCTCGTCAGTTTTGCTGTCGTGATGAACCCAAGATCAAGGAGAGATACCATGAAAAAACTTTTAATGATCCTGTCAGCTTCAACAATCCTTTTGGCCACCAGTGCCATGGCCGCTTCACCGGTGATATCAGTTAATCAGTTCGTCGAGCATCCTGCTCTGGATGCAGTTTTGAAAGGACTTCAGGATTATTTGAAAGACAACGGGGTGAACGCTGAATTCAAGGTTCATAATGCCCAGGCCAACATGGGCACCGCCACCCAGATAGGTCAGCAGATGATCGGCGAGAAAAGCGATCTCCTCGTAGCTATTGCCACTCCTTCTGCCCAGGCTACTGCTCAGGCGCTGAGCAAGGCTCCGGCCGACCTGAAAAGGCCCCTGCTGTTTACCGCGGTAACTGATCCGGTGGCGGCCGGTCTGGTCGAAGCCATTGATAAGCCGGGAGAGTTCGTAACCGGCGTATCCGATCTTCTGCCGGTCGAGAAACATCTTGAAATGATCACCACCTACAAACCGGATATCAAGAAGCTGGCAATCCTCTACAATGCAGGAGAAGCCAACTCCAAGGCAATCGTCGCCTCGGTGAAAGAACTCAGTTCCAAGTTCGGTTTCACTGTTGTTGAGGCCACCGCCCCGAAAACGGCTGATGTCTATGCCGCTGCCAAAAGTCTGGTGGGCCGCTGCGATGCGGTATTTATCCCCACCGACAATACCATCGTCGCCGCCCTCGAATCGGTGATCAAGGTGGGTACCCAGAATAAGCTGCCGATTTTTGCTGCCGATGTCGATTCGGTAGCCCGTGGAGCAGTTGCCGCCATGGGCTTTGATTACTACAAGCACGGCTATCAGACCGGCGCCATGGCGAAAAAAATCCTCGAGGGTGCTGCACCGGGATCACTGCCGGTCGAATTTCAGAAAGAGCTGCAGCTGCAGATCAACCTCAAAGCGGCGGAAGCGATGGGTGCGCCGGCTCCTGAGATGCTCCTCAAACAGGCAAGCAAGGTCTACGAATAACGGCACCATTTGCGGTAACACGTTTCAGTGACTATCTACGCGGCCATCGGAGCCCTTGAGCAGGGGCTCGTCTATGGAATCATGGTGATTGGGGTCTACCTGACCTTCAGGATCCTCGACTTTCCGGATCTCACCGTGGACGGCAGCCTGCCGCTGGGGGCTGCCATTTCCGCAGTGGCCATCACCTCCGGTCTCAATCCCTATTTGTCGCTGCTCTTTGCGGCCTTTGGAGGGTTTGTGGCCGGGGCGGTTACCGCGATTTTAAATACCAAGTTCAAGATCCTGCATCTGCTGGCCTCGATATTGACGATGATCGCCCTGTATTCGATCAACATTCGGATAATGGGAGGTCCCAATATCGCCCTGATCAACTCGGCCACCGTATTTGATCCGATCATTGCTCTCGGTGTTCCGGCCCATCTCGCCAGCCTGGTGGTTTTCAGCCTTTTTGGAGTGGTCGTCATGGGAGGGGTTATCTGGTTTCTGAAAACCGAATTCGGACAGGCAGTACTGGCGACCGGTGACAATCCTCAGATGATCATCAGTCAGGGGGTCAATACCCACCTTATTATCATCGTCGGAGTTGGCCTCTCAAACGGTTTGGTTGCGCTCAGTGGGGCGCTGATAGCACAGAATCAGGGGGCTGCCGATGTGGGCATGGGTATTGGAACGATAATCGCCGGTCTGGCCTCGGTCATCGTTGGTGAAACCGTGTTTGGCTCCAGCTCGATTGCCCGGGCGATAATTGCCGCAGTGTTGGGATCGGTGGTCTATCGGCTGGCCATTGCCCTGGCCTTGAGCTTCGACTTTGGCGGTTTCACCTTCAGCCCGAGCGATCTCAATTTGATTACCGCCCTGCTGGTGATCGGCGCCCTGATTGCGCCGAACCTCAAGAAAAAACTGCTGGCCCAATGATAACCGTAGATCACTGCACCAAATATTTTCACCGTGGCAGCGTCAATGAAGTACTGGCACTGAACGATATCGATCTGAGTGTAGCGAACGGCGACTTTATTACGGTGATCGGCTCCAATGGTGCGGGTAAGTCGACCCTGCTCAACGCCCTGGCAGGGTCGTTTTTTCTCGATTCCGGTTCGATCACCATCGGCCAATTGAATGTTACCAGGTGGCCCGAATACAAACGGGCGAAACTGCTTGCCAGGGTGTTTCAGGATCCACTGCTGGGGACCTGCCCGTCAGCGACCCTCGAGCAGAATATGGCCTTAGCCCTGAGAAGGGGAAAGAGAAGGGGACTTGGGCCGGGGGTAAGATCCGGAGACAGGGATCTGTTCTCTTCGGAGTTGGCCAAAATAGGTCTGGGACTCGAAAACAGGCTTCAGGACCGGGTCGGTCTGCTTTCCGGCGGACAACGTCAGGCCCTGACCATGCTGATGGCCACCCTGGTGCGTCCCGAAGTCCTGTTGCTCGACGAACATATTGCCGCGCTCGATCCGAAGACTGCGGGGCAGATCCTGGCACTGACCCGGGAGATCGTTGCCGACCAGGGCTTGACCACCCTGATGATCACTCACAATATGAAGCACGCCATCGAATTCGGCAACCGTCTTATCATGCTGCATCAGGGGAGGATCATTCTTGACGTCAGTGGTGAGAAAAAAAGCAGCCTCAGCGTTGATGACCTTCTGGAGCAGTTCTACAAGGCCCAGGGAGAAGAACTGGCCAACGATTCGATGCTCCTGACCTGACCTTTGCTAGCTGATCTCTACCTCTCAAGTCTATTATCTCCAAACCACTGAACCAGGCTCGAGTAATACACATTACTGGATTAAGGCTGATTCAAGAATTTTAACACAGTCCATGACCACACCACCACCCTGTCTGGGCTGTACACAGTCGCTTTGATATATGTTGGCATCGGTATAATCCCGATGTATCTTTAGGCATTTGAGCACCGTAAAAATATGTTCCGTATAAGGTGTTATCGGCTGGGGTTTGAATCATCCCCATAGCCCCCATCGAGGACACCGGGTTACTGGAGAGAAAAAGTGGAGCGAGCAAAAAATCACAAGACGATAGCATTTGGACTCATTCTTGGATTTCTTAGTCCAGGTCTAGTGTTCGCTGCAGGTGAGAGCGCTGGTACACAGACAAACAAGTCGGCTGGGCCGGTTGAATTCGATCTGTCAATTGGCACCGAGCTTATGTCAGGCGATACAACCTACTCAATAGGCGGGCCTATTGTTTATCCAGATGGTTCTGTGGTAAATGCCTACTTCCCCTTCAGTCAACTTGAGTGGCCACTGGATATCTGGTTGGCTAGAATTGATGCTGGGATAGATATTGGTTCTTCATGGCGCATCAACGCTGTCGTGAAAAAAAACATCAATGATCCCGGCGGCAACATGAAAGACTCGGACTGGATAATTCCCGGTAGGCTTGATATCTTTTCCGAGTCAGAGATTTCAGATTTTGATGCATTGATCTGGGATATAGACGTTGAATGGGTGTTCATGAAGCGTCAGGTCTGGGAAATCTACGCAGGATTTGGTTATCAGTACCAAAATTTTGAGTATGAGGCTCAGGGCATCTATCAATATTCACCGTCCGGGCTTCCTGGGGTCGAAGCATATGGAGACGGCAGTGTCAGCATAACGTATGAAATGACATACAGAATGCCCTATTTTCTTATGGGCACTGACTTCCAGGTCACTCCCAACTTCACCTTGGCAGGAAGTTTGGCCTACTCTCCTTGGGTCGATGCTGCTGATGAAGATTTTCACCTGGCAAGAACACCGGTGTTGGTGTCACAGGGAGACATGGACGGGGATGGGTACATGATTGATGTGGCTGGAACCTATCGTTTTCTTTCATCCTGGTTTTTGAAAGCTGGTTTCCATTACCTCAGGATTGCTGTTGATGGCAGCCAAAATCAATCATTTGGCGGTGCTGCCAACGGGACAGTGCGTGAGAAATCGGAGAGTAACCAGACTTCCGGTTATTTAAGTGTTGGCTTCACATTCTAGAAAAGGTGTCAGAGTAGATATCTCTAACAAGTCCATGGTTCAAGTCAAGTCGGTCCGAGTTGGGCCCCCTAAAAAGCTTCAGATAGCTCTTTTAGGGTGGATCTTTACCTGGACGCTTTTGTCGGTTTCAACCGCGAAGTCCTCTCCACTTAGACGGTTTCACTATCTCGGAGGTTAAATGAAACTTACATTGATAGCCAGTTTACTATTTCTTGTGCTGGCCCCGCAAATGAGTTTGGCTGCCGATAACATGAAAGCATTCCCTCCAGCTGAGCAGGGTATGGTTCGTTACGTTTTGCAAGTGGATGAAAAAGAGAACGAATCTCTCTTTCGCGTGGAGTTGATTGTGGGCAAAACAGTACTGCTCGATGACGCCAATAACTATTTTTTCGGAGGGGAAATCGAGAAAAAGGTGATTAATGGCTGGGGATTTCCAAAATATGTCGTGACAGACATAGGTCCTATGGGCGGCACATTGATGGCTGTTGACCCCAATGTAAAAAAGACGCCTCGTTTTATTACTCTTGGGGGGGATCCCTATCTGATCCGCTACAATAGTCGTCTGCCAATCGTTGTGTATGTACCTGAGGGCGTTGAGGTACACTATCGCCTCTGGTCGACGGACAAAAAAAGTATAAAGTTTGACAAAGGATAAATTTCAACCATCTTTCAATTTGAGACTAACGTCTGGGGGCGAAGTTCATTGGTACAGGCTTAACTGCAAACCCAAGGTAATCAGTGGAGGACAACATTTATCTGGAGCACTGAGGCGAAAGCCTTTGAGCGGACCTCTAATGCGGCAGTTTAGTTGTACGTTGTTAATGGTAAATCCAGCAAAGATTGAAAAATAAAGAAAGGAAAAACATGAGCGATATGGCGTTTCAGGATTATTACCCGGACGACTATTCCCATTGTTATGGATGTGGGCGTCTCAACGAGAATGGGCACCAGATAAAAAGTTTTTGGGACGGTGATGAAGGAGTCTGTCGTATCGTGCCGAAGATTTTTTATTCCGGGGGTATGAAGGATATCCTGTACGGGGGGCTGATTGCTTCCCTCATGGACTGCCACGGTGCAGGGACTGCAGCTGCTGCCAAAGCGAGGGAGCTAAATATAGAGATGGAGCCGGGGGCAATGCCTCGCTTTGTTACCGCGTCCCTGAAGGTCGATTACCTGAGTCCGACACCGGTGGGTAAAGAAGTGGAATTAAGAGCAAGGGTGGAGGAGATCAAGAAACGCAAAGTGACCGTCAGTGTCACCCTTTCCACAGATGGCTCGGTCCATGCCAGGGGACAATTGATCATGGTACAGATCAAAGAGGATTAAATCTCCAAGCGGTTCGAAGGTTTATAGGCAAGATGTTTGTTGAATATCAATTATTTTCAAAGAGAGACGGAAAAATAGTATTGTACCATCCGTGTGGAGTGATTTTTGAGGCGTGTTGTTTTAACTGGGCGGTTCTATTTTTTCTGCGACTGCCTTGATGACTGACCTAACGGTTATTAGATGAAGGGACCCATAGGCGTTTTTGATTCAGGTTACGGCGGACTGACGGTTCTTAAAGAGTTGATCAAGACCATGCCCGAGTATGATTTTCTGTATCTGGGAGATAATGCCAGGACACCTTATGGTACACGTTCATTTAATGTGGTTTATAAGTATTCGCTGCAAGCTGTAAACTACCTCCTCCGGCAAAACTGCCCCCTTGTGGTTATCGCCTGTAACACAGCGTCTGCAAAAGCTCTAAAGAATATACAGCAACTGGACTTGCCTCATATTGCTCCAGACCGACGCGTACTGGGCGTCATTCGTCCAAGTGTGGAAAAAGCTGCCGAGATTACAAAAAATGGACAGGTGGGAGTCCTGGGTACCGTTGGAACAGTTGTTTCGGAATCCTACCCGATGGAGTTGCACAAGTGGTCTGGGGGAAAAATAGTTTCCACGGTTCAGGAAGCATGTCCAATGTGGGTTCCCATAGTGGAAAACAACGAAATCGGCTCACCGGGTGCTGAGTTTTTTATAGAAAAGAACGTCAGCAATATTCTGCAGAAAAATAACAATTTAGACACATTGATTCTTGGTTGCACTCATTACCCTTTACTTCTTGATGTGATAAAAAAATATTTACCGGAACGTATAAAAATTCTTGAACAGGGACAGATTGTATCCGAAAAGCTTGTTGATTACCTGAGAAGACATCCCCAGTTAGAGAAGCGAATCACCAGAAATCGAAAAATAATATTTCAAACAACTGAAGATCCTTATATTTTTGAAAACAAGGC
>CAJQNS010000112.1 GCA_905479735.1 uncultured Desulfofustis sp.
AGGAAAATTAACCATTCACTCATGACGGGCCTCCATCTTTTATGATTTTGTGGCCTAAAATGGTTTGGTTACAATTAATCTTGCACTATACATTCCTGAAATTGGTGTTTTTTATTTTGTTTTTAATATCAAATTGTTGGAGCCTCTTGCAAAACTCTCCAGGTGAGAATGGTGATGAGGTAGGAAAAACCCACAAATATCACTGTAATATATTGAAATAATTGAGCTTCACCCGATCTTCTGTTATATTTTGTTTGGCCAACAAATAACACAGGAGAATCAGTATGAAGCTCAATGAGAAAGTATCATGGTTGATGGGAAGATTACAACGAAGTTTATTTCCCAACCTCGAACAATGTTGTGTTTCTCCATTGTCTGAGCAAGAGAAGCACTTGGTAAAGATCCTTGAGATCATTGAAATAGAGCGTCATATACCGAGGCGCCAAAAGTGGACGGGCCGGCCAGCGGCGGAACGCCGAGCAATAGGGCGCAGTTATGTGGCCAAGGCGTTCTTTGGCTATCCGCATACCAGGAGTTTGATTAATGAACTACACGCTCGTCCCAATCTGCGGATGATATGCGGATTTCCCAAGCAACAGGATCTACCTTCGGAATCGACATTCTCTCGTGCTTTTGCCGAATTTGCCAATGCAGGATTGGGCTCGGTTGTTCATGATGCTCTGGTGCATGACTACTTGCACGGTGAGTTGATCGGCCATGTCAGCCGCGACTCGACGGCAATTATAGGTCGAGAGAAAGCGGCAAAGAAAAAGAAGCGCGTGAAAGTTGCACGCAAACGGGGACGACCGGCCAAGGGAGAGCACCGCCCGCCGCAGGCAGTAACGCGACTGGATAGGCAGGTGCAGCAGGAGCCGGCAACAGCCCTTGCTGAACTGTCGAACGTCTGTAACCGTGGCACCAAGAGAAATGCCAAGGGATATCAAGAAAGCTGGAATGGGTATAAACTCCATGCTGATGTCAATGATACCATGTTGCCACTCAGTGTAGTTCTGACCTCTGCCTCGGTGCACGACAGCCAGGTAGCGATACCGCTGATCAAGCTGACCAGCAGCAAGGTGAGGTACTGCTATGATCTCATGGATGCCGCTTATGATGCGAAGCAGATCCGGGAACAGAGTCAAGCGCTGGGGCACGTAGCGATTATCGACCGGAATCCGCGGCGTGGCGAATCATTGCCGATGTGTCCCCATGAGGCAAAAAGATACAACGAGCGCAGCTCCGTGGAACGCTTCAACGGGCGATTGAAAGAGGAATATGGTGGGCGGAACGTTATGGTTCGTGGTCCCGCCAAAGTAATGATGCATTTAATGTTTGGGATTGTCACGCTGTTTGCCGATCAGCTTATCAGATTGACAGGGTATTGAAGTGTGACAGCGAAATTCAACATTCAACCGATGAGCTTACTTTTGCAAGAGGCTCCATATATAATGATTGATACAAACTATAGGAGGAGCATTTAGGAGGTCCTTTTCAGTTAAGCTGTCTTTCTCTTCACCTCCCGGTAAGATCAGACCAATAAGTTCTGACACAATTTTTCAATAGTGACATTCTTATACAAACAAATATGCCAGATATGAATGATCAGCTTGTGTGCGCACGTGACTTGACGGGCTGCGGTTCGCGCCAACCGATGCACCAACCATAGATGGATACGAGAACTGCCTTGGAAATCCAGATGGGCCAAGGTCTTTTCAACCCAATGGAGTATCATGGTAAAAGATAAGATAAAAAAATATATCATTGACACATTCATGAATGGAGACGGTTCAATTGGAGACGATGATCAGCTCTTCGAAAGCGGAATCATAGATTCAATTGGCTTTATCAAACTGCTCGCCTATATCGAGTCCAGCTTTAACATCCCACTGGATATTAGTGAATTCACCATCGATTCGGGTTCGATCAACGGTATAATGCAACTGGTTAATGACAAGATGAAATAAATCTTGAAAAAATAGGATTATGAATCTCTCATATACAACCCGCCAGCAAGAGTTCAAGACATCGGCACTGGAATTTGCCCAGGCCGAACTTAACGACTCTATTCTTGAAAGGGACAGGAACGGTGAGTTCTCTTTCAAAGGCTGGAAGGCATGCGCTGATTTCGGTCTGCAGGGTATTCTCGTTCCTGAAGAACTCGGGGGTCTTGGCCTGGACCCCCTCTACTATGCAGCCATTATGGAAGGCATCGGCCAGGGGTGTAAGGATAATGGGCTGATATTTTCAATCAACGCGCACATTCTCACCTGCATTGTTCCCATCCTGCTCCATGGTTCTAACGAACAGAAAAAGCGCTATCTGGAGGGAATGGTCTCAGGCAAATTAATTGCAGCAAATGCAATGACAGAGGCAGACAGCGGCTCAGATGCTTATGGGCTGCGCACGACCGCAGTCAAAGAAAATGGCCACTACGTGCTAAACGGGAGTAAAACGTTCGTCACCAATGCTCCCGTTGCTGATATCTTCATCGTCTATGCCACCACTAATAAGGCCGGCGGATTTTTCGGTCTTTCCTGCTTTCTTGTTGAAAAAAATACCCCTGGATTGTTCGTGGGAGAGAAAATCGAGAAAATGGGTCTGCGAACCAGCCCCATGTCAGAGCTTGGATTTAACAACTGCAGGATACCTGCAGGCAATCTCATTGGCGAAGAAGGGGGTGGCGGCATCTTGTTCAGCAGCAGTATGGAATGGGAGCGAGGCCTGATCCTGGCCAATTGTATTGGCATCATGGACCGCTTGCTCAGCGATTGTCTGAATTACGCGAACACCAGAAAAATTGGTGACCAGCCCATTGGCGCGCATCAGTCCATTGCCCACAAAATTGCTCAGATGAAAGTGCGACTGGAAACCAGCCGCCTGATGCTCTACAAAGCTGCCTGGCTTAAATCGCTGAAAAAGTCTGCAGCGCTCGACACCTCCCTGGCCAAGCTGAGCATCAGCGAGGCATACATCGAGAACTGCCGTGATGCCCTGCAGATATTCGGGGGCTATGGCTACATGGTTGAATATGAAATTGAGCGGGAGCTGAGAGACGCGCTTGCCAGTTCCCTCTATTCCGGAACATCGGAAGTACAGAAAAATATCATCTCCTCGCTTTTGCTTTAAATAATGCTGCCGTGAAACGGTCATTACTTACATACCTCTCCCAGAGCTGCCGGACACAGGCCGACAATACCGCAGTGAGGTTCAAAGAAGTAACCCTTTCTTACCGAGATCTCGATCGAAAAAGCAGCCAACTTGGCGCCCTGCTCCAGAAAAGTGAGCTGAGCGCAGGCGAACGTGTCGGCATCTTTCTGGATAAATCGCCGGAGGCAATTGTTGCCATTTTCAGTGTTTTAAAGGCCGGTTCATGCTATGTTCCCCTGGATCCATCCGCTCCCGAGCAGCGACTAAGCAGGATAATAAGCGACTGCAGCCTCAAATGGCTGATCACGAGTTCTGCAAAACTTCCTGTTGTGCACTCGATCGTATCCCGGACAAAAACATTGGGGCACATAGTGATTGTTGATGCAAACAAGCAAAACTCCAAAACTGAACTGACCGGTATCCAGGTTTATTTCAAAGACGATGCGGAAGACACGTCTATTTCCGTTGTTGAGCCGATCCCGCCTGCCCCTGATGATGACCTTGCTTACATTCTCTATACTTCAGGATCGACGGGACGGCCTAAAGGTGTCATGGTCAGTCACCGTTCCGCCTGCTCGTTTGTCGACTGGGCCCAAACGACTTTTGAGATAGACAGTGGCGACATCCTTTCATCACACGCTCCCCTGCATTTCGATCTTTCCATATTCGACATCTTCGTAGCCATAGCTGCCGGCGCCACGATTTGCTTGATTCCACAAGGGTGGTCTACATTTCCCAAATCGATCGCTGATTTCATTGCTCAGAACAAGATTACCACCTGGTATTCGGTACCCACCGCACTGATCCAACTGGTTCTGCACGGCGGTCTTGAAGACAGAAACTTTCCGGAGCTAAAGCGAATCCTTTTTGCCGGCGAAGTTTTCCCATCCAAGTACCTCAGAAGACTTATGCTAATGATGCCGGAGGTCAAATATTACAATCTCTATGGGCCGACTGAAACCAACGTGATTTCCTACCATCAAGTCAAGGCCCCCCCTGCGGCCGGGATGGATATTCCCATCGGCTCATTGTGTGACGGCGTCACCGGTTATGTGGTTTCCGAATCCGGCGGCCTGACACCTCGTGGTGACATTGGAGAGTTGTACGTAAAAGGTCCGACTTTAATGAACGGCTATTGGCAGGACGAACATAAAACCGGCGAAGTTCTCAGCGAAAATCTTTTTGACCCAGATGAGCAGGGACTTGTCTACAAAACTGGAGATATGGTCCACCTGGACGAAAACGGACTGCTTATCTATCATGGCCGATGTGATACCATGATAAAAAGCAGGGGATATCGTATCGAACTTGGCGAGATAGAGACAATTTTGTCAGCCCATTTCGAAATCAAGGAAAATGCAGTATATGTGAGACCTTCAGAAGAGTTTGGATCGACCATATCGGCTGTTTTGGTTGCTGAACTCAATACCGACCTGAATGAGGAAGAGGTTCGCCGTTTCTGCAGCGAAAACCTGCCAGTCTACATGGTGCCCGAGGACATTCATTTTGTCAGTGCGCTTCCTCGAACTTCCACTGGAAAGATAGATCGAACGGCAGTTGCCGAATTAATCCCATGAACTATCTTATGGTCAGTTCAATACCCCTGATAGACAGCTTTCAGCTTGATCATCCTGACATCCGACAAGGAGGGGATTAGCTTCATGAACCATCGGGAAATGCTCGAATGGGAGCGCCTTTCCATGCGCTACAATGAAAACGCCATCCCCCTCTATCTGAGTTATCCAGTTGAGTCATTCTGGAAGCAGCGGAGTTCCTTGGAGCAGCATAATCAGAGCCTTGGCTCGTCTGATATATCTTTTCTCTATTTTCATTTTCCCTATTGCAAAGAGATCTGCCACTATTGCATGTGTTACAAGGAACCGCTGAAGGACGACAGCGAACTCGACCTCTATCTAGACTACCTTGTCAGAGATATGGACATCAGGCTCGAGATTCTTAAAGGCGGCGGCTGGCGGGGGGCCACACACATGCATTGGGGAGGGGGAACCCCCACCCTTCTCAGTCTGAACCAGCTCGAGACCATTCATCGGGCGATATCAGATCGTCTGAAATTCAATTTAGATGGCAGCCACGAGCACTCCATCGAGGCCTTCCCTGACCTACAGATCGTTACCCCGGCAAAATTGGAGTTACTGAGGGCACTTGGTTTTAATGTGATCAGTTTTGGAATCCAGGACTTTGATGGGCGAATCCAGAAAGTGA
>CAJQNS010000113.1 GCA_905479735.1 uncultured Desulfofustis sp.
GTCCCAAAAACTCAGCAGTACACATTAAGCGGGATCATTGTAAAAAGTACTATTATGAAAAAGCAGCTCAACCTGGCGCTGCAGGTTGCAAAATTCCCCGTACCCGTGCTTCTTACCGGAGAATCAGGGGTTGGAAAAACAATGTTCGCCCGCTTTATTCATGACCAGTCCCCGAGAAGAAAAGGACCTTTTATTGCCATCAACTGTGGGGCTATCCCGGATCAACTGGTGGAATCGGAACTTTTTGGCCATACAGGGGGTGCCTTTACCGGTGCCGCAGCCGGAGGTAAGAAAGGTCGCATACAAGCTGCAGATGGGGGGACATTATTCCTGGATGAAATCAGTGAACTTCCTTACGTTCTCCAAGTCAAACTTCTCCAGTTTCTTGAGACAAGTCAGATTTACCCTGTGGGTGGGACACGTCCGATCCCTGTTGACTGCACTGTTATTGCAGCCACAAATAGAAATTTGGCAGCCATGATGGCCAATAAAATCTTTCGAGATGATCTCTATTTTCGACTCAACGGTATGCCGATCGAACTCCCCCCTCTGCGAAAACGAACAGAAGAGATCCCCCCCCTGGCTCGTTTTTTTCTCGAACAGTACTCAACCAGATTTGGGATTGAGGCTTCTCTCACACCTGAGGCCCTAAACGAGCTTGCACAACTCCCTTTCAAAGGTAATGTACGGGAGCTTTCCCACCTTATTCAGCGTCTGCTCATTGCCACCGGAGGAGGAGAAATCACAGGCGAGCAAGTTCTCGAGTGGGCAACCACAAAAACAATAGACACTTCAAGCCAGTTACCACACTATGACGGTACTCTCAGCCAACAAGTTTCTCAGTTTGAAAAAGATATTATCCAACAAACAATAGAGGAGTTTGGGAGTCAGGTTGAAGCTGCAAAAATTTTAGGCGTCCATCAGTCAACTCTCTCGAGGAAACTATAGCTTTATGCAATAATGCATTTAAATTGCATAAACGCATTCGCCCCGCCAACGCTCTAATTCGTAACACGCTGTATCTACTTAATTTTCAATTCTGGCACGCCCTTTGCTTTTATAAAATTATCAGAACGCATAACAATACTATCAAAAGCAAGGAGCCACCTTATGAACTCAAACAATGCCAAACAAATGGTTCAGGACACGATGACCAACAATAATCATATCAAAAGAATTCTTTACGCAACGGACCTGACTGAATCCGCACCTAAAGTGTACCAATATGTACTCTATCTTGCGAAGCAGTTTAACGCCGAAATCGTCTGTTTACATGTCATAGATAGATATTCACAAAATGCAGCTATGACTTTTGCTATGTCATACCTCAGCAAAGAGGATAAGCGGCAAATACTTAATCGGGAAAGTAACAAATCAGTCGACGAGATGGCACATAGAAATCGCCAGACTTTTATTCGTAAGAAGCTCGGTAGAGAAGATGGACTTTATCCAGAAGAGCTCGGCTTAAAAATTGTAAATAAAGTCGTGTTCGGCAATGCCGAAGAGCAGATTCTAAAACATTCAGTTGACTCGGACTGCGACCTCGTTGTGTTGGGAGCGCACGAGAAGACTTTTTTCACCTTTACGACAACCCTCTCTAAACGAGTCATGAAAAGATCAAAAGTACCCGTCACTGTTGTACCTATTCCAGGTGAAAGGAAAGAGCAGTCGAATGGTTTTCTGCCATCCTTTTTGCCTCAATTTTCCGCTGCTCGGTGAAAATGATACAAGAAAAAGCGGAATAAACTCCTGCTGTTTTGGCTCCACTTTACGATTCAAACCGTGAAATGGAGCCTATTTTACTTAACCATTTTATCCATATTCATATGAGGATTTCCCAAACACCTCTTCCCCAGCGGCAACGATTATTGACAATATCATCTGATTCTTTCCCCATCTTAAGAAATCTCGAAAACCAACATAGGGATTGATAGTCATAGCGAATCGCCTCTTGTTTTAGCCTGGCAACATTTAAATTTTAAAAAAAGGTTGGCAATGTAGATTTACATCGGGCATAGGTTTAAATGTCGACATTCGACATTCACCACATCCTTTAAGCTTTTTCAATTTCCTCGGGGGAACACTATGAAAAAAGCTGATTCCATCTCCACCACCCAAGCACCAAAGGCTATAGGACCATATTCTCAGGGAATCGTAGCAGGACAATTTCTTTTCGTGTCCGGGCAGTTACCAATAAATCCTGATAAGGGGGAAATGGTCGATGGCGACATTGCCGCTCGAGCAGAACAGGTTTTTGACAACATTTCAGCAATTGTAAGGTCGGCTGGCGGATCAATGGCCGATGTTGTCAAAGTAACTCTTTTTTTGACCGATATGGCTGATTTTCAGCAAGTCAATGAGGTATATAGCCGACATTTTCAATCCCCTTATCCTGCTCGAAGTGCAGTCCAGGTTTCAGCACTCCCCTTGGGTTCAAATATTGAGGCAGAAGCTATTATATACCTTCCATAAATCTTTCAATTAAGGTGCTGCTATGAATTTAGCAAAATTACCATTCGTGGCAGTGATACCGGCAAAATGGATGATCAGTGTGATAACTGTCAATCCAGAACTTGATACGATCATTCAATAGACAAGGAAAACAAAGGATGCTTGCTCTAAATTTGAATCTCGGGGTTCTTTGGGACATGGACGGCGTGATAGTTGACAGTGGGGAAGCCCACTACATATCCTGGGAGAAATCATTGTCTAGATTCGGAATATCCTTTACCCGAAGATTCTTCAATGAGACCTTTGGCATGAATAACCAGGGTATCCTGTCCCTGCTTCTTGAAAGGGACGCTACGAATGAGGAAGTAGAGACCATTGGCGGCTTGAAAGAAGAACTATTCAGACAAGATGTACAGCATGCCCTTGTGCCTCTTCCGGGAGTGAGAGAATGGATCGAACGCTTCAGCAAGGCAGGTTTCTCCCAGGCTGTCGCTTCCTCGGCACCTCGGCAGAACATTGATTGTGTGATTGAAGGGCTTAATCTGGCCGACTATTTTCAGGCCATGGTCTCCGGATCGACTCTTCAAGGAAAACCAGACCCCGCAACGTTCCTGCTGGCGGCTGAAAATCTTGGAGTAGCACCCACGGACTGCCTGGTCATTGAGGATGCACAAGTTGGCGTAGAAGCGGCGAAACGCGGCGGCATGAAATGTGTGGCCGTATGCACAACCCATGCTCAAGAAGAACTCTCAGATGCCGACATCATCGTAGAGAGGCTCAGCGATCTAACACCTGAAAACCTTAAAACACTCTTTTAATCCTATACGGTACCTTTTACAGTCATTTGGCTTGATGGTTGTAGTAATTGATGGAGATATGCCGATTGATTAAACAGCTTTGTATATCCAGCGCTCTGCCTTAGTAGAGGTTTAATATGGCCCGCGGATATGAATATGAATTTGTTCATCGTATAGATTTCTTAAATTCTTATGCAAGACTTCGGCAATCCGCTCCAGTTCCGAGCTATCAGTGTTTGTCTTAACCTGCGATGATGAACTCGCTCCAGGTATTACCGTTGATACGGCATCATGGTCAAGGATCCAGCGTAATGCCAATTGGGCCATGGATAGATCATGAGGAAGAATCCCCTTTATCAGATCAATTAGTTCGATTCCCTTCTCGAACGGTAATCCTGCAAAGGTTTCTCCCACGTTAAAACTAGCACCGTCACGATTGAAATTTCTATGGTCTGTTTTAACGAAGGTCGTATCGCGTGTGAACTTGCCGGAAAGTAATCCACTGGCAAGGGGGAGTCGGGCAATAATACCCACACCGCGTGTCTTGGCCTGAGGCAGCAGTTCATTCACCATTTTCTGCCGGAAGATATTGAAGATCACCTGAAGCGACAGCAGACCATCCTGCTCTATGCATATGAGTCCCTCCTCCACCGTCTCAACACTTGCACCGAAGTGCTTTATGAGCCCATTCTGTTTCGCACGCCTCAACCAATCAAAGACGTCTCCCTGGCGAAGCACCTCAGTCGGAATGCAGTGTAGTTGGAGTAAATCAATCGTATCGGTTCCGAGCCTTTTCAATGAAGCTTCAATAGATTGCAGTAAAATGTTTTCTGAGTAGTTGTCAGGATATACGCCATCACCTCGGCCGAATTTGGTCGCCACTACAACGGGTGAAGCACACTCCTTCAGAAACCTGCCGATGAGTTCCTCGCTCCTTCCTGCCCCATAAACATTTGCCGTATCGAAGAAATTAACTCCATTATTTACAGCTGTTTCCATGATTGAGATTGCGGTTTCTTCCTGCATCTCCCCAAAATCGCCACCAAACTGCCAGCAACCAAGCCCTATCTCACTAATAGAAAAACCTTGTTTTCCGAGTTTTCGTGTTTTCATATGTTCTCCCTGCCTAGAACTTAACTCTCTTATTGAATACTGAGATTATTAGATTGAGATTAATGTAAGCGGTGTTAGCATTAGACTTTTAACAACCTGAAAATGACATCTATTTTGACCTATCTCCTTGCCCCGGCTTTTGACAAATAACGCTGCAGGAGGATGAATACAAAGAGCAGGACCCCTATAACAATCTTCGTCCACCAGGAGCTCAAAGTTCCCTGAAACGTGATAAAGGTCTGAATAAGACCGAGAATCAGAACGCCTATCAAGGTTCCTGCCACATAGCCTGACCCTCCGCTCAACAGTGTACCTCCAATCACCACAGCAGCTATGACATCGAGTTCTAACCCCACACAGGCCAGGGGGTAGCCAGATGAAGTATAAAGCGAGTACACAACACCGGCCAGGGCACTGAGAAAACCGTTGAATGTATAAACCAGAATCTTGGTCCGGCCAACCGGAAGCCCCATGAGAATTGCCGATTGCTCGCTGCTGCCAATGGCGTAGGTATTGCGCCCAAAACGGGTATAGTGTTGAAGATAGATACCTACCAAGGTTACTGCGATAAAGATCATTGCAGTAGCCGGCAACCAGGCTCTGAATCCAAGCGGGATGCCAAAATCGATAATAGCGTTTACGACCGGATGCTTGATTGGAATCGCGTTGAGGCTGACCAGAAACGCCAATCCCCGCGCCAAAAACATGCCCACCAGGGTGACGAGAAAAGGAGGCAGTTCAAAAAAATGAATCAGACAACCCATAATCATACCGAACATCGCGCCCAATCCCAGACAGATACTGAATGCCAGAATCGGATGGACACCAAAGTCATGCATCATTTTCGCCGCCAGGACGCCGGCGAGGGCAACCACTGAACCAACGGAAAGATCGATGCCGCCAGAAATGATGACAAAAGTCATTCCTATGGCGATAACTCCAACAAAGGCGTTATCGATAAACAGGTTTACAAAGACACGTAGAGAGAAAAAATTTGAATAGAGGACGGACCCGGCTAGATAAATAAGCAGAAAAACGGCGATGGTGGCCAGCAACGGGATATTTTTTTGATTCAAGTGCAGTTTCATGATGTACGCACCTTTTCACCCGCCATCCGGTTCGAAAATAGTTGGCGAAACTTTTCTGACTGAATCAGTGCGACCAGAATAATTACGAACGCTTTAAATACGAGTGTTACCTCCGGAGCAACACCTCTCGTTAAAATGGTGGTAGTAAGGCTTTGGATTATAAGTGTGCCTACGATTGAGCCGAAAACCGTGAATCGCCCTCCCCACATGGTTCCACCGATGATAACAGCTGCGATGGCATCAAGTTCAAGAAACAAGCCGGCGTTATTAGCATCGGCAGCTTTGATGTCGGCACAGACAATCAGCCCTGCAAGGCCCGCGCAGAAACCGGAAAAGATATAGACTGAAAGGGTTATCATTCGTTCTCTGATACCCATAAAACGACTGGCTATACTGTTCGCCCCTATCGCTTCGATAAATAGACCGAGCCCGGTTCTGCGGGTTAACAGATAGGTTACGGTGAAAGTCAGCAAGACAAGGATAATGGGGAATGGCAGACCAAATAAAAAGCCTGAACCGATATACTGAAATGGTTCGTGGATAAAGACAACTATTTGTCCTTGGGTGATCAGTTGGGCAATGCCCCGACCGGCCACCATCAAAATCAACGTGGCTATGATCGGTTGAATACCAATGACAGCGACTAGTAAACCATTCCACAAACCGGCAAGCAGCGAAAAAAACAAAGGAATGGACAGGACGAGGAAAAGTGATTGCACCTCTCCATACTCGAGGACTCCTTTGACATAATCGGGACGGATCACAGTTGCGGCAATTGCACCGCTGATTGCCATAACGGCGCCCACAGACAGATCCACGCCACCTGTGGCAAAGACCAGCGTCATTCCGATAGCAAGCAGCATTACAGGAGCCGCTCGATTTGCTATATCAACCAATGACCCGAAAAACCGGCCATCTTTTATCTCGATGTGAAAGAACCCTGGTGTAAAAAAGAAGTTAAACAGAAGAATGCCGACAAGCGCCATCAGCGGCCACAGCATTCTCTGAAAATTCTCGCTTCTAAGCCATTGAACCTGACTCATTGATTCACATCCTTGCTGGCGATAACCTGCATGATATTGGTTTCTTCAATAGCCTCACCTGATAGTTCTGAAAGAATCTTCCTGTCCCTCAATACGGCAATTCTGTCACAGCAGGCAATCACCTCTTCAAGCTCAGAACTGATGAAAAGGATTGCCAGCCCATCCTCGCTCAGCCCGAGAATCAATTTCTGGATCTCAGCCTTCGCCCCGACATCAATGCCTCTTGTCGGTTCATCAAGGATCAAAAATCGGGGTTCAGTGGCTAGCCAGCGAGCAATAATAACTTTCTGCTGATTTCCACCACTAAGGTTTTTGACTGCCTGTGAATCAGAAGGCGTTTTGATATCAAGAAGTTCGATGTATTTGTCAGCAATCTCGCTCTGCCGCCTGCCGGAAAGTGGACGGAAAATGCCCTGCCTTGCCTGCAGGGCAAGAATGATATTTTCCCGAACGGTCAGATCTTCAATAATCCCTTCTTCCTTCCGATTCTCCGGGCAAAAAGCAAATAAATGGCTGATAGCCTTTCGAGGTGATGAGATGACGGTCTCCTCACCGTCCAGTAGGATGGTGCCCTTGTGGGACCTGTCTATTCCGAAAAGCAAGCGCGCTATTTCAGTGCGACCGGAGCCGAGCAGTCCAGCCAACCCCAGGACTTCTCCTTTATTGATAGTAAGATCAAAGGCCATCATCGAACCTTTGCGCTCGAGTTGTTTTACATCAAGCAATGTCTGACCTGTCTTCGTCTTTTCCTGCTGTGTTTTCCCGGCCGTCTGTTCCAGAGAAAACGTTTCAGGATCCTTGCCGAGCATGTGAGCGATCAACTCGATCCTCGGCAGTTTTTGTGTTTCATATTCACCGATAAAAGCACCATTTCTGAGTACCGTTATCCGATCTGTGATTTCGTAAACTTGATCGATAAAATGAGTAACGAAAAGAATACCGATGCCGTCTTCTTTAAGCTTTCTTATCACCTTGAAGAGTTGAGCGACCTCAGCCAGATCAAGACTTGAGGTAGGCTCATCGAGAATCAGAACTTTGGCCGATATTTCAAGAGCCCGGGTAATAGCCACGAGTTGCTGAATGGCCACAGAATATGAGGAAACCGGCTGGGTGACATCGATGTCAAGATCAAGCTTGCGGATGGCCAGGCTGGCATCGCCATTGATTTGTTTCCAGTCGATGCGGCCAAAGCGCATTGGTTCGCGCCCGATATAGATGTTTTCGGCAACCGAGAGTGCGGGGATCAGGTTGATTTCCTGGTAGAGGGTGCTAAGGCCATGATCAGCCGCCTCCTGCGGGGACGACAGGGAGAATGGTTCTCCCTCGAATAAAATCTCCCCGGTGTCCCTCGGGTAAAGTCCGGTCAACACTTTGATGAGGGTGGACTTGCCTGCCCCGTTTTCCCCCATCAAACCGTGCACCTCACCACCTCGCAGGCACAAATTCACCTGATCCAGGGCAAGCACGCCCGGAAAGGCCTTGCTCACCCTTTTTATGTCGATCAGCACATTGTTCTGATCCATTTGGATCTGCTCCACCAGAAAATCCGGTGATACGTACTAATATTTTCTGGTCGGTAAGGTTTCAGCAGCAGTCTCAGCCGGGAAAACACCCTCGTTGGTAACAATACGCTTGGGCAGTTCCTTGCCTGCCATCAGATCCTCAACCGCGTCGAAAAGCTGCGGTCCAAGTAACGGGCTGCACTCTACGGTGCAATTGATTTTACCTTCTACCATTGCCTCAAAAGCACCACGGACTGCGTCAATGGAAACGATGATGATATCTTTTCCGGGATTCAGACCATACTCTTCAATAGCCTGGATAGCACCCAGCGCCATGTCATCGTTGTGGGCATAAAGCACATCGATCTTCTTACCTTCCGACTTCAGGAAGGCTTCCATGACCTCTTTACCCTTGGCCCTGGTAAAATCACCGCTCTGAGACTTGATGATTTTGAACGCGGAGCCTTTGGTTACTTCAGCGAAGCCGTCCTTACGATCGATAGCCGGTGCCGAACCGACAGTGCCCTGCAACTCGACAACATTGACAACATCGCTGCTCTTGTCGGGGTTTTTCAGACGATCGTAATTTTCCATGAGCCAGTTCCCGGCCCGCCTTCCTTCCTCGACGAAATCAGATCCCATGAAAGTTACCCAAAGGGTGTCGTCCTGGACATCGACGGCCCGGTCAGACAAAATAACTGGGATTTTAGCTCTTTTAGCTTCTTTCAATACTGGCTCCCAACCAGTCTCAACTACCGGGGAAAAGGCAATGACATCGACTCCCTGTGAAATAAAACTGCGAATGGCCTTGATCTGGTTCTCCTGCTTCTGTTGCGCATCCGAAAATTTCAACTCAATGTGCGGACGACTTTTCGCTTCAGAGACAATTGAATCGGTATTGGCCACACGCCAGGCACTTTCTGCACCAATTTGAGAGAAACCGACCACAATCTTGTCTTTGGCCAGCGCCGAGCCTGCAGTCATCATGCAGGCAAAAAGAGTACACGCAATAATTTGAAGCCACTTTTTCATGATTCTCCTCCGTTTTTATGTACATCAAGAATCGAAATAGCTGCAAAGAAAATAATGCGATCCTTTGCAACCGCTTAGCCGGTCCACCCAGCAGAAAACTGTAATTGCCTGTTACTATGGGTCTGTACCCAAATAATCGCCCACCATGGAAAATGACGAAAACACCCTCAATCACCTCCAGATAAATTTCTTACTGGCCATAATAGGCGCCTTCACCGTGTTTGCGTCGGTAATGCTTATCTATAAGAGTTTGTTTGAGCCGTGACGCATCGGCTTCAATCATTTCGGTTAAAAATGCCATCCGTGCCACTTCCTCAAGAACAGCACTATTATACAGGGCTTTTTCAGCTGTTTTACCCCAGGTAAACGGCCCATGACAGGCGGCTAAAACCATTTCGACTTCCTGGTGAGAAATACTTTTGAAAGACTCTACGATCTGATTACCTGTCTCTGTCTCATAATCGCCGCTGATCATCTCATCGCTCATCATCTTGGTACAAGGGATGTCAGATGCCAGGTGATCGGCATGAGTAGTGCCATAGATCGGTATTTGTCGTTGAGCCTGGGCCCAGGCAGTGGCATAGGTTGAGTGTGTATGAACGACACCGCCGATATCGGAGAAGCACTTGTATAGCACCACATGAGTATCGGTATCCGAAGATGGATTGAGCGTACCATCTACCACTTTGCCATTCAAGTCGACAACCACCATCAAATCCGGCGTCAGATCAGTATACGCCACTCCGGAAGGTTTAATGGCAAAAACACCACGACCTGAATCATAGGCACTGACATTGCCGAACGTATAGATGGCTAGGCCGAGTTCAGGAATCTGGCGATTACATTCAAAGGCTTGTTCTTTAATTGATTTAAAAGGATTCATTGTCGTATTAGGCAAGCTTTTTTTCTACGAACACTCCGATATCCTTGTATTTTTTGTATAATGACTGGTAGTGATTAATGTGCTCCTTGCTGGGTTCGTATATCGCTTCGATACCACATGCCATTTTCTCTTGCGCCTCAAGGATATCAGTAAAAACTCCTCCGACGACTGCTGCAAACATTGCAGCACCCAGCGCTACCGTCTGGTCACTTCGAGCGACCTTTATTTCCATGTTCAGGACATTGGCAAGAGTCTTCATGGCGAAAGGTGATTTACGCGCGACTCCACCGATGGCAATCACCTCGTTGATTTGAATCCCTTCTGAGAGAAATCTCTCCACTATTGCCATACTGCCAAATGCGGTCGCCTCGACGAGTGATCGGAAAATACGAGGCGCATCACTTCCCAAACTAAGCCCTGTAATCGCACTCTTAAGAGCCTGGTTGGCATCCGGTGTTCGACGGCCGTTGAGCCAATCCAGGGCAACCTCAGGGTTATCATGCAAGGGCGTTGCAGCGGCGGCGGTACTTAACGATGGCAATAAGTTCTGCTGCATTTCACTGACGAGAAGTTCAGCCGTTTCCCGGTCAACCCTGCTGCTTTCAATGAGCTTTTGAGACGGCCAGAGCAACAAATCCCGAAACCAAGCGAAAACGTCACCGAAAGCGGATTGGCCGGCTTCCATACCGATCATTCCGGGAACTATAGAACCTTCCACCTGGCCACATATTCCTCTCACCACCGTATTACCAATATCCTCAGGCGGTGCGATGAGCATGTCACAGGTCGAAGTTCCGATCACTCTTACAAAGCTGTAAGGTTTGATTCCGCCCCCAACTGCACCCATATGCGCATCAAAAGCGCCGATGCCTATAGGTGTGCCAGAGGGCAATCCAAGTTCTACTGCCCACTCGACGGTCAATCGTCCGGCTTCTTGATCCGCTGTATAAGTCCTGGTGAAAAGTCGATCTCTGAGCCCAGTCAGCAGAGGATCGAGGCTTTGAAAGAAATCCTCGCTGGGTAACCCTCCCCAGCTCTCATGCCAGAGCGCTTTGTGGCCTGCGGCACACACGCCCCGTTTCAGCTTTGTTGGCATGGTTGTTCCACAAAGAACCGCTGGCAGCCAGTCGCAATGCTCAACCCAACTGTGCGCTTCTTTTCGGACATTCTCATCATGGCGAAGTATGTGCAGTATTTTTGCGTAAAACCATTCAGATGAGTAGATACCGCCGACATATCGCGTGAAGTCAATGCCGCCCCAGGTTCGAGCCACCTCATTTAATTCTTCCGCCTCTGCGACTGCGGTGTGATCTTTCCAGAGGATAAACATCGCGTTGGGATTGTTGGCAAAATCAGAGCGCAGAGACAGAGCGGTGCCACTTTTATCAATGGCAATAGGGGTCGATCCGGTCGTGTCAATACTGATAGCCGCTATTGAGTTCGAGCAGCCTTGGGGGCCTTTTGAAATGGCTCCAGTAACCGTATGTTTTAAACCTTCAAGATAATCCAGCGGATGCTGACGGAACTGGTTACGGGTGGGTTCACAGTACTTTCCATCAGTCCAGCGTGGATAATGAAATACTTCGGTAGAGATCTCCTCGCCACTACTGGTATCGACAAGAACGGCCCTAACCGAATCTGTTCCGTAATCAAGCCCGATCACATATTGGTTGCCCATGGATATTTTCCCAATTCAAAAATCAAATCAGCTGCTTATGGAAATTCCGTAATAAAGGTGGTTATGGCGGAGTTCTCTTCTGAAAGCAGCAAGATCCGTATTTTGATCAATGACAAGGCATTCAATTCCTGTCATCTCAGCAAAATCTTTTAATTGTTCGGTGGTTACCGCTTGACTGAAACTTGTATGGTGAGCCCCGCCGGCATAAATCCAAGATGATGCTGAAATTTTCAAATCAGGGTGTGGTTCCCAGAAAACACTTGCCACCGGCAGATTTGGCATCTGTTCGTCGATATCTACAACCTCAACCTCGTTTATCAGCAGTCGGAAGCGATTTCCCATATCAAGCAATGTTGCATTTAGTGCCGGACCTGAACGCGCCGAGAACACAAGGCGGGCAGGATCAGCCTTTCCGCCGATTGACAGTGGGTGAATCTCAAGCGCAGGCTTGCTTCTCGATATAGTTGGGCAGACTTCAAGCATATGGGCACCAAGCACCAGGGCCCGGCCATTCTCCGGCAGGTGATAGGTATAGTCTTCCATAAAGGAAGTCCCGCCAGGTACACCGGTACCCATCACCTTCATAGCACGAACAAGTGCGGCGGTTTTCCAATCACCTTCTGCGCCAAAACCATACCCATCTGCCATCAATCGCTGGCAGGCAAGACCCGGAAGTTGATTGAGACCATGTAGGTCTTCAAAAGTAGTCGTAAATGCAGTGCAGTCATGGGTTTCAAGAAACCTTTTAAGGCCCAGCTCGATACGGGCAGCCTCACGCAATTTGGCGAAACTTTTCGTTTCCCGTAAGTCTTTTCCCACCTCGTAGGTATCCATGTAGACAGCAACGAGTCTGTCGATGGCAGTTTCATCTACTTCTCCAACAGCAGCGACAAAGTCACCAACGCCAAAGCCATGTACTTCATAACCGAACTTTACCTGGGCACTGACTTTATTTCCTTCAGTCACCGCCACATCTCGCATATTGTCACCAAAACGGGCAATACGACACTTCTTGCTATCCAGTAGTGCTGAGGCGGCCCTTGCCCAGGTGCCTATTTCTGCGCTAACTGATGCTTCCTGCCAGTGCCCGACGACAACTTTGCGCTCCAGTTGAAGCCTTGATCCGATAAAACCGAATTCCCTGTCCCCATGTGCGCTCTGGTTGAGATTCATAAAATCCATATCGATCTGATCAAAGGGGATTTCACGATTGAATTGGGTGTGTAGATGGAGGAATGGCTTAAGCAGACCAGACAGTCCTCCAATCCACATCTTTGCTGGCGAAAAGGTATGCATCCAACAGATCAGGCCTATGCAATTTGGACTGTTGTTAGCCTGAAGACAGATTGAAGAGATCCCCTGACTGCCGGTAACGACAGGTTTGAAAACAACTTTTACAGGAATATGGCTGTTCTGGTCTAGAGAAACAGCTATTTGCTCAGCGTTGACAGCAACTTGACGCAGGGTTTCATCGCCATACAAATGCTGACTTCCGGTAACGAACCACATCTCGAACTGTGATAATCCAATCATACTGATTCTCCCGCAGATGATAGGTCGGAGATACGCCTGATACCAAAATGTTGCGTTATCGATTACGTGATCGTTAACGAAAGAATTACCTAACCAAATTTAGTTTGTCAATGATTAACAAAAAAAAACAGACTATAATTGAAAACAGTAACGAAAATCGGATAATATCATTTTATTATAGATAGTTAAGCTTTGAATCCGGAACAAGCCCAGCAAATAATGAATAGCTAAACCCATGTAATCCCATTACAAACCGGATCTCTCTGGAATGTAGAGATTTTCAAATTTTGAAGGGTCTTCCGACTATTAACCTTTTATGATTGTGTTAAAATGCTTGAATTTCCGTCATATTATGATATTGTTATCGATAACGTTGCTGCGGTCATTCACATCATCAAGCGGAAAACATGTTTTCACACCTCGATAAAATATCTTGCCGCTGTTGTTGTGTTCGGCTAAATTTTTGGACTTTGAGCTGCCAGCTGCTCAGAACCAACCGTCAGACAATTCTACCCGTTGCTTTAAGAACAATGACCGTCGAAACTACTATAAAATTAACGGTAGGTGAGGCACGAGGGTAATATTGGAAATAGTTTATCAGGAATTTTATGCAGCCACCCAGAGCTACTATAAAAGATGTCGCCCGCGCCTGCGGGGTATCGACTCAAACTATCTCCCGAGTACTCAATGACCGGGTAGATGTATCTTCAGCAACCAGGGAGAAAGTTCTGGCTGTTATTGACCAGATGGGCTATCTGCCGAGTGCTTATGCCAGGGGGATGCGCCAGCAAAGTAAAACCTTGGGGGTTGTCCTGGCAGGATTGCAACACAAGGGTGTTTCAACGACCCTCAAAGGAATCACCCTTGAAGCGCAAAATCTGGGTCTCGATCTGATCCTCAAAGAGTTGCCCAGCTTCGAGGCAACCGATATGAAAACCCTTATCGGGGCTCTGATGACTCAACAGGTTATGGGGATCATTTATGCAGTACCTGAAGTCGGTGACAACTGGGCACTGTTCCGTGAGTCTATCCCCCAGCATTGTCCACCGATCGTTTACCTCAAAGGAAATCCCTCTTCTGCACCCTTGACTATTTCATTTGATAATTATCAGGGGGCTTATCTGGTAACCAATCACCTCATAGAACAGGGCTATTTGAACATTGGCCACATATGCGGTCCTCTAGATTGGTTTGAATCCCGTGAGCGCAGAAGAGGATGGCGTCAGGCGCTTCTAGATGCAGGACAAACGGCGAGCGATAACAGAATGCAGGAGGGGGCATGGGATACCGCCAGTGGCTATGGTGCCTTTGAACGACTGCTATCATCGTTTCCCAATATGGATGCCGTCTTTGTTGCCAACGACCAGATGGCGCTGGCAGTGCTGAGCGGTGCCTGGCAACATGGGTTGAAAGTGCCTGAACAATTAGGCGTGGCAGGGTTTGACGGTATTTCCGAATCAGCCTACTTTATCCCATCTTTGACAACAGTTAAGCAGGATTTTCGGGGACTTGGCGCTCTTGCTGTGCGCAAGATAAAACAACTACAAGAGCCGGAAATGAGTTCGGCAAAGGTGGGTTCAGACACGACCATTCTCACTCCTGAAGTGATCGTTCGCTCATCAACACAACGTTCTGGTGATCGTGCCCTATAAAAGAAGGAAAAGAAGGTATCCCCTGGCAATAACTATTTTTGCCTATCAACAAAAAGGTTAAGACTATTCCTGAATCTATATCGACACCAATGAATTACCCGGCTCAGAAGTTGCCCCTGGCAGTATCAACATTTTGGGGATTGATCCAAAGAAAGAGCAATAGGAACTATCTCAACCTGCCCCCATCCTTTCGGACCCAGAACTTCAATGTGAATATCATATCTGCAAATAACATAAAGGCGCCTTGTCTTTTATCTTTGTCTCTCATATTGGATTGCATGGTTAACGGAACATGGAGAAATTCCGTGGCGTTCCCGCCGCCGTGACCGGTGATGTCATGGCGTGCCTCTGCCACCTTCTGGATTTCCTGTTTTAAGCTCATGGCTGCTTGTTGTTGCCTGAAGGGTCTGCTTGGGAGGGGAAGCGTGCTATTGTCTAGCGTAAAGGGCCATTATCTTTTTTACGTAGTTCCTGGTTTCCTTGAATGGCGGTACCTTGTAGCCGTGTTTGCGTACGTTGCCGTAACCGGCATTGTATGCTGCCAGGGCTAGAGGGACATTGCCCTTGATCCCCGGGCGGTCGAGCTGCTGCCTCAGGTAGCGGGTGCCACCGTCAAGGTTCTCCTCCGGGATCTGGGGATCAACCCGCAATTCACCTGCAGTGGCAGGCATCAATTGCATCAGGCCGATAGCCCCCACAGGTGACCTGGCCCTGGGGTTATAGGCTGACTCGGTATTTACGACAGCGTGGATCAGCAGTGGGTTGATGCGGTTATCCATCGAAGCATTCTCGATCATTCTGCCAAGCGATAGCTTGTATTTACTTTCAGCTCT
>CAJQNS010000114.1 GCA_905479735.1 uncultured Desulfofustis sp.
TGGCGGCCTGAGCTGGTTTCTGGCGGTACCTGCACTCTTGCTGCTGGCCTTCTACATGAGCAGCTACCTGGCCCTGTTCGCCGCCGGTTTTCACCTGTTGGACAGATATGGCCCGAGGCTGGTTCTGCCCGCCGCCGCCGCCGCTCTATGGGTCGGTCTTGACTGGCTGCGCTCCTGGTTGTTCAGCGGCTTTCCCTGGATGGACATCGGCTACGGTTTGTGGTCGCAGCCCCGCCTGCTGCAAATTGCCGACCTGGTCGGCCACCATGGCCACACTTTTGTCATTGTCCTGCTCAACGCCACGATCCTTGTTGCGATCAACAGGCACTATGCGAGAAAAGAGCGGCTCGTCGGCCTTGCCATGGTGATCTGTATCGGTGCGTTGTCTGCCTGGTACTCCGCAGATCGCTGGCAAAAGGTGGAGAAGCTCGTCGAGCAGGCACCCAGGGCTTTGGTGGGGGTCGTGCAGGGCAACGTTGAGCAGACCCGAAAATGGTCGGCCCAGGAGAGGCTGCGTACCGTCAAGGATTACGTTCGACTGAGCAGTACTTTGACCGACGAGAGAACCCCGTCTCTGATTGTCTGGCCGGAAACGGCACTGCCCTTTTATCCGCGCAGAGATGATCTGCTGGCGCCGGTCAGCGAATTCGTCGAGCACCGACGAACCGTATTACTCACCGGTGCGCCATGGTTCGAAGTCGAGCAGAGTGCCACCAGCCGTGTTGTCCGTTATTACAACGGCGCACTGCTGATGCACCCCTCGACGGAATTTGAGTTTGGCTACTATAAGAGCCATCTGGTCCCCTATGGCGAGTATGTACCGATGAAGAAATATCTGCCGTTTCTGGCGCCGCTTGTCGAAGCAGCAGGTGATTTTACTGCGGGTACAATAACTGAGCCGCTGCCGGCGGGTCCGGTTCAGGCCGGCGCTCTGATCTGTTTCGAGTCGATATTTCCGGATCTGGGCAGGAACTGGGTCGATGCCGGTGCAAATCTACTGGTCAATTTGACCAATGACGCCTGGTATGGTAAATCGAGTGCCCCGCATCAGAGCTGGGCCATGACCGTCTACCGCAGCGTCGAAACCAGAAGATCACTAGTGCGTTCGGCCAATACCGGGATTTCCGGTTTTATCGACCCCCTGGGCCGAGTGCAGAGCCAATCCGGTCTGTTTGTCGAGTGGGCGGCGGCGTTGGATGTGGAGTTGCTGACAACCAGAACCTTTTTTGTCCGAGCCGGTTATCTGTTCGCGCCGATTTGCGGGGTAGCGGCCGGCGTGATTATTGTTATCGCATTAGTCAGAAGGAAAAATGGCAGAAATCGATGGTAATTCGAATTTTGTCTACCAGATAGATGAGAACGATCATTCAAAACTGATCGGAGGATTGAGATGGCACAGGAAAGCGGATCAGCATTATCGTTTCAGAAACTCAACGATATGAAGGGCAGGATGCTGGCCTTGAAGGAGCATCTTTGACTTAACCGCAAAAAAAGAAGAGGTTGAACGGCTGGAACGGCAGACGCTGGCTCCCGATTTCTGGTCGGACGGTGAGACCGCCCGTAAAATTCAGAAGCAGCTTGGGCAACTCCAGGAGGCAATAAAAAGCTGGGAGGAATCCTGGTCGGAAATCGAAGAGGCGCATCTGCTGCTGGAGATGGCGGTTGAGGAAAATGATGGTGAGACAGAGGCCGAGGTGGCCGATAATCTGGCTGTCATCGAGAAGGAGATCGATCAGACCGAGCTGGAATGTATGTTCAGCGGTGAGCATGATTCCGCCAATGCGATGATTTCCATTCATGCCGGGGCCGGCGGCACCGAGGCCCAGGACTGGGTTGACATGCTCCTGCGCATGTATCTGCGCTGGGCCGAAGACAAAGGTTTCAAAACCAGTTTCCTTGACTATCTGGCCGGCGACGAGGCCGGGGTGAAGAGCGTCACTATCTTTGTTGAAGGCCGCCACGCTTACGGCTATCTGCGCTCAGAACTGGGCATCCATCGTCTGGTCAGGATATCGCCTTTTGATGCCAGCGGCAGAAGGCACACCTCTTTTGCCTCGGTCATGGTCATGCCGGAACTCGACGAGACCGTCGAGGTGGACATCAATGAAAAGGACCTCAGAATTGACACTTATCGGGCCAGCGGTGCCGGAGGACAGCACGTCAACAAGACCGATTCGGCAATCCGCATCACCCATCTGCCCAGCGGCATCGTCGTCCAATGCCAGAATGAGCGGTCCCAGCACCGCAACAAGGATATGGCCATGAAGATGCTCTCCTCCCGGCTCTATGAACTTGAGCGCGAACGGCAGGTGGAGGCGCAGCAAAGTCTGCATGGGGAGAAAAAGGAGATTGCTTGGGGCAGCCAAATCAGATCTTACGTGCTTCAACCCTATCGGATGATCAAAGATCACCGAACCGAACATGAGATGGGCAATGTTGACGCCGTGCTTGACGGCGCTATCAACAGTTTTATCAAAGCATACTTGTTATGGGCCAGATAAATGGGCAGCAGTGACCAATCAGATACAGACTCAAAGACCAGCAAGCATTGTGCCAAATGCGGTGCCTGTACTCCGGTCTGCCCGGTATTCAGGGCCAGCGGCAATGAGATTTACAGTGCCCGGGGTAAACAGCATCTGGCCGAGGTGTTCAAAGATCAGCAGCCCGGCCCCGTGTTCGAGGACATTTATTCCAAATGTCTGCTCTGTGGCGCCTGTTCTGAGGTCTGTCCCCAGCACATCGACATAAGTGATGAGGTCATTGAGGCCCGCTCAACGTTTTCGGAGTTGTATGGTGAACATGGCTATCAAAAATATCTGGCCCGAAAAGCCCTCAACCGGCCGGAACTGCTCGGTGCTGCCCGGGTGCTTGGTAAATCGGCGGCGGACCTTCTCTTCAAAAGACTTCCTCCGGCCAGCGGTCTGCGGCTGAGGCTGGCCCTGTTTGCCCAGACACCAGCCCCGGACGAGGTGCTGTTCTCCCCGGTCAAAGAAGCACATACCGGGGGAGCCGCTGGCGAGCTCACTTACTTCCCGGGGTGCGCCGCTCAGTACCTTTATCCTGACATAATCCGGACTGTCAGTGAGGTATTAAACCGTCAGGACTATAGACCTTTAATTCCGGGAGGTCTCGGCTGCTGTGGGCTGGCCTCGCTGGCTTCAGGAAAAAAAGATGAAGCCCGGAAGCTGGCGCAAAAAAATATCAAGGCTCTGGAACTCAGTGACGGGCCTATTCTAGTCTCCTGCGGCTCCTGTTTTGCCCACCTGGCCGCCTACGGTAAATTGCTGGCCGATGATCCCGTCTGGAGGACAAGGGCACAACTGATCAGCGAACGGGTTGTCGAGATTAGCGTCTTTCTCGAATCGCTGCTTGAGGATGAGGTGATCGAGCGGGATGAGGCGGTCAAGACGCTTAAAGTGTTCTATCACGATCCCTGTCATATGCGCAATGAAGCGGGCATTACCGAAGAGCCGAGAAAGGTGCTGGCCTCTCTAAAAGGAATCGAACTCTTAGAGCTCGAGGATGGTCCCCAGTGCTGCGGGCAGGGCGGTCTGTTCCATGTCGGGGCTCCAGAGTTGTCGGCCCAAATCAGAGATAACCTGGCAGAAAAGATTATTACCCTTCAACCGGACCTGATCACCAGCACCTGCTCTGGCTGCCTGATGCAGCTCAAGAGTGCGATGGCGGCCATGGAGAAAAACATCCCCGTGGTCCATCTTTCGGCCCTGGTGAACGGTTTATCCAAGCCACCAGATTCTTTGTCCTGAGAGTTCACAAGAAGGCTCCCGGAGGCGGTCAACCATCGCTTCGCCCCCGGCTGGAGTCATACTTACACGGTTTTCCGCAACTTTTATCCCTTTAGAATTCCTATGATCATATGCTTTCTCCCCAGGTTTGTCGTTTGGAACCTAGAGGATATAGGGAACCTTCAAATTGTAGCCTTTATAGACAATGAAACTTTCCACCGTCTGGACCCCATCTATTTTTGCGACATGCTCGGTGATGAACTCAAGAAGATTGAAACCATCGTTGAGCAGGACCTGCAGAATGAGGTCGTAGCGACCGGTCACGATCGCCGCCGAAAGGACTCCGGGCAGCCGGCTGAAATCCTCCCCTTTCCGGGAAATATCGAGATCGGTGAGCTTGACACCCAGATAGAGAAGGCGGTGCCCTTTCAGGGATTCGGGATCGATGTTGCCGGTAAAGTCAAGAATGCCTTCTTCGCAGAGTTTGTTGACCCGTGACCGGACGGTGTTTTCAGTAACGCCGAGTACATCGGCAATTTTCTTGAACGATTTCCGGCCCTCTTTAAGATGCCTGATGATATCAAGGTTGAGCGGATCGATGAGCATGGCGGCCCTCAATGAGTGGAATAAAATGCAGTAATTTATCTAAAATTTAGGTAAATGTCAAATATGGGTTGATTATTTTGAGATATCCTAAATATGGGCAAGGATAAATTGATTATTAATACGTCGCGCTCATCAGGGGTCTGAGCTGTTGCCGGGCTGGGAATGGAAGTCGTTAAGCGAACCAATGCGAAACACTGGGCCAGGGACGACACGGAGTGGGGTGTGGGCAGGGATTAGAGGCGCGAAATCGTGGTTTGCACCACTGAACTGCAGCTGCAGCCAAGGTGGGAACCGCTCTGCTGACAGCCTGCGGTCTGGCCGGGACGGGATCGGCCTGAGTTTCGTTTGCAGAAATTAAAGACCAGGGCGGCGCCTATGAAGAGCACGATGGTGAGGCCCAGGGTCGAGAGAAATAGCATATAAGCGGTTCCTTGTGATTGATCTTTAGCTTAACAATATAGCCACGGTGCGAGTCGCTGTCTTGGGACTCTGCATTTTTTTAGCCGCCAAAATCGTCAAAGTGGATATTCTCCGGCTCGACACCGAGATTATCGAGCATTTCCCTTACCGAGTCGAGCATCATTGGCGGGCCGCAGACGTAGTAATCGATGTCCTCAGGCGCCGGATGATCTTTGAGGTAGTTGTCGTAGAGCACGAGGTGGATGAATCCGGTGTAACCCTCCCAGTTGTCTTCGGGGAGTGGCGCGCTGAGGGCCAGGTTGAAAGTGAAATTGTCGTGTGTTTTCGCCAGTTCATCAAACTCATCCTGGTAGAAGACCTCAAGCATGGAACGGCCGCCATACCAGTATGAGACTTTGCGCTCAGTCCTAGCCCTTTTGAACAGGTCGAAAATATGGCTGCGCAGCGGTGCCATGCCGGCACCTCCGCCTATGTAAAGCATCTCTCTGTCATTCTCCTGGATAAAAAAATCGCCGAAGGGCCCTGAAATAGTAACTTCGTCACCCTCCTTGAGATTGAAAATATAGGAGGAAGCCTGACCCGGGGGAGCCGCCGGCTGACCAGGGGGTGGGCTGGCAATACGGACGTTGAGCTTGATAATTCCGCGCTCCTCGGGGTAGTTGGCCATCGAGTAGGCCCTGGTTACGGGGATGTAGACATGTGATTTAAACTGGAACATTTTGAATTTCCGCCAGTCGCCGAGGAAGCGGTTGTCGATGTCAAAACTCTGGTAATCCAATTCGTGCGGAGGCACCTCGATCTGGATATAGCCGCCGGCCTTGAAATCGACGTTTTCGCCCTCCGGCAGCTGCAGTACCAGTTCCTTGATGAAAGTGGCGACATTCTCGTTCGAGGCAACCACACAGTCCCATTTTCTGGTTTCGAGCATTTCCTGCGGCACTTCGATTTTCAAGTCCCGCTTCACCGGTACCTGACAGGCCAGCCGGTAACCCTCCCGGGCCTCGCGTCTGGTTATGGCTGACTCTTCGGTGGGCAGGATGGAGCCACCGCCCTCGCTGACGATGCAGCGGCACTGGGCGCAACTGCCGCCGCCGCCGCAGGCAGAAGAAAGGAAAATTCCCTGATCGGCCAGAGCGGTCAGCAGTTTGCCGCCCGGTTCGGTAGTCAATTTCTTGTCATCATTGATGAGGATTGATAAATCTCCATCCGGCAACAACGTCTTCTTGGTCACCACGATCAGGGTGACCAGAACAAACTGGATGGCAAGAAATATGGTTACCCCGTAGATTATCTCGTTCATCCGAGGTTCTCCAATAGCAAGTGGGTCATCAGTCAATCAGTCGTTAGAAGCTTATACCGGCAAAGCCCATAAAGGCCATGGCCATCAGTCCGGCCGTAATGAAAGTCATGCCCAGCCCCCGCAATCCTTTGGGCGAATTGGCGTACTCGCTTTTTTCCCTGATCGCGGCAAGCAGCACCACGGCGAGCAGAAAGCCGCCCCCCGCCCCGATCCCATAGGCAGTACTCTCCAGAAAAGTGTAGTCCCGTTCGACCATGAACAGTGAGGCGCCAAGGATCGCACAGTTGACCGTCAACAGCGGCAGGAAAATGCCAAGGGTGTTGTAGAGCGCCGGTACGAACTTGTCGAGCACCATCTCGAGTATCTGGACCACCGCGGCGATGGTGGCGATATAAATCATCAACCCGAGGAAGGTAAGATCAATAGTCGGCTGGCCGAGCCACTGCAGCGCCCCCTCTTTGAGAAGGGTGTTGAGTAGAAAGTTGTTCAGGGGCACGGTGATCGCGGTCAGCACCACTACTGCCAGCCCTAGTCCCAGAGCCGACGTGACCTTCTTGGAAATGGCCAGAAAGGTGCACATGCCGAGGAAAAAACTCAGGGGCAGGTTCTCGATGAACAGGGATCGGAAAATGATATCCAGATAGTGCATCATTGACTCTCCTGCTGCTCGGGATCATAGGTGCGGATCAGCCAGATCAGCAAGGCGATCAGGAAAAAACCGCTGGCCGGCAATACCAGCATGCCGTTGGGGACATACCAGCCGCCGTTGTTGACCGTGGCGAGAATCTCGTAGCCAAAAATGGATCCCGAACCGAATAACTCACGTACCAAGGCAACACTCATCAGAATGAAGCTGTAGCCGAGCCCGTTGCCGATGCCGTCGATGAAACTTGGGATCGGCGGGTTGGACATGGCAAACCCTTCGGCCCGGCCCATGACGATACAGTTGGTGATAATAAGGCCGACAAAGATGGAGAGCTGCTTGGAAAGCTCGTAATAAAAGGCCTGGAGAATCTGATCGACGAGGATTACCAGGGTGGCGATGACCAAAATCTGCAGACCTATGCGAACCGTATTCGGGATCTGGTAGCGAACAATGGAGATGGTCAGGCTCGAAAAGGCGGTGACCAGGGTCACGCAGATCGACATGACCAAGGCCGTCGACATCTGCCCGGTGACCGCCAGAGCCGAGCAAATGCCGAGCACCAGCAGGGCGATGGGATTTCGCTTGAAGACGGAACGAACCAGCAGTTCCTTGTTGCTTTCAGCCATTGAGTCCTCCGTTTTTTAACTGCTCGAAAAACGGTTTGAAGCCATGATCACCAAACCAGAACTGCATCATGGAGTCTACCCCCTGGGTGGTAATTGTCGCCCCCGATAAGCCGTCGATTTGATGGGCCTGCTCTTCGGGGCTGGACTGGGTACCGCTCTTGACCACCGAAACGGCCAGCTCATTGTTCTGATCGTAGAGATCCTTGTCCTGCCAGCCCTTCTGCCAGCGGGGGTTGGCAATCTCGCCGCCGAGTCCGGGAGTTTCACCGTGCTCGTAAAAGGAGACGCCACGAATGGTGTTCAGGTTTGCATCGATCGCCACATAGCCGTACATGGTCGACCAGAGCCCCTTGCCCCTGATGGGCAGCACCACTTGATCAAAGCGGTCGCCATCTTTGACCAGATAAACCAGCGAGTATTTTTCCTGCCGCTTGATACCGGCAATGTCGGTGGCGGGATCGATCTCCCGGCCATTGTCCTGGTCCTTGGCAGCTCCGAGCTGATCGTAGGTGGTGAGGTCGATGTTGGCGTCTTCGACGAAGTTACCGGAGCTCAGGTCAACCAGCCTGGCCTCGATCGTACCGAATTGCTCGTCAACGCTGACGTCCTGCTGAAAGAGGCCGGCTGCGGTCAAGATATTTTTCTTCTGATCGAGGGATTTGTTTTCATCCTGGTAGGGTTTGAGCCCGACTGCGGCAGCCGCCACCAGAGCCGAACAGGCGAAGGCCAGTACCAGCACCGAGTAAAACGGTTTCAGGGGGTGTTCTTTAGCTTTAGCCATTGCGAACGATCCTCCTTCTTATGTTGGCGCGGACGACAAAATAATCGAACAGCGGAGCGAACACATTGCCCAGCAGAATTGCCAACATTACACTCTCCGGATAGGCGGGGTTGGCCACCCGGATGAAAATCACCAGAAAGCCGATGAGAATGCCGTAGAGCCACTGGCCGGTCTGGGTCTGGGCGGCTGAGACCGGGTCAGTGGCCATAAAGACCAGACCGAAGGCAAAACCGCCGAAAACAAGATGGTAATGAACCGGAAGCGCATAGAGCGGGTTGGCCGGCTCGGGCACCAGATTGAAACAGATCGCCGTGATCACAGCGCCAATCAGCATCGACAGCATGATCCGCCAGGAGGCGATGCCGGTTACCAAGAGCAGTGCTGCACCGAGCAGACAGGCCAGGGTAGAGGTCTCGCCCATGGAGCCGGGTATGGTGCCGATAAAGGCCTGAAACCAGGAATAGTCCAGATTCGCCAGGGGATTGGCTGGATCTGCCTGGGGCAACGCCGTCAGTGGCGTGGCGCTTGAGACACCGTCCACCGCCGTCCAGACCTTGTCACCTGTCATCTGAGCAGGATAGGCAAAATAAATAAAGGCTCGGGAGGCCAGGGCTGGATTCATGAAATTTTTACCGACTCCGCCGAACACCTCTTTGGCGAAAATGACCCCGAAACTGGCTCCCACCGCCACCTGCCATAAGGGGATCGTCGGCGGCAAAGTCAGCGGCAGCAGGAGGCTGGTCACCAGGTAAGCTTCGGAGAATTCGTGTCCCCTGATCAAATTGAAAAGTGCTTCCCAGATACTGCCAGCGATAACGGTAACAAGGTAAATGGGCACGAAGTACAAGGCCCCATGCGCCATGTTTGAAATGATCGACCCGGGGTTGACGCCGATCATTTGCATGATTGCGCCCCGCCAGCCTTCCGGCATCATCCCGACTTCGGTCAGCACCTGGTTGGCCTGGTAGCCGGTGTTCCACAGGGCCATCAGCGTGCATGGTATCAGGGCAATGATGACCGTGATCATGATCCGTTTGAGATCCACGGCATCCCGCACATGGGGGGCGGACGAGGTTGATTTGGTGGTCGAAAAGAGAAAGGAGTCGAAGGCCTCGTAGAGCGGGTACAGGGTCTGATATTTTCCGCCTTTTTCGAACTGAGGCTTTAGATCAAGGAATAATTTGTTTAGGGTTTTTAGCATGATATGAAGTTTCCCGAGAATCACCCTTCCTCTTCGATGGAGGTCAGCGTTTGACGCAGCATGGGACCGAAATCATTCTTGCCGGGGCAGACGTAGGAGCAGAGCGCAAGGTCTTCTTCGATCAGTTCGAGACAGCCGAGTTCCTTGGCCCGCTCGGTATTGCCCGAGGCCAGACTTTTCAGGAAATAGATGGGCACAAAATCGAGCGGCATTACCTTTTCGTAGGTGCCCAGGGGAAAGATGGCCCGATCACCGCCCCAGACTGCCGTGTTGAAGGGGACTTTCAGGGGTTTGGTGAAGGCGGTCAGAAAGGCCCGTGAGACCGAGAAACGATCACCTCCAGGGCGCAGCCAGCCGAACAGCTGTCGGCCGTCACCCTCGGGCAGGCAGCTAATCTGTTGGTGGTAGCGGCCGAGAAAACCGCGCATCGAATCTGCCTGTCGACCATCGAGAATAGAGCCTGAAAGCAGTCGGCTCGGTTCGTCGTCAATGATCTCTGCTCGGCACAGCTCGTCGATCGATGCACCGATGATGGTCTTCACGTGGCGGGGCTTTTTAAATGACGGTCCGCCAAGGGCCACCAGCCGCTCGCTGCAGAGCTTTCCGGTTCTCAGCAGTCCGCCGAGGCCGCAGACGTCCTGGGCGCCGATGTGCCAGACCGTCTTGTTCTCGCTAACCGGTTCGATGAAATGTATATGGGTGGAAGGCAGCCCGGCCGGATGGGGGCCTTCAAAGACGACCTCTTCCACCTGGCTGGCAAGATTTTCGAGACCAATGAGATCTCCTGCATGGCAAAGATATACGGGGCTGTTGATGAGGGTGGTCAGGGCCTGCATACCGAGCAGAAAATCATCTTTTCTGTGGTCGATGACGGCTTTCATGTCTGGTCCCACCGGCGAGCTGTCCATGGCTGTGATAAAGAGGGCGGCGGGCTCGCTTTCTACCCCAGGGATTTTGCCGTACGGCCTGGTTCGAAAAGAGGTCCAGAGCCCCGAGTTGATCAACAGGCTGCGCAGACCTTCGGGGCCGAGATTGGCGGGCCTGGTCTCGGGGTCGCAGAAGCTCAGACTTTCGCTTTCCTTCACCCGGATCACCAGAGATTCAAATTTGCGTTTCGCCCCCCGGTTGACGGCCATGACCTCACCACCGACGGGAGCCGTGAAGATCACCCCTTCGTTCTTTTTATCAGAGAACAGTGGCTGTCCGCAGGCTACCTGATCACCCTCCGTCACCAGCATGGTCGGCTTCATGCCGATATAATCGTCGCCGATCAGGGCCACGTGTTCCACGGGAGCACCCTGGGAAATCGACGGCTCAGGTGATCCGTCAATGGGCAGATCGAGACCTTTATCTACGGTTATCCTTCTCATTTCAGCTGAAGAACCCCTTAGTCTGATATCTGTTCAGTTCCTTGTCTATTAAATAGCCTTCGCAATCCGGCAGCGTTTCCAACAGGGCGATGGATTCATCTGGATCGAGGACCATGGTGGCGGTGGCGAGCCCGTCCGCTCTGGCAACGGTAGGTGCGAGTATGGAGCTTGAAGCGGTGCGGACCGAGGAGAACCCGGTACGGGGGTCGATGATGTGATGCATTTTCTTGTCTTCGGTGAAGTACTGCATGTAATCGCCTGAGGTGGCGATGGCCCGGTTGCTCATCTCAATGGTTGTCATTTTTTTCAGATCGTCGCTCCGCGGGTTCCTGATACCAATTTTCCAAGGTTTGCCGTCGTATCGATTGCCGACCGCCATCAGGTCGCCGCCGGCTTCGACGAAGGCGTTGTTCAACTCCAATCGCTGCAGCACCTCGATCCCCTGGTCGACGATATATCCTTTTGCTACCGCGTCAAGGGTGACCGATATCCCGGGCTTGGAGTACCGCACCGTAGTAACGTTCTCAACAACAATATGTCGGTAGTCGACCAGTTGCAAAATTTCTTTTACTTTTTGTTCTTCCGGCAATGTACCGGTCTTCTTAAGTTGTTTGAAAAGTCCTACAAGAGGTAAGACGGTCGGGTCGAACGCTCCGTTGGTCAGGGTGCTGAGTTCGATGGCGAGTTTGAATACCTCGACAAGTTCTGTTGGCGCGTTATTGAGGATTCCGGTGCGGTTCAGCTCCGACAGTGGACTGTCAGGTACGTAGGTGCTCATCATCTGGGAAAGCGCTTCCATCCGCTTGATGCAATCATCTATGCCTCGCCGGCAGAGGTCTTCATCTGGGCCGCAGACCACCATATTGACAATCGTTCCCATCATCGGCTGGCTGTGTCGCACCGACTTGAGCTTTCCCTCCGGGCGCAACCCGAGATAACCAAGGATTCCCACGACACCGCCGACCGCAGCTAACTGCAGCAGGCGTCTTCTGGAGAAACCTTTTCGGGCAGCAGAGACTGTCGAATTATTCATTGTCGACCTGCGTGCTGGCAGTGTGGGTTTGTCAGATACAAGCGGGGATCCACCGTTTATCAATTTAGCATTCAGAGATACAATCAAATAAACTCGGCTAACTATAAACACTGTGGACCGGCCGGGCAAAACAAAGATAGGGACCTGATCGAGGAAAGCGGTTGACAAAACCGTCGTGAGTGAAATCATTATGTTAGGAAGTGGATGAATACACCGGAGAGGGACCAAGAAACGGGAGCGCCCCTGAGCCCTCGATGCCCTTAAACCATCAGCCAGCGAGGTGTTTTGTGGAAGCAAATCTAGCGTATGAAAAACTGGGGTTGTTCTACCTGGGTAGGGAATTGCCAATCGCAAATCAGGCTCCAACCGGACTGCCGTTACTTTACAAAAGCAAAAACTTGACCACTCATGGTGTCATCATCGGTATGACCGGTAGCGGTAAAACCGGCCTGGGAATTGGAGTGATCGAGGAGGCCATCATGGATGATGTCCCGTCGATCATCATAGATCCCAAAGGCGACATGGCCAATCTGCTGCTCACCTTTCCCGATCTGAAACCTGCGGATTTCGAGCCCTGGATCGACCCGGCGGAGGCTTCGAGGAAAAATCTTTCAGTGGCGCAGATGGCTGAGAAAACGGCATCGAACTGGCGTCAGGGCCTTGCTTCCTGGGGCCAGTCCAGCGAGCGGATCGAGAAGCTGCGGGAAAAATCGACAGTCACCGTTTATACACCCGGGTCCAGCGCCGGCGTACCGGTCTCGATCATGGCGAGTTTTTCGGCCCCGGCCGCAGATGTGCTGCAGGATCAGGACAGTCTCAATGCTCTGGTCGGCTCGACTGCCACCAGCCTTCTCGCACTGGTGAATATCGATGGAGATCCGCTGACCAGCCGGGAGCATATCCTGATTTCCTCGATTCTTCTGCACCATTGGCGAGATGGTGAGGATCTCTCACTGGAGACTTTGATCGGGGCCATCGTCAATCCCCCATTTGAAAAAGTTGGAGTCTTCGGTCTCACCAGCTTCTTCCCCCAGGCTGAGAGAATGAAGCTGGCCATGCTGCTCAACAACGTTATTGCCAGTCCTTCCTTTGGTTCATGGTTGCAGGGGCAGCCGCTGGATATTCAGAAGATCCTCTATGGCGATGACGGCAGACCCAATACGGCTATCTTTTCGATAGCTCATCTCAGTGAGACCGAGCGAATGTTTTTTGTCACCCTGCTGCTCAATGGCATGATAGGCTGGATGAGGCGGCAGCGGGGTACGTCATCGCTGAAGGCGCTGCTCTATATGGATGAGATTTTCGGCTATTTCCCACCCATTGGCAACCCGCCGTCGAAAAAGCCGATGATGCTACTGCTCAAGCAGGCCCGAGCTTTCGGTGTCGGGGTGGTGCTGGCCACCCAGAATCCGGTGGATCTTGATTACAAGGGCTTATCCAACATAGGTACCTGGTTCGTCGGCCGGCTGCAGACGACCCAGGATCAGGACCGGGTCCTCGAAGGCATTGTCGGCGCCAGCGACGGCGCTCTCAACCGCTCCCTGGTAAGGGAATTGCTCTCGGACATGAAAGGGCGACAGTTTCTGCTCACCTCGGCCCACCTTGATGAGCCACTGCTGTTTGAAACCCGGTGGGTCATGTCCTACCTGAAAGGCCCGATCAGCCTGCAGGATATCGACCGGCTCATGGCCGATCGGCCTGCTCCGCCAGACCAGGCAGTAAAGGAGCCTGCAGCAACCGGAACGACCTCCGCTTTGCATTCCGGGCCGCCGCTTCTGGGCGAGGGAATCGATCAGCGCTATCACCTGTTGAATGTCTATAGCGAAGAGATTGGTTTCGAACCATGGCTGGCGGCAACCGCGTCGGTGCGTTTTTACAACGCCGCCAGAAACATCGATGAGCTGACTCAAATAAGTTGTCGCTACTACCTCGACGAGTCATTTGATTCGCCGGAGTGGAAAGAGTCGGAGCCTTTGGAGACCGATCTCGATTCCTGTCCGGACAGGGCGCCCGAAGGCAGCAGGTTTTGCGCACTGCCACAGGGTTTTTCATCCTTGAAAAATTTCAAAAGCTGGGAGAAGGATCTCTCCAACTATCTCTACCAGACCCAGCGGCTTAATCTTTTGCGGGCTCCTTCTCTGAAGATGGAGTCGAGACCCGAGGAGACGGCGGCCGAGTTTCAGGTTCGTATCGCCGATCGCCTGCGGGAGGACAAAGAAACAGCGGTCGAAAAGCTGCTGGACAAATTCCAGATCAAAAAGGAGCGGCTTGAAAAGAAACTGGACAGAGCCTATGCCAAACTTGAAAAAGAAAAAGGAGATGTCTCAGTCAAAACGACCGACACCATCCTCAGCTTTGGTACGGCGGTGCTTGGCGCTTTTCTCGGTCGCAAGGCGGTGTCCTCTTCAACGATGACCAGGACCGCCAGCGGCATCAGAAAAGCCGGGAGAATCGGCAAGGAAAAAGATGATGTGAGAAGAGCTGAAGAACTGGCCGCCCAACTCGAACAGGAGTTGGAGGAGCTCGAAAGTGAACAGGCTCAGGCGCTGGAGCAACTCGCTGAATCCTATGATCCGGCAGGGGTGAAGACCGAAACTTTCGCCATCAAACCGAGACGCAGTGACATCTTCGACGTCCGGGTCTGTCTGCTCTGGGAGATGGTGCCGCCGCCGATGCCAAGTTGAATGATCCACATTTTGGGATGAACCCCCTTGCCTGGCCTTGTTGTGCTGAAATTGCTGGGACACATGTCAACGTGTCCCAAGTGGCAGGGACACGTTGAGCATTGTGTCCCTGTTTGTTCCGGTCGGTTTGGCAGACTCCTCAGTGCCGTTCCTTGAAGCGGATCAGCCCTCCGAGCAGGTCGCAATAGGGTGTCTCTATTTTATGAGTCTTGCCGTGCTTGGAGACGTAGCCAATCAGAGCTTTCAGTTCAGTGGGTTTGCTCTGCTCCAGATCCTGTAGCATCGAGGGCCGGTGATCGTAGGTTGCCGGTATTAATGTCTCATAGAAGTAGGTCTTGTACTGTTCCGGGTCCTGCCAGGGGAGTTTGGCTCCCATGGCGCTGACGACCCCAAACGTTTCTTCGATTATTCCATCCATGATTGCTCTGGTTTCCGAGGCGTCGGCCAGGGCGCCGTAATTAACCCCTAGAACAGCGCCAAGGGGATTCAGAGCGCAATTGTAGAGTAGTTTGGCGAAAAGGGACTGATGGACGTCCTCAACCGCGATACAGGGCAAACCGGCCCGGGCAATGGCCCCAGCGATTGCAGTGGCCTGCCTGGGGATCGTACTGCCGACACCTGCACCGAGGTGTATAGCGTCGGCCGACACGGTGATCGTCACCAGGGCCGGCCTGGTTATCTCAAATCCGGTGATGACCCGGGCGCCGAAACTCCGTTCGGGCCCCAATAGTTCAATCAATTGCTCGATATTGCCGCATCCGTTCTGCATGGAAACGACTGGACAATTACAGTGTTGAAGCGAGGCCAGGTCCTCTGCTGCCGCCCGTGTGTCGTATGATTTGGTGGTCAGCAGAATGGCATCGTACTGACTGCCCTCAATACCGGTTATGGAGGTTGTCAGAGTCAAAGCATCGGCAGCGACGTGGTAGTCTCCGAAGATTCCGGTTACAGACAGACCGTTGGCCCTGATTGTTTCGACGAATCGATCCCGCAGTATCAGCGTAACCTGGTTGCCGTCGCTGGCCAGCATACAGCCGAGGGCCTGCCCGAGTGCACCGGCTCCGTATATCAGAAAGTTCATGGTCATGAGAAAGAATTACCTCGCCTTTTTTGACTGACCCTGAAGTCGACGGGGAAGTTTGTGGTCGTAGTGCTCCTCCAGAAATTGATAGATCGACTCAAGGCAGTCACGGCGGCCGGCAAGGTGCTGTTGTGCGTTGGCGGAGAGCCCAGGAGCATCCTTTAAGGTTCCTTCTATGTCAGTAATTCTTGCTGTTAATGCGTTATAGAGATTGAGCAGGTAGGAGTAGGACATGATGAAAGAAGACCGAATAATTACTTTAAAAAAATTTAATAGGTACCTTGAAAATAACGATTTTTGTAAAATATCCAGGGGCATGAAGAAATTTTACCGCAGTCATATAGCTTCGTCAGAGGATAATATTTTTCGCCCAACCCAGAGATTGAGCCAGAAGACAAATTTTCAAGGTGACTCACTGATAATAGACAAAATCCTTCAGGTCAACATGCGCTTTGAGATAGGTGCGCAGCCAGGCTAACTCTTCTAGCTGTCCGTTCCAGTAAGACTGCATTTTTGTGTCTTGGTTATCTTTGGCCACAGCCAGGTGCCGATCCGCTGATTTTATCTTTTCGCTAATTAAATCGTGCAGTTGTACTGAGTAGTCGTTGGGCATCTTGTCCGGTCCTGGTTAGTATCTTTTAGACAGCTCAATCTATTTTAATTAATCGATCGTAAAAATCCAGGCAGGCCCTGACATTTCGAACGGAATCCACCCGGCGACTGGAGTCGTCGAGTGGATTCCCGTGAGCGAAGCTGACAACTCAGGATTTGTTTTTGGGAGACTGCTTTCTGACCGGTTTTCTGAATCGCAGACACTTTCTCAGGATCGCCTGAAAGGTATCCCAGTCTCTGGTGGTGAGTAATCCATTTTTCGCAAATGCAAGTTCGGTGTTCTGCATGACTGCCTCCTTGAATTGTGGGGAGGCCGGGGACAATAAAAAAGGCCCCCGGACCATAATTGGTCTGGGGGCCCTGTCACCTCAGACGGGTTCCGCTCAATCCCTGATCCACGGGGATTGCACAGACTGCTTCCCAAGGCAGGTCTTCTGACTTCCGGATCATCCCGGACATCGCGCCTTCCCAATCCAAGATCAGTGGCGGTGCCTGTACGGCACTGGCGATGTCAGTCCCCGGTCACAGCGGCGGGCCCGTTCCCGATTTACACGGGATTCCCTCTTAACCTGACGCTCACGAGTCTAAGTGGTATGCTAGACTCGTGAGCATCAGATTAGGTTTCAAGTACACCTTGGGTAGTCGAGTATTATCTTGAAACGGCAGACCTGTCAACTCAATTAGGCAACCACCGCAACCAACTACCGGGGACACAATACTTATCGTGTCCCGTGGGACATGATAAGTATTGTGTCCCCCTTAATTGTTCAGACAACGAGTCAAAATTTCCAGAAACTGATCGACATCTTTCTCAGTAACGATCAGAGGGGGCATGAGCCTGATGGTTTTGGGTCCCGGGGCATTGATGATCAATCCCTGCTCCAGGCAGCGGCTGACCAGGGCGGGCCCATCCATGTCTCTGAGGTCGAAGGCGATGAGCAGCCCTTTGCCCCGGACTCTCTCGATACGCAGCTGATCGGCGTTGGCCCTCAGACGCTCCATAATCAGAACCCCCATTTGGTGGCTGTTGGCTACCAGATCCCGTCCGACGAGCTCTTCCAAAACGACTTTTCCGACCGCCATGGCCAGCGGCTGCCCGGTGTAAGTGCCGCCCTGATCACCCGGCTCGAAAAGGTCGAACTGCTCTTTGGCGAGAACCGCAGCCAGAGGATAACCGCCCCCGATGCCTTTGCCGAGTGTCATGATGTCGGGTTCAACACCATACTGCTCGTAGCAGAAGAGCGTCCCGGTGCGCCCCATTCCGGTCTGGATTTCATCGAAAATCAGCAGAATATGTTGTTCATTGCAGAGCTGCCGGATATCTCGGATGAACTGGTGATCGGCGATATTGACGCCGCCCTCGCCCTGGATCGGCTCGATCATTATGGCACAGGTTTTGTCGCTGACAGCCTGTTCCACCGAGCCCATATCGTTGAAGGTCGTCTTGATGAAACCCGAGGTCTTTGGTCCGAAGAGTTCCTGCCAGTGTTTCTTGCCGGTGGCCGACATGGTGGTCAGGGTGCGGCCGTGAAAACTGTTCCAGGTAGTGATTATTTCCGTTGCCCCGTTCTTTTTCAATTGACCGTATTTGCGAGCCAGTTTTATCGCTCCTTCATTTGCCTCTGCCCCGGTCGAGGTAAAAAAGACCCGGTCAAAACTGCAGTGCGACAATAGCAGTTCGCTGAACTCAATCATCGGCTTGTTGTAAAAGGCCGGGCTGGCATTTATCAGTGTCCGGGCTTGGATTTCGATGGTCTTGACCAGGGCAGGCGGACAATGGCCCAGACAGTTGACCGCCCAGCCCCCGATAAAATCGAGATATTGTTTGCCTTCGGTATCGAACAGATACATGCCCCGGCCCTGCTGCATCACCACCTCTGGCCGCACCGCCGTGTTCAATAGGCCGCTCTGGGCTGCTGCTAATAGGTTCTGGGTGTCCATGTTTGTCAGGTTATTTTAAGTAAAGGGTTGGCAAGCATTTGTCGACATTCCAATGGGTGGAACTGGACGGATCGATGGTCTTGGTGCTGACGCTTGTATTTACTTTGAAAACCAGTCAAATTGTCTGGATAGCTCTTACGTTAATCTCTTTTGGCGGAGATGGCAGAGGAAATTTTCGAACCTCAGCCGCTCCTAACGCCGCCATAGGTTGCCAGGAAGATTCCACCAAAAACCAGGCCAATGCCCTGAAGGTGGAAAAGCTCTATTGACTCACCCAGAAAGACGATAGCCAGAATCGAGCTGAAAACCGGCATCAGATGTATGAAGGATCCGGCCCGGGTGGCGCCGATATCGCGAACGGCACGGTTCCAGAAAATAAAAGCGAGCACCGAAGGGAAAATGGCGACATAGACGATGGTCGTCAGGGTTGGAGTATTGACCACCATCCGATAGCCCATTCCCAGTTCCAGGAGGTAGAAAGGGAGGATGCCGATCAAGCCGGCGATCATGATGCCGGTCTGGTAGGAGAAGGGATGCAGATCCTGAGGGAAGCTTTTCAGATTCACCGAATAGAGGGCCCATACAAGCCCGGCACAGAGGACCAGCAGATCGCCCCGGTTGAAATCCAGCTCAACCAGCGAACCGAGATCGCCGCCGACCATGATCAGAGTTACACCGGAGAGCGACAGCAGGATGCCTGTCCACTGTCTGGGGCTCAGCGGCTCTTTGTTGATCAGCAATGCACAGAGGGCGATCAGGATCGGAGTGCAGGAATTGATCAGTACCGCGTTGACCGCCGTGGTAGTCTGGACGGCCAGGTAGATCAGAGAGTTAAATCCGGTAACCCCAAGCAGCCCCTGGATGATGATATATTTGCGTTCCCGGACAATGATATCGCTCTGACGCCAGCAGGTGCGCCAGCTGAAGACCAGCATGATCAACAGGGCCAGTGCCCAGCGCCAGAACGACAAGGCCAGCGGCGGTATGTCGGCGTGCATACCCCGGCTGAGAACGAAGTTGCCAGACCAGAACAATGTGGTGAGAACGAGGAGCAGGTAAGGCATTGTCTTTTGCTAGAAATGCCGCAGTTTCATCGCTCTGAAATATGAGGCGCTGGGTGAATTTTCACTAAATTAGAGAGGTGTTGGACAACTCTGACTTCTGGTTACTCATAATCACTCAAGGTACAGGCCTCTATATGGTTGCTGGAGAGGCCTATAAAATGATTTCCGAGGTCAATCTCGAAGCGGTCCCATTTCTCTCCGGTCCGAATTACTTCATAAATTTTCACCTCAGTCAGAGCAAAGTAGCGCTGCTTGGTCTTGTTTTTAAAAAGACCGTGAAAAGTTCCAAAGATGAAGAAAAAGGAATCGCCTCTCATTTCCGTTATAATTTTAGCCTTGGCACGCTCGTCCTTGGCTTTGGCAGACAGGGTCTGGGCTCGCATCTTTTCTGCCGAATCCCCGGAAGTTTCCAGCCGGTCGGTAAAGAACATGATATCCGACAAACGAACTTGCAGCTTTTTAAACGAAGTGAGCTTGTCAACGCCATGCACCGATATATCAACATCATACAGTAGTACCGCATCGTCAAAACTCTTTTCAGCTGGATTCTTCCAATAGATAGTGGAGCTGTTCAACTGGTCTATGGTACGGATGCCATCGTTTTTCAGATCTATTTTTCCCGTGTATTTTTTGTTAGGAGTGAAAAGAATAACTTCCCTCTGAATTGACTCCGGCATGTCCCCCTCCTTTATGATAAGTGCGATCCGCTGAAAACTGGACGTCCATCGTATCTTTATTGTAACCCTATATCAGCGGATGTCACCTTTTTTCCAGCGGATCAGATGAGTTAGCCGATATTTTGTGCATCTGCAAATAAAGGCTGAATTAGTCCTTTAGATAGTGTACCTATTGTAATCAGGAACAAAAAATGTAGTACCAGGCAGAATGCAGGGCAGCTGCGACGATATCAAGTTTACTAAACGATTAGAATGGCAAAAAAAATCGTAATAATCGGGGCGGTGGCTCTGGGGCCCAAAGTCGCCTGCAGACTCCGGAGACTCGACCCGGAGGCGCAGATCACGCTGATCGACCGCGACGATCTGATTTCCTATGGAGGATGCGGGATTCCCTACTACGTGGGCGGCGATGTCAACGACCTGGAGGATCTTTATAAAACCACCTCCCACGCCATCAGAGATGAGACGTTTTTCAGGGATATCAAGGGGGTCGAGGTACTGACCAGCGTTGAAGCCCTGGAGCTTGACCGGAATGACAACCGGGTTTTGATCCGTGAGCTGAAAAGCGGGACGAAAAGGGCGCTGGACTATGACAAGCTGGTACTGGCTACCGGGGCAAGAGCGATCCGTCCGCCCTTTCCTGGGGCCGATCTCCCTGGTGTGCTCACGGTCTCAAATCTTCACGATGCGGAAAAGATTAAGCGGCTGATGACCCAGGGCAAAATAGGCAGTGCCGTGGTTATCGGCGGCGGTGCTATTGGCCTGGAGATCAGTGAGGCGCTGACCGATCTATGGGGTATCGACACCACCTTGATCGAGATGGAGGATCAGGTGTTGCCAACACTGCTTGGAAAATGCATTGCCCGGGCCGTGACTACCGAACTTCGGCGCAACGGGGTCAGGCTGATGCTGGCCGAGCGGGTTATGAAAATAACCGGGCAAGAGCGGTCGGAGGGACTTGAAGTTCATACCACCTCCGGTCCATTGCAGACCGATGTGGTCATCCTTGCCGCAGGAGTGAAACCTAATACCGATCTGGCTGCTGAGGCCGGCATTGCCCTGGGACGCAGCGGAGGAATTCTGGTGGATAGGAGGCTGCGAACCAATGACCCTGATATCTATGCCGGCGGCGACTGCGTGGAACTAAGAAATCTGGTTAGCGGCGAGAACACCCTGATGGCCTTGGGATCGCTGGCCAACCGGCAGGGAAGGGTAATTGCCACCAACCTAAGCGGCGGCTCCAGCCACTTTACCGGCACGGTGGGAACCTTTTGTCTGAAAGTCTTCGATTTGGGTGTCTGTAAAGCCGGGCTGACCTACCGGCAGGCCAAGGAGACTGGCTATGATCCTGTCTATTCGGTAGTTGCTCAGCCCGACCACGCCCATTTCTATCCCAATTCCGAATTCATCTATGTGTCGCTGGTCGCTGACAGGAAAAGCAGAAAAATTCTTGGCATAGAGGCGGCAGGAAAACATGGGGACGGGGTCAAGGCACGGGTGGACACCGTAGCCGTGATGCTGAAGAACGGTATCGACGTCGATGAAATCTGTTGTCTCGAGACCGGCTATGCACCGCCGTTTGCCTCGGCCATGGACGTGATCAACAATGCCGGAAACAGCCTCGACAACATTCTGGCAGGCATGAACAGGCCGATTGATGCCGCCGATTTCCTGGTCGAATTCTCCCGGCAGTCGAGAAGAGTGCTCGACATCAGAGGGGAACGCGAGGCCCAGCCGTTCATGGAAAAATTCGGTTCCCGCTGGGTTAATGTACCCCAGAAAGAGTTGCGTGTCCGCTATGCGGAAATTCCTGCCGATGAACCGCTGTTTATCATCTGTGATACCGGTGCCCGGTCCTACGAAGCTCAGGTGTTTCTAGAAACCAAAGGGATAACCGACACCTTGCACATCCAGGGCGGCTATGCGATGATCAAGGTTACGGACCCTGAATTCTGATGGTACCCGGGAATTTTTTTTTGTCGCATAATCTCTGCGCGACGTGAGGAAATCTTGTACTCGTAATATTATGTGCAGATGCCCGGGTAAAATTTCTGCTGATGTCTTGATGTTTGACCAAGATACTAATATTATAAAGATTCCTTGATAGATATGGAGCACCTGAAGTTAGAACCAATCGGCGTGATCAGAACGCCCTACACCAGGCTCGAAGATATGCCGATCCAACCAGGTGGAGGCAAAGACGTGCAGGGTGAGTTGATCATCGAACCCGAATACCGTGATGGATTGGCCGATCTTGACGGCTTCAGTCATATCTATCTTCTCTATCTATTCCATCGGACGAAAACAACGACATTGAGCGTCGTTCCCTTTATGGATGATCGGCCCCGCGGAGTGTTTTCCACCAGGGCACCGGTCCGTCCAAATCATATCGGCTTGTCTGTGGTCGAGCTCAAAAGCGTTCAGGGATGCCGGGTGAAAATCGTCAATATCGACATCCTGGATGGCACTCCGCTGCTGGACATCAAGCCGTATATACAAGCGTTCGATTCGGTCGGCAAGACTCGCTCGGGGTGGATGGGATCGGAACGTTCCGAAGTGGAATCCAGACGCTCGGATAGTCGTTTTACTTAAGAGCAGGGGCAAGGTAGTCCAACTCCTTAGAAAAATTCATCAATACAGGCCCGGCAGAAATGACACACAATCAGGAAATTAAAAAGTTTATAGAACTATGGCCGGAGAGTCCCGATGGCTGTCGTACAGTTTTCAGGAGGCTTTATGATTTTCTCGAAGGACTCGAAGGGACTGAGGTTGAATTTCACGTTCGGCCCGGCATCACCTATTCATTGAGGGGAATCCCCGGAAATAAGTCGGATTACCCGCTGTTTGTAATGATCGATGTCATAGAGGACCAGCCCCGCTGGCTGTCGGTCTGCTTTTACGAGAAGATGGTGACCGATTCCGAAGGTCGGGGAGACAGCGTCCCGGGCGGGCTGCTCGGCGAAGATGGACTATGTTTTGATATCGAGTCGGAGGATGCCGACTTGACTGACTACCTGCAGGAGCGTATCGCTGAAGCCTGCAGAGCCGCAGGCAGCTGAGATGGGAAGCATAGAGATTGTTGTTGATAACAAGGCGGCTGAAGGTTTTGCAGCTGAACACGGTTTTGCTCTGTGGCTCAAAGGGGACGAGCGGGAAATTCTTTTTGATACCGGCAATCAAGAGGCCTTGCTGCCCAATTGCCGAAAACTGGAGCTGAATTTCTCCAGCCTGACCGACCTGGTGCTCAGCCACGGTCACTATGACCATACCGGCGGTGTCGATTCGGTGGTACGGGAGACGAAAAATATCCAGGTATACTTGCATCAGGCCGCCATGCAGCCGCGATATTCAGAGAAAGACGGGGAAACCAAATCGGTCAGGATGCCTGCCGCAGCCATGCGGTCACTCTGGGAATTACCGGAAGACTCGATTCACTGGCTTACCCATCCTTTCATGATTTCCACTAATATCGGACTGAGCGGGCCAATCTCAAGGATGACAGAATACGAGGATACCGGCGGATCTTTCTATTATGATCCGCTGGCAGAGCGGTCTGATCCAATAGAGGACGACAATGCGCTGTGGATTGATACGCCCAAGGGCTTGGTCATTTGTGTCGGATGCAGTCATGCCGGCATCGTAAATACGATTAGAGCGATCATCGACATCGTTGGCAAGGGGAATATACATTGTGTCATCGGTGGCTTGCACCTGATTAATGCGACTGCCGAGCGGTTAGAGAACACGGCCCTGGCCCTTAATGAGTTCAACCTGGGACGCTTGGTCACCTGCCATTGCACCGGTGATGTCGCAACTGAATTTCTACAAACCCGATTGAATTGTGAAGTTGTGCAGGGCTACGCAGGATTTTCATTTGATTTCTGAGATGAAAGCACCCTACGGAGTAAGCAATGATTGAAAAGCGCAAACTGGGCAGCACCGGTATCGAGGTGGCCCGTATCGGCATTTCCTCCAGCTTCGGAGCCCATGCTGATGTCTTCAGGGCGGCCCTGGACAGGGGCTGCAATTATTTTAACTGGGGTACCTTTATCAAAGGACGCAGTTCCGCTTTCAAAGATTTCATAAGGCAGCTTTCCCGTGAGGGAAAGCGCCAGGAAGTGGTGATCGGTCTGTTGAGCTATTCCCATTCAGCGCTTCTGGGAGACCGCTTCCTGAAATCGGCTTTGACCCAGCTGGGTACGGATTACGTTGACGGTCTCATTCTTGGCTATTATCCCAAGCGTCCGCCCCAGAGGGTAATTGACTGGGCTGCAAAGGTTAAGCAGAGCGGCTTGGTCAGGGCCATCGGTCTGACCACCCACAACCGGGATGTGGTTGTTCCGCTTATCGAAGAGGGTAGCATCGATTATTTCCACATCCGCTACAATGCGGTGCATCGTGGAGCTGAGCAGGATATCTTTCCACACCTTCAAAGTAAAAGGCCGGGCCTAGTCTCGTTTACAGCAACGAGCTGGGGGCAGTTAATCAAACAGAAAAAAATGCCCCCAAATACACCGTTGCCTTCTGCCGGAGATTGTTATCGTTTCGTATTGACACGGGATGAAATCGATGTCTGCATGATGGGAGTCAGAGATCTGACCATGTTTGAAGACAATATGAAAGTCCTCGAAAAAGGGCCCATGACGCCTGAAGAACTAGACCGGATGCGGGCCATCGGCGACCACATCTACCGTTAGGCCATCGCGGAGACGGTGCTCCCCCCCCTCATCAGACCCCATAGAGGTAGTGACAGAAGCGGCAGCTTGGAGGCGCCTCGCCCATGGATCGCACTGCCTTATCTAAAGCCTCGTTGAATTTCACCAGATCATGGCCGAAGTCAGCATTGGCGAGGTTGGCCTCGTACTGGGTTACTCTCTGATCGAAGCAGCGGCGAAAGCTCCGACAACTCTCTGCTGACCAGATTGCTTCAGGGGCGGCAATCATTACATCACCAAAATGGGTATCGGGCAGATCCACCTGTTCGTTGAAGAAGGTGGAGGGTCCGCCGTAGGCGAGATTGATGCAGGGAGCGGTAATCCCGTCAGAGCGTATAAACAGAGAACCGCGGGGATCCTGGTCGCAGACCGGCTGCTGATCCGGGTAGAACGAAAAAGCGGTGGTGCGAATCCCCAACTTTTTTGCCATACGTCTCAATTTACCCAGCTTTTTCTGGAGTTTTGCGGTTTGTCTCGATTTAGTTTCTGCAAACAGACCGAGCGATCTGCCGTACTCCGCTCTGATGACGTCGCACTGTTTGAAATTGACCTGATCGACGCCCAGCGACCGAGCCAGTCGTATGATACCCTCGAGCTGATCCAGGTTGAGGTCCATAATCACGAAGTTGATCATCACCAGCGGACGGTCACCGCTCCTCAACTGGCAAAAAGACCGGATTGCGGAGCAGACTGTGCCGAAGTCTGAGCCTCTTCTGATCCGTTCATAGAGCTCTTGTTCAGCCGCGTCGACGGAAAAACCGATCCAGTCGAGATCACCATCGAGCAGCCGGCGGATAGCGCCACCATCGAGCAGCAGTCCATTGGTCAGAAACCCGGTCTGGCAGCCGTGGTTTCCTGCCTCTGTGAGCCAGTCGAAGAGGTGCGGGTTGAGCAGCGGTTCCCCACTGCCGGTGAAATCGATGGACTGGACCTCAGGCAAATAAGGAGCGAGGCGTCTCCAGGTAGCCTCCCGCATATACCTCACCTCGCCGGGCTTTGGTCTCAGTCCGTGCCAGGGGCACATCAGGCATCTGAGATTGCAGTCCCGGGTGGGCTCCACCTGCCAGAGACGCCATTTCCTATGCGAATTCGACTGGTTATCATCCCTTAAGGCGTCGGGTTCGCCGGTGAAAAAAGTGTGTAAACGTTGAAGCCAACTCATAGTAGAAAAATAATCATGCCCGGCCTGCTTGGTATCGTGCAATTCGTCCTGCCCGATGCTTGATTTAGACCATGGAGATGCATAAGTAAATTGTTAGTGGACAGAAGGTGCTCAGACAGGCATCGACTGCAGTTAATTACATTAAGAATATTGTGGAGGTTACCAGATGACACTCACCCCTTCAACCATGCTCG
>CAJQNS010000115.1 GCA_905479735.1 uncultured Desulfofustis sp.
GAGACAATGAAACCTGCTTCCGGTGCCGAAAGCCGTCAGCTTCCCGAAGGTAAACAAACCACCCTGGGCCTCTATGTGACCGCGGCTGAGGCCTACGAAAAGTGGAAAGCCTCACCTGACAAAGTGATGGTCCTCGATGTGCGGACCCCGTAAGAGTATGCGTTCATCGGTCACCCGGAGATGGTGTGTAACATTCCCTTTGCCTTTGTAACCTGTCAGAGAAAGGGCGGCAAAACCGAATTCGGCCCGAAGATGAATCAGAATTTTGTCGCCGAGGTCAAAAAGATAGCCGGGTTGACCGACACCCTGTTGCTCATGTGCCGGTCAGGTGACCGCAGTGCCAGGGCAGTCGATAAGCTTGCGACAGCCGGCTTTACAAATGCTTACACCATTGTTGATGGATTTGAAGGCGACAAGGTGAAGGATCCCGAAAGCGTTTTTTACGGGAAGAGAATGAGAAACGGCTGGAAGAACTCGGCTCCCTGGATCTATGACATTGATCCTGAAAAAATCATCCTCGAAGAATACGCATCCAAGCAAACACAATAGTTGAACGTGTAGAGTATATTTTTTGCATTGGGTGCTCGATTGGCTGCCTGGAATGCTACTAGGCTGACGAGGGCCCCAGTGCATTACAGCAGTTTGTCCTGACTAATTTCTCTGCTATCAAAATGGCCGTAACCTAACACTTCGATTATCAGCAACTAAACAAAAGGAGTATCTGAATCATGGCTAAATCAAAGTCATCCAAAAGAAGCAAAGTGGAAGAAAGCAGTTCAGCTCCGACTGCCTTGACAGACGGACTTGCACTAATAGCTGAGTTGCTCGCCGCTAAACCACACTTGAAAGACGAGCTTGGTGAAATTGCCGAGTTGGTAGCTGGCAAGCATGCTAAGGAAAAAACATCAGCCCCAAAGACCAAGGGAAAAAAATCGACCTCTGCCCAGTCGAAAAGTAAGAAAAGAATAAGTACCACAGCACCATTAAACTGGAAAGAAGTGTGGTACACCAACTGCCCCATGATATCAGCCAATAACGTTGATCAGGAACTCGGATGGTGCCGTGAGGAGTTCAAGAAGATCGGCGTCGAGTATGACTACTTCCGCCATTCACCCTTGAACAACTGGTATCCCCACTACATCCATAACCTGGACAACCTGATCCGATTCGGCGGCCTCAACCCGGCGATCGATGTCCACGCTGATCTTCGCCGCACCAGGCTCCTGGGAGCAACGTGGGTGCACGAGGGAGGTTGCATGGCGGTGCGCGCTCGAGACCCGTTCTTCCGGATGAAGGACCTCAAAGGCAAGAAAATCGCTCTGTCGAAGAGCCTGAACACCATCAAGAACGACTGGTGGCGCGTCCAGGAGCACATGGGTATCGAGGCTATGCTGAAGCTCAACGACATGAGCATGGACGACATTGAGCTGGTTGAGTTTCCCTATCCAGATGACTGGTACGACGATCCCAAGATGCTGGTTCCACCGATAAACAACCCCTCCGAGACGTGGCTGCGCCGTGACCACAAACACGACCTGGCCTTCCGTCCGGAGGAAACGGCGCTCCTGGATGGCACGGTCGATGCGATCTACACCCAGAGCAAGGTATTTCAACACCTGCAGGAGGCGACCGGGAACATCAAGATGATCGAGGACCTGAGCAGGTACCCGGATTGGACCGTGCAGGTCGCCAACACCCCCGCCGTCATCACCTGCACCGAGGTGATGGCCGAGGAGCACCCCGAGCTCGTTCTCGCCTACATGAAGGCGATGATCAAGGTTGGTCGCTGGGCGAATGCGCACAAGCGCGCTGCAGCCGTGATCCTCAACCGGCAGACGTTCTATCTGGATGCCGAGGACACGTATCAGGGCATTAAGCACGTCGACATGGTGCCCAGCCTGGATGCACAGAACCTGCAGTGTATAGATATCGGCAAGGATTTCATGCTCAGCCACGGCTACATCAAGAACGACTTTGACGTGAACGAGTGGGCTGCACCGAAGTTCCTGGAGAAGGCAGCGACCGAGCTCCTCGTGGAGGAATGGCAAGCGAAGAGCTGGAGCAAGCTTCCCGAGGGGGGCGGTCTTGAAGCGGAAGGCACACGGCTCGGGTAGACTGTTAAGGGGCTGGGATCTCAGGTGAAATTCGCAGCAACTGATAATTATCACTTGATTAGGCGACGAGTCCAGATAGGGTATTTAGCACATGACTAGATACCCTATCATTCAACTAAAGTGACTCCAGAAAAGACTTTACTATTAGAACAGCAGGAGAGTCGAAATGAGGAGAATTATTATTGCCGTTGCAGCTTTTGGCCTTCTTTGCAGTCCTGTTCTTGCTGCAGACAAATGTGAAACAGAAATTCCAGATATGATAGAAAAATTGAAAGAATCAAATAAAATAATGGATGAAACCAAAAAGAAATACATGCAGCGATTAGATGAGGCGTTAAAGCATTGCCACGCCGGGAATGAACAAGACACTGAAAAAGAGCTGAGAAAGCTCAAAGATCAATTTTTCCATGATGCCCTTTATGAACAACAATCTTTTTTTGGTAGTTAACATAGCATCGATATCGAAAATCACTGCTATCTCTAGTTGATGCTTACCAGAAAATTTAAGCAGGGCACTATCACCATTCAAGGTAACAAATAATTGGAGGTACTATGAAAATCAGATCATTTGATAAACCGAAAGCTAATTTGTGCATTGCCATCCTGCTCACAACCGCGATACTTTTTTTGTTGAGCGGTGGTTGTGCATCTCCTCCGGCAACGACCGGCCCTGGCACACCTGACGAAATGCAGCTGCAGCATTACGAAATGGTGAAGTCGGCTATTGAGGCGAAGTCGAGGACAGAGGCGCTCGCCGCACTTGCTCTGCTGCAGGCCGATGTCTCACGATGGCGCACTAATTCGGCGGCAATCATGAAGGCGTTTGTAGATCAAGGGGAAATTACAGATGCCGTCAATAAAGAGGACTGGGGCCTGGCGAATGAATTATTCCTTGAACTTACCATGAGTTACAGGAATCCCTAGCAGCAGACTGCCAGTCTCTTGTCTACAGGTGCTGCTTAACTATAGGAAACGGAGTTTCTATGGCAGTTCAGAAAGTTCATCCCGCACGACAACATATCGATCATCGTTTGATCGTCCGGCTGAGACTTTACTGCATCACCTGCCTGGTCATGCTCGGAGTTATTGTTGTCGAAATAGTTCGCCATAAAATAGGAGCAACACTAGCTGCGGGGGGCATCGCGATCGGGTTGGTTCTCGGGATTGTAGTGAGCCGTATGTATCGCCTGAGTTGGGATGAGCAAACCACCAAAGTGGTTGCCCAGATTGATTGGATTGGCGGGGGTATCCTGGGGCTTTATATAACTTTTATATTTTTCCGCGACTGGATTTTTGGGCATTGGCTTCAAGGGTCCACCCTGGTGGAATTCGGCTTGTGTATCTCGGCTGGTTTGATGCTTGGCCGAGTCCTGGGAGCACGTCGAGGTATCTCGGTAACGCTGCAGGCACTGGGGATTCTGGTACCAACTGGCGAAACGACTGAACGTTGAACGTAGTTGAAATAATTTTCTGTTAAAACAGAGGTATCTTATGAGGATTACCAGAAAAACAAAGACGTTGACCGGGATTCTAGTGGTCTTTCAAATACTGGGCCTGATCAGTTCGGTTCATGCGATACTGCAAACGCGTACCCCGCAGGGCGCCATTGCCTGGGTGGTCAGTCTCAACGCCCTGCCCATCGTTGCCGTGCCGGCCTACTGGGTGCTCGGGCGCAGTAAATTCAACGGCTACGTCGACGCACACCAGGACATTTCAGCAGAGATACAGGATGAGATCGACCAGTTTTCTAAAGGATTGCAGCCCTACAAGGTGGAAGCTCCTCAAACGTTTCCGGAATATGAGGCGATTAAGAAACTGGCTCGATACCAGTTCTTACGCGGCAATAAAGTGGAGTTGCTGGTGGATGGACAGGCCACCTATGACAGTATCGCTGCAGGGATTGAAAAGGCGGAGTCCTACGTGCTGTTCCAGTTCTGTATTCTGCGCTCAGACGGTATCGGCAATCGTTTTAAGGAGCAGCTCATCCGCAAAGCGAAGGAAGGTGTAGCGGTCTATGTCCTCTATGACGAACTGGGCAGCAGTGGTCTGAAGCCTGAATGGCTTGCGGATTTTAGTTCTGAAGGTATTCAGATTCTGCCCTTTAATACCCGTCAGGGACCGCGCAATAAATTCCAGCTCAATTTCCGCAATCACCGCAAAATTGTTGTCGTTGACGGTAAGTCGACCTGGGTCGGCGGCCTCAATGTTGGTGACGACTACCTGGGCGAAGACCCGAAGCTTTCGCCGTGGCGGGATACCCATATGCACATTCAGGGGCCGGTGGCGCTGGCTGCCCAG
>CAJQNS010000116.1 GCA_905479735.1 uncultured Desulfofustis sp.
CCAACGACATCTACGGGTCGATCTCCATATCGCCGCAACCGGAAAAGCCCTCAAAACCTGCCAAAGCTCCCAAGCCTGGTAAAAAACAGAAAGAATCGCCGAAGAAAGCTCCTAGAAAGCCAAGAAGACAGCAGCAGGAGCAGCAACCCCGGCTGTCGAAACGGCAGGTAAGAGAACAACAGACCGAAAGAGGAAGCAAAAAACTTTTCTTCTGGTTCGGCCTCCTGGTGTTTTTTTTCGGTCTCTACAGTGCCGCAGGCTACCTGCTGGTGCCCTACCTGGTCCAGAACAAGCTGCCGGACTATCTGGCCGAGAAGACAGGGGTCTACCTGACTACCGGCAGAATAAGCTTCAATCCCTACAACTTTAAACTGGTGGCCCGAGAAATTTCCGGGGAAACCATGGTTGACGGTCAACCGCAGAGCCGTTTTATGACCATCGATGATCTGAGGATAAATCTCGATTTTCTCTCACTGCTGCGCGGCGAGTTGACCTGCAGCGAAATGCGCCTCGAGCGGCTCAAGCTCCATATCATCAGAAATCAGGACAAAAGTTATAACATCCCCCATCTGCTCAATAACAACCGTCTGGAAAACCAGTCCGAGATAATGGATTTTGCCGAACTGCCGTTTCTATTTTCGTTCAACAATATCTCGATTGCCGAATCACGCATTCTCATCGATGACAAGCTCAGCGGCAAGCAACATGTGATCAAAGACATAGAGCTCGCGCTGCCGGTAATTTCCAATTTCCCCTATCAGACCGACTCCTACATCCACCCTCGTTTCTCAGCAGTCATCAATGGCAGTCCGGTATCGCTCAGCGGGGAAGCGTCTTTGAGCGGCACCGCCCAACCCGACCGGCAGACCCAGTTGAGTGTCGACCTCAACGAGGTGGAAATACCCCTCTATTTCGATTATCTGCCACTGACCCTACCGGTCGACATCAACAAGGGCACGGCCAATGGCGTACTCCATCTCACCTTTTCGCCACAGGAAAAACAGGGCAGCAGGTTCAAGGTTAGATTCAATCTAGAAGCCACCGATCTCGGTATGGAATCGCGGGATCAGAAGATGTCACTCTCCATGCCTGCCGCCCGGCTGGAAGGGTCCTTAGAGCCGTTTTCCAGAGTGTTGACCTTTAAATCCATTCTGCTCCGCGAACCTGCCATAATTACCGACCAGGCAGAAGATGCAACGATTAGCGAAACTCTGGCCAGCCTCACTCCACTTGCCTTAAGACCCGGACCTGAGCATAAGCTCCATCAGGTAATCCCGCCGATTAGCGTCAAACTGCTTATCGCCGACGGCGGCAGTTTTACCATCCGGGACATGGGCAAGAAGAAAACCCTGCAGCGCTGGGATGGAATTCAGCTCTCCATAAAAAACTTCACCAACGATAGACTGTTCCCAGCAGAGGAGGAAAGTTCATTCAGGCTCAGCGGTGAGCATAGTTCGACCGCCGCCAACTTTACCTGGCAGGGAAATTTCGACAAGAACAACCACCCGAGCGGCAACCTGCAGCTCACCAATATACCGGCGTCTATCGTTGCCTCTTTTCTCGCTAGAAAGACTGAAGATGTGAGCGGAAATGCTGATCTCAAAGGGCTGTTGAGCCTGGAATCATCCGACCAGGTGAAAAAGCGATTCGACTATTCACTGCAGAGCACGACCCTGACCATTAAAGATCTGGTGCTCAAGGAAGAAGGCAAGGTCTGGCTGCGCGCCCCTGTGATACGCTGCGATCCGGTAAGCCGGCTTCAGGGAATCATAGATTTGGGCAACGTCTTTCTGCAGAACAGCACGGTGAGCCTGGACCGCGACAAGCTACCCTACCTCTTTCAGGTCTTTTCCGCCCGGCCCACTCAACACCTAATGCATGGCCTCGATTTCTCGGGAAGCGTGAGAATATCCGGCGACGGTAAGACGAAACCTGCCGTCACCATCCGAGAGGTGATCTTTCAGACCAACAAGCTCGAAAAACAGGAAACCCAAAAGGACAACTTCGTTTTCAGCGGTATGATTGGCAGTACGAGTGAACTCAAAGCCAAAGGTAGCCTGCATATCGCTCCGATCCAGATCAACAGCGAACTCTCCGCTTCCAATCTGAGCCCGGCCCAGCTTTTTTCCTGGTTCGGCGAATCAAAACCGCTTCTTAGTGCTGGGGCCAAGGTATCGATCACCGGCATGTTTCTCTATCCCCAACAGGAGTTCAGTGGAGAACTGGCTGCTGAAAATGTAGTTGTCGGCCCCCCTAAATCACCCACCTTCACTGCCGGAACCGTTCATTTCAACGATTTTATCTGGTCCAGATCCCGTCAGACTCTATCGGCCAAGAAACTGTCGGTTGATAAGCCTGCTTTTACCTGGCTCAGATCGGACAAGGAAAAAAACCCTGTTGCGCACGCCTCCTCCTTTCTACGTACCTACCTCCTGCCCCAATCGAAAAGTGACGAGGCTGATCCTGACTCGTCACTGTCCAAATTCTCGGTTGCTATCGATCAGTTGGGAATTTCCAATGGCATGATACGCTACGTAGACGAGCGAACGAAACCGACGTTGAGGCTCAATCTCAACGGTATCAGCGGTGACCTGACGAACCTGCAGTATCCGGTTGCCAAAGATACGGGAAACATTACCCTTACTGGATCGATCGACGGTTTCCCTTTCAAGATCGAGGGTGAAACCAAAATACTGCAGTCACCTCCTTCTGCCGTCATTGATTTCACCGCATCGTCTCTGCCACTGAAACTGTTTGGACCCCAGGTCAAAGGAAGGGTAAAAAACATCGACACCGAAAAAGTGACGGTTGATGTGAACCACCGGGTCGTCTTCGACGAGCAGTCGCCATCCCGTGAAACACAGCTAAAACTCTACAACCTGGCTCCTGAAAAATCAGGGACCAACCTGGCCACTGCCTTTGCCCTGCTTTCAGGGGGCGGCGGTGTAACCATAGAGCTGAAGGAAGATCGCATCCCATCGCGAGCGATCATAGACGAAGGGTTGGATAAATTCTCACGGACCATGATTAAAGCTTCTATCAATCCGTTGTTGCTCGCCGACCCCAAATTTGTCGACCTTGTCGAAAAAGATTATGTCACCTTCCAGCCTGGCACCGACCAGTTTACCGGCGAAGGTCTGGAATATCTGAATCGCTATGGAGAATTGCTGAGCAGTTATCCGCTAATAAATCTCAAGATCACTGGAGTGGCTGACCCCGAGAGCGATGTGGCAATACTTCAGGAGCAGCTTAACAAAGCCGAGCAGATTAGAGTCGATGTGGAGAATCAAAAACGGGCGCTGGAGTGGCAGAAAAAGCAGGAACTGGAGCGCATGAAACTAGAGATCTGGGCCGAGGCCGAAGACAGTATTGACGAGGTAGACATCCCGGTCAGCAACGATGGGTTCGTGCCGGTAACTCCAAAACCTGTCCAAGTAACAAATGAGTCATTGAATGAACTGGCTTTGCTGCGCCAGCAGGCGGTG
>CAJQNS010000117.1 GCA_905479735.1 uncultured Desulfofustis sp.
TTTCATACCATCAAGTCAAGGCTCCCCCTGCGGCCGGGATGGATATTCCCATCGGGTCATTGTGTGACGGCGTCACCGGTTATGTGGTTTCCGAGTCCGGCGGCCTGATGCCTTGTGGTGACATTGGAGAGTTGTACGTAAAAGGTCCGACTTTAATGAACGGCTATTGGCAGGACGAACATAAAACCAGCGAAGTTCTCAGCGAAAATCGTTTTGACCCCGATGAGCAGGGACTTGTCTACAAAACCGGAGATATGGTTCACCTGGACGAATACGGACTGCTTATCTACCATGGCCGATGTGATACCATGATAAAAAGCAGGGGGTATCGTATTGAACTTGGCGAGATAGAGACAATTTTGTCAGCCCATTCCAAAATCAAGGAAAATGCGGTGAATGCGCTTCCTTCAGAAGAGTTTGGTTCGACCATATCGGCTGTTTTGGTTGCTGATCTCAACACCGACCTGGATGAGGAGGAGGTCCGCCGTTTCTGCAGCGAAAACCTGCCAGTCTACATGGTGCCCGAGACCATTCATTTTGTCAGTGCGCTTCCCCGGACTTCCACTGGAAAGATAGATCGAACGGCCGTTGCCGAATTAATCCCATGAAATATCTTATGGTCAATTCAATACTCCTGATAAAGAGCCTGCGACTCGTTCAGCCTGGCATCAGACAAGGAGGGGATTAGCTTCATGAACCATCGGGAAATGCTTGAATGGGAGCGGCTTTCCATGCGCTACAATGAAAACGCCATTCCCCTCTATTTGAGTTATCCAGTTGAGTCATTCTGGAAGCAGCGGAGCTCTCTGGAACAGCATAATCAGAGCCTTGGATCGTCTGATATATCTTTCCTCTATTTTCATTTTCCCTATTGCAAAGAGATCTGCCACTATTGCATGTGCTACAAGGAACCGCTGAGGGACGACAGCGAGCTCGACCTCTATCTGGGCTACCTTGTCAGAGATATGGACATCAGACTCGAGATTCTTAAAGGCGGCGGCTGGCGGGGGGCCACGCACATGCATTGGGGAGGGGGAACCCCCACCCTTCTCAGTCTGAACCAGCTCGAGACCATTCATCGGGCGATATCAGATCGTCTGGAATTCAATTTAGATGGCAGCCACGAGCACTCCATCGAGGCCTTTCCTGACCCACGGATCGTTACCCCGGCAAAATTGGAGTTACTGAGGGCACTTGGTTTTAATGTGATCAGTTTTGGAATCCAGGACTTTGATGGGCGAATCCAGAAAGTGATCAACAGAAAGCACGATCCCGGAGCAGTGCGTGAGCTTATCGCAACGGCCAAGCAATTGGGGTTCAGGGTTCACGTCGACCTCTGTTATGGCCTTCCCTTCCAGGGAATCAATGAATTGGAGCGTTCCATAAATGAGATCCTGCCTGCTGCTCCAAATAGAATTTGTATTTTCCCTTATGCCCATGCTCCCATGATATTTCCTCGTCAGAACATAATCCCCCGATCTTCCATACCGAGTTCGTTTATCAAAGCATTGATGGCCGAGCAGGCTGACAGGCTGCTCATAAGCGACGGCTATGTTCGCCTCGGTCTTGACCACTATCTAGACGCTGAAGACCCCTTTCTCAAAGACCTATCGACCAGCGGCAGCAAAACACTGATGGGTTATTCGCAAAATGATAAACTCAACTATCTCGGTTTCGGAGCAACTGCAATTAGCTTCTTTGATAAGAGTTTTTATCGGACTGTATCGAGCATTAAAGAGTACTACCAGACGATCGATGCAGACCAGCTTCCCGTAGAGATACACAGATCATACAGGCATAATCCAGACGATCAGTTGAGAAACAAGCTTATCCAGGACCATGTTCTCACTCGATTCGAAATAGACTTGAGAAGACTCGAACAAGAGTTTGATATAGACTCCAACAGCTATTTTAAAGATGAACTGGAAAGTCTTAAGCAATTTGAAAATGACAGTCTTGTCGACCTGAGCGATCCGGACTTCATTCGCGTGAGCCGCACAGGCCAATTTTTCAGTCGCCACATTGCCCATCAGTTTGACCGGTTTTACAAACAAGCATCCTTACAATGATGGGCGCTGGCAGGCTTTTTTTTGGGATAGATTAGGACAGAGGAAAAACCCTTAAATTTTTAGAGAATCAATCAACATGGACCTAGCCGAAACGAATCTGAGATCTGTTCCTCTCTCCTTTATTCTGACCTTTTTTTGTGTGGTGACCTTCCTGATGCAATCGCCAGTTTACGGTCACAATCTCGGGCAGAGCTATACCTACCTGAAGATCTATGATGACAAGATCACCGGCCGTTTCGAAATAATTCTGGACGATTTGAACCGGGCATTGTCAAAAGACATGTCAAACACCCTGATCACCAAAGAAAACCTCAACGAGCATTTAAGCGAAGTCCATCAATATTTCAAAACCCATGTGCTATTCAAAGCAGACGGCGAACAACTACCATTTGAGTTTACCGGCGTTGATACCCTCAAGGCTAAAAAGCTATTCGTACTGCTGGATTTCGATCTAATTGAGGAGTGGGCCACCCCGGATTTTATCGATGTCGACTATTCGGTGATGTTTGAGGTAGATCCAAAACATACGGGCATGGTGCTCATCGAGCAGTACTGGCGAGGCAATATCTTTAAAAACGAAAGCCGCCCGTCCCTGGTGTTTTCCAGATCCAACCAGAACCAGCAACTGGATCTTTCGAACTACACCATGTTCTCGGGGTTTACGGGAATCGTAAAACTGGGCGTAAAACACATATGGCTGGGCATTGATCACATCCTCTTTCTGATCGCTTTGATCCTGCCCGCTGGTATGATCAGGAGGGAGCGTCGCTGGGAACCGGTCACCGAGTTCAGGTCCGCACTTTTCTATGTGATTAAAATCGTCACCCTGTTCACCGTTGCCCATACCTTGACCCTGAGCCTGGCCGCTTTCCGAATGGTCGATCTTCCTACGAGGCTGGTGGAGTCGGTAATCGCAATCTCAATAGCGGTTGCCGCCCTTGATATTCTGTTCCCGATCTTCAAGAAAAAAATAGTCTGGGTGGTTTTCATCTTCGGGTTATTCCACGGATTTGGCTTTGCCAGCGTACTTGCTCACCTCGGCGTCCTGGGAGAGCATATGGTACTCTCTCTCTTCGGTTTCAATCTGGGGGTCGAATTGGGACAGGTAGCGGTGATCATGGTAATCTTTCCGGTACTTTATATGATCAGGAACTATGCCTTTTTCCCAAAAATAATCCTCAGGTTCGGGGCGACCGCCCTTATCATGCTGTCGGCTGTCTGGTTCGTTGAGAGAGCTTTTATTGATTCACCGGTTCAAAAATATGTCATGGCGTCCCTGAACCAGCTTTTCAGCTAATCAGGCCCAGAGGCCTAAATATATTTTCGCAAATGGACTTCTATAAAATCGAGCAATGTATAAAGTGAACCCCAAATCGAGCATGGCAGCTTCTGAAAATCCAGAGACAGGGTTAACGGTCAGCCAGTCTCGTATCTGGACTGGACAGATGCTCAGTCCGGACAAGCCACTCTACAACATGGCCATGGAATTTCTTATCGAAGGCACTGTCCTGCCCTCGATTTTCAGCACCGCCTTCCAGAAAGTAATTGATGAGAGTGACGCCCTGCGCACCATCTTCAGAGAGCAGCACGGGGTTCCCTCCCAACACATTGTCGATGAACTTCGTTTCGAACCGGAATTGATCGATCTCTCAGACTCCGCTTCCCCCGGTGAAGCCGCTGATAAGCTTCTAAATCTCAGAGCCCGGGAACAGTTTACACTGACTGATCGACTGTTTGATTGTGCCCTGGTAAAACTTGGTAGCCATCGTTTTATCTGGTTTATCAACCAGCACCACCTGATCTGCGATGCCTGGTCATGCGCACAACTGCAGCAGCGCTTGGCCCACTATTACCAGCTTGCCCTCGAGAATCGGCTCGACGAGGCGGCGCCGCCTCCCCAATTCCGAGATTACAGGAACGCTGAAAGAAATGTGAGGAATCTGGCTGAGGGCCTTGACGCCGCCCAGTACTGGAAGGAAAAATTCACACGCGAGCGCCCAGTACTTGAACTCTATGGACAAAGAGCTGATACCTCGTCCACCGCAACCTGCAGAATTTCCTGCGACATTGGTCAGGAAAGATCGGCAAAGCTACGGGCACTCGCTAAAATTTCGTCGATCAGATCGATCAGTCAGGATCTCTCGCTCTATTATATATTCTCTGCGCTCTTATTTGCCTACATGCACCGGGTGAGCGGGCACAACGATCTGGTAATTGGCAGCCCCAGCCACAACCGTTCGACCTTTGCACACAAAGAGACGTTGGGACTCTTTGTCGAACTTTTTCCATTGCGGATCAACATCAACCCCGAAGACACCTTTCGTTCCCTGCTCGAATCAGTAATCCCAGAGGCTAATCAACTGCTACGCCACGCACTTCCGGGTGCAAGCAGCGAGATTCCCGGTGACTGCTATGCAGTCGTCCTCAACTATCTCAATGTCGCCTTAGATGATTTTAACGGCATGCCAACCCACTGTTCCTGGATTCACTCAGGCTATGGTGATCGGGGGCATGCTCTGCGTCTCCAGGTACACGATTTCAACAGGACCGGCTCATTTACATTACTGTTTGATGTAAACA
>CAJQNS010000118.1 GCA_905479735.1 uncultured Desulfofustis sp.
TGGTCTGATCTGGTCAACGTACGCTCCGAGATCACCAAGGCACTGGAAAAAGCCCGGGCCGACAAGATCATAGGACATCCGCTGGAGGCAGAACTGCTGATCTGTGCCGAGGGACCGCTTCAGAATTTTGTGGCCGAGCAGGAACAGAGGCTCAAGGAGTTGTCAATCGTCTCTGAACTGAAGCTAGTGGACAAAGAGAGTTTCGGAGATGTGGACCCGGTTACAAGCGAGGAAGTTGAAGGACTCTATATCGGCGTCCGGGCGGCTTCTGGAGAAAAGTGCGAGCGCTGCTGGATCCGTTCAACTACGGTTGGGCAGATTGAGGATCATCCAACTATTTGCGCCCGCTGTTTCGATGTGATCGATTCCCTGAACCCATAGTTCGTAGGACTACGTGCGCATCTATTTCATAATTCTATTGGTACTGCTGGGACTCGATCAACTCAGCAAGTTCCTGATCGTCTCAGCAATGGACCTCTACGAAGTGCGCCCGCTCATCCCGGGGCTTTTTAATCTGGTTTATGTCACCAACAAGGGTGCGGCCTTTTCAATGTTTGCCTCGGTCGACTCACCCCTGCGGCATTATTTTTTCGTAGCCGTCAACAGTGCGGCATTTTTAGGCCTGACCATCGCCGCCTGGAAAATGACCTCGCAGCACCTGCTCTACCGGGTATCTTTTGCTATGATCGCGGCCGGAGCCGTCGGCAACCTGATCGACCGGCTGCGTTTCGGGGCAGTCGTCGACTTCCTCGACTTCTATGTCGGCGCCTATCACTGGCCGGCGTTCAATGTGGCGGATTCTTCGATATGCGTCGGGGTAGCTATACTGTTTGTCTTGAATATCATCGAATTGAAAAAGGAAAAAAGCAGGAGTAAGTAAGGCATGAAAATAGCAGTGTTGTTCCCGGGACAGGGGTCCCAATATCTTGGTATGGGCAATGAATTCGTCGCCTCTTACGACGAATGCCGGGCCATCATGGACATGGCCGCATCGGTATGTGATTTTCCTCTTGAAAAGATAATCGCGGAGGGCCCGATGGAGGAATTGACCCGGGCGGCCGTGCTCCAGCCCGCCATTACGGTGACCAATCTTATCTGTCTCCAAGCGCTTCAGAACATACTGCCGGATACCGCCGAGATTAGTTGTTTTGCCGGGCACAGTCTGGGAGAGTTTTCGGCTCTCTGCGGGGCCCGAGTCATCTCGGTTGCGGACACCATAAAACTTGTAGAACGGCGTGGCTTTTTCATGGAGCGTGAAGGCACCAAGAATCCTGGCGTTATGCGGGCCATATTGGGACTGACCATAGAGGATCTCGAGCAAGTGGTTGATGGTTATTCGGGGACAGGCGTTGTCACCATCGCCAATTTCAACACTCCGCAGCAGATAGTCATATCAGGCTCTATCGATGGCCTCGAGGGTGTAACCCCTATCCTCGAAGAAAAGGGCGGCAAGGTTATCCCTCTCAACGTCAGCGTGGCCAATCACTCTCCCCTGGTTGCCGGTGCCGTAGCTGATTTTTCCGAAATTATCGAAAGTGTGGACTTTCATGCTCCACAGGCGGCAGTCTATTTCAATGTGAGCGCTCAACCCGAGGACAATCCCGAGCATATCAAACAAATGATGGCCAAGCAGATCGTCTCGCGGGTCCGCTGGTTTGAGAGTATCTCGGCGATGATAGAGAGCGGGGTCGACACCTTTATCGAGGTGGGGCCCAAAACCGTGCTCAAAGGAATGATGAGAAAAATCGTCCCCAAAGGAGCCAATGTCGTCTCTCTTCAGTTTGACAACCCTGATTCACTGCAAAGCTGCGTTGAAAAACTGAGCCTGGGCTGATCATTTCCTTCGTTCAGTTTTCAATGCGACATTTGGCGGCTGTGTACCTATAGTAAACTGGTATTCGGTCGGTGAGGGGGGAATAGAGACTGGTGAGGTTATGACATCGCTGAAAGAAACACTGGAGTTGATTCGCTCTGGTGGAAATCTTGATTTTGACCAGGCCCTGGAACTTGCTTCCAGTTGTGAATCGACTGCTCTTTACGAAGCTGCCGATCAGCTCCGTAAAGAAATGCACGGAGACCACTTCGACCTCTGTTCGATTATCAACGCCCGCTCGGGTAAATGTTCTGAAAACTGTAAGTTCTGCGCCCAATCTTCGCGTTATCAGACCGAAATAGAAACCTACGACATCGTATCCTACGATGAGGTTCGCCGGCAGGGTCTGGAAAATGAATCGCTGGGCGTAGTCCGTTATTCTCTGGTCACGGCCGGCCGTGAAGTATCTGAAGAAGACATCGAGTCCTTCGCTGCCATGTACGATCAACTCGGGCATGAAAGCGAGCTCTATTTCTGTGCTTCGATGGGTTTTTTAACCAAAGAGAAGGCTGCCCAGTTGGTGGCCTCTGGAGTGAAGCGCTACCACTGCAACCTGGAGACCTGCAGAAGTTTTTTCCCCCAGGTCTGCACGAGTCACACGTGGGAAGAGAAAGTGGCTACCATCAGGATTGCCAGATCGGCCGGTATGGATATCTGTTCGGGAGGCATCATCGGCCTTGGCGAGAGTTTTGAGCAGCGCCTCGAGTTGGCCTTTGAGCTGCGTCAACTGGATGTCCTGTCGATACCCATCAATATATTAACCCCTATACCAGGCACACCCCTTGGCGAGCTCGAGCAACTGTCGCTGGGCGAGGTGCTGACCTCTATTGCCATGTTCAGATTCATCAATCCCCATGCCGTGGTCCGGCTTGCTGGCGGGCGGGCTCAACTCGGTGATGAACAGTACCGCTGTTTCCAGGCGGGTGCCAATGGCGCGATTGTGGGCAATTATCTTACCACTGCGGGTAACTCAATTTCCGAAGATCTGCAGATGATCGAATCGCTCGGTTTTAAAGCCGGTACCGACAACCCAAAGAAATGAACCAGAAGACATCCACCGGCTCCATATCCCGAGAGTGGCAGGAGCTGCTTGACTTCGACCGTCATCACCTGTGGCATCCTTACACCTCGATGATCGACCCGCTTCCGGTCTACGGAGTGGAATCCGCTGAGGGGGTTAAGATAAGGCTTGCCGACGGCAGGGAGCTCATTGACGGTATGGCTTCCTGGTGGTCGGTGATCCATGGCTACAGTCATCCCCGCCTGGTGAGAGCGCTGCAGGAACAAGCCGGGTCACTCAGCCATGTGATGTATGGTGGGCTCGCTCATGAACCGGCGGTGGCGCTTGGCAGGAAGTTGGTGGATCTGACTCCGGCCGGTCTGGAGAAAGTATTCTTCTGCGATTCCGGTTCGGTGGCGGTGGAAGTAGCTATGAAGATGGCGCTGCAGTACTGTCATGCTCGGGGTAAGCCGGAAAAACATCAGTTTGCCACTGTCCGCTCGGGGTACCACGGCGACACTTTTCATGCCATGTCGGTGTGTGACCCGGTCACCGGCATGCACCACATTTACTCAGGAGTACTGCCTCAATACCATTTTGCTCCCCGGCCAGCGTGCAGTTTTTTTGATGAGTGGGACCCTGAAGATATTAGCCCTTTGAGTGAGTTGCTGGCAGAAAACCATGAATCGCTCTGTGCCCTGATTTTAGAACCAATCGTTCAAGGTGCCGGCGGCATGCGTTTTTATCACCCCCGCTATCTCAGTGAAGCCCGCAAGCTTTGTGACCAATTTGATGTGCTGCTGATTTGCGACGAGATCGCCACCGGGTTCGGGCGCAGCGGACAAATGTTTGCCTGTGATCACAGTTCCATCAGCCCGGATATCCTCTGTCTTGGCAAAGCCCTCACCGGCGGCATGCTGAGCCTGGCCGCAACCCTGACCAGTGAGGCCGTGGCCCGCACGATTTCCTCCGCAGAGCCCGGTGTTTTCATGCACGGTCCGACCTTTATGGCCAATCCGTTGGCCTGCAGGGTAGCGGGGGAGTCGATTGATTTATTGCTTGAGAGTGACTGGCAGCGCCTTGTTGCAACCATTCAGAACAAGCTTGAGCAGGGGTTGAAACCCTGTCGTGACTTCGACCAGGTAGCCGATGTCCGCTGCCTTGGCGCAATCGGCGTGGTGGAATTGCATAAGCCGGTCAACATGGCCACCATTCAACAGCGCTTTGTGGAGCATGGGGTTTGGGTACGTCCGTTTGGCACTCTTGTCTATCTCATGCCGCCTTATTGTATCGAAGCTGCAGATCTGGAGTATCTCTGTCAGGCGGTAGTCGATGTCGTGGCAGTGGAAGGCTGAAAATCACTATGGATTCTTTCAGAGAAGAACTTGAACAGATGAAGCAGAGCGGCATGTACCGCCAGCTCCGGCCATTGTCTAACAGGAATGCAGGTAAGGTTGAATCAGGCGGCTCCACCCTGATCAACCTCAGTTCCAATGACTATCTAGGCCTGGCCTCCAATATCTCTTTGATCGAAGAGTTCTACGCCCAGAGAACTGAGATGAATACGATGGACAGGTTCGCACCGGGCACCGCTTCATCGAGACTGCTTACCGGAGATGTAGAAATCGCCCATCAGTTGGAGAAACTTATCGCTCAGCTTTACGGCAGAGAAAGCGCCCTGCTGTTCAACTCAGGATACCATACAAATATCGGCATCATTCCAGCATTGTTCAGCAAGCAGGACCTGATTCTTTCCGACAAACTCAACCATGCCTCGATCCATGATGGCATGCAGATCTGCCGTGCCGACTTCAAACGTTTTCGCCACCGGGACTACCCCCATCTCGAGTCGCTGCTGGAGGCCCATCGCGATAGTTACCGGCGGGCGCTAATCGTCAGCGAGTCGGTGTTCAGCATGGATGGCGACTGTGCCGATCTCTCCAGGCTGGTGGATCTAAAGCGGCGCTACGACTGTCTACTCTACCTCGATGAAGCTCACAGTATCGGTTTATTCGGTAAAAAAGGACTGGGGCTGGCGGAACAGGAGGGGTGCATTGATGATATAGATCTATTGGTGGGCACCTTCGGCAAGGCCTGCGGTTCCGTCGGAGCATTTCTGGTAAGCAGTGGTGACATCTGCGACTATTTGATCAACCGCAGCCGCTCACTGATTTTCACTACGGCGCTGCCGCCGGTGGTGCTGAACTGGAACTACTTCGTAATGAACCGGCTGGCCGGAATGGATGCTGAGCGGAAGCACCTGCAGCACATATCTACTGGATTGAGGGAAAGATTCGAGAAAATGGGACTGCAGACCGGAGGCAATTCCAATATTATCCCGGTGATCATCGGTGCTGCAGACAGGGCTGTAGAGGGTGCGAAATTCCTCCAGACCAAGGGGTTTTACGTGCTGCCGGTGCGCCCGCCAACGGTGCCGCAGGGCACTTCACGATTTAGGTTGTCGCTCACTGCCGATCATCATTTTGAACAACTTGTGCTGCTGCCAGAGTTGATCAGGCACTGGCTGGATGAAATATGATTGCTCGCTGGCTTTTCAATAACCAAAGCAGAGAACTCATCCTCTTCTGTAACGGCTGGGGTATGGATCATCATCCTCTGAAGGTGCTTGACAGCGGCGGCTATGATGTACTCGCTCTGTCTGACTACTCGACCTTTGATCCTGATTTCGATATTGAAGCACTCAAATCTGACTATCAATCCATCCACCTGGTCTGCTGGTCGTTCGGGGTATGGGCGGGCCAACAGCTGTTCGCTGATCGCAGCGACTTATTTACTCGCTGTATTGCTCTAAATGGTACGCTGCGACCGGTAGATGACCGCTACGGTATTCCGCCTCAGTTTTTCGATGCCACTCTGGAAAATTTTTCGGAATCCATAGGCGACCGATTTTACCGGCGCATGTGCCGACCCGATCGCGTACTCCAAATATTTCTTGAACACCGACCTCAGAGAAGTGTGGAGAATCAGAAAGCTGAACTGGAGCGTCTGGCAGAACTGGTCGCCAGCTACCAGGAAGAACAATCTATTTTTGACACAGCGATCATCTCTTCCCGGGATATGATTGTACCCACCGCTCACCAGGTTTCGTTCTGGCAGGGGCGCTGCCCCGTTATAGAAATTGAGGGCTGTCACTATCCTTTTACAGGCTGGCAGGACTGGTCTGAAATAGTTGCTCTGCATGAATAAGATGAACCACTATCCCCCTACCATTGAAAAGGATAGAGTGGCCCGTTCGTTTCTGCGGGGGATGCCGACCTATGAAGACCAGGCCGTGGTCCAGAAACTGGTCAACCAGAGATTGATGGAGCTGCTGGTTCAAATGGGCCGGAATCATTACGGCCGGATTCTCGAGATCGGCAGCTGCACCGGCATGCTCTCCAAGCTCCTTTATGATACGTTCTCTCCTGAACTATTTCTACTCAATGACCTGGTGCCTGAGTTTTTCAAGGAAGTAAAAAGCAAGCTCTCGGCTGAGGAAGGAGCGGCGATTCTGCCGCTGTTTGGTGATATCGAGCACCTCGAGCTGCCTGCAGACCTCGACCTGGTAACCTCCTCGTCTACCTTTCAATGGCTTGAGAATCTGCCCCGTTTTTTTGCCAAAGTTCAACAATCACTCTCTGAGGGCAGCGTTTTTGCCTTTTCAATGTTTGGTGATGAAACGTATTATGAGATCAAGGAACTGACCGGCGCTGGTTTGAGATATCCCTCCTTTGTGAATGTGCGGGATAAGGTTGCTGAAAACTTCAAGATAGTCCATGCTGATATAGACCGGGACCGTCTCTATTTTGACCATCCCAGGGAGGTCCTCGATCACATTCGCGCCACGGGTGTGGGTGGGGTAGGGGGATTCAGCTGGACCCCCAGACGCTACGAGCAATTCGTCGATGAATATATAGATAGGTTTTCTACGGAGCAGGGGGTCATGCTCAGTTATGTATCTTATTTGATTATTGCCCAGAAAAGAGGTGAGTAGGCGTGGCTGAATATCCAAAGGTGATTGTCGTCTCAGGTATCGACACAGGAATTGGTAAAACGGTGGTAACCGGTTTATTGGCCCGCTGGTTCAAAGATAATGGCATAAGAGCGATTACCATGAAAATGGCCCAGACCGGCTGCAGCACCATGAGTGAGGATATCATGGAACACCGTAAGCTGGCCGGGCAGGAAATGGTTGAAGAAGATGCCATGGGGGTTACCTGCCCCTATGTCCTTGGTGTTCCCTGTTCGCCGCACCTGGCAGCCCGGCTTGACGGCAGGCTGATCGATACAGAGGTGATCGCCAAGGCGGCGGAACAACTGGCCAATGACTATAGCCACGTGCTGATGGAAGGGGTAGGGGGCTTATTCGTTCCTTTGAACGATACCGCCATGGTTATCGATCTCATCGCTGAAAAGAATTGGCCGGTGCTCATGGTGACAAGTCCACGGCTCGGCTCCATCAATCACACGCTGGCAGCGCTGGAGGCTCTCGATCAGCGTAATATTTCTCTGCTGGGGCTGATCTACAATCTAGATGGCAGCCGTACCACCGACCCAAGAATTGTGGACGACTCACGACGACTTTTCGCGGAGCGAATGGCAAATATCGGCTGCGAGGGCAAAATATGCGATGTCCCTGACGTCTCATGCACGGAGTCGTATTGTGTCGATTTTTCAATTCTTTTCAAATAATCTTGTGATTACAGAGAGTCATGGCAATCAGAAAATTTAAGCGAACCTGCTTGAGCTGCAAACATTACAGACCAACAGATGAGGTGCAGGGCAAGTGCCGGGTCGATAAAGGAAATATCGATCCTTCCGTCTATCCGTTAATGAATCACGAAGACGGTTGCGATTTATGGAAGGATGCGGGACAGCAATACCATATCCGGGTCGGGTGGATAAGAAACCTAAAGAGTAGAAAAGAAGGGAACAAGGCTGGTAGTAAAGACTAGGAGTATCTTTTACCGGTCATCACAGCGGATAAATGGGGACCCAGGGTGAGAATTCTGAGCGTATCTGATGTCGTTGTGCCCGAACTGGTCGGCGGCAACAGCCCAATAGAGTCGGGAGGGATAGAATTGATTCTCGGCTGTGGCGATCTGCCGCCGGAATATCTGGTCAGGCTCAGAGCGAAGTACGACGTGCCGCTCTATTACATCTTGGGAAATCATGATATCAGGCACGAACAAATTGTCCAGGGCTGTACCAATATCACCGGCAGAATAGTCGAATCTGGTGGCTGTTGGTTCTTGGGATTCTCCGGTTCCCGTTGGTATAATGGTAATCCTAACCAGTATAGGGAGCGCGAGATGCGGGCCCAGATCCGCAGACTCTGGTTCTCGCTGTGGCGTCTGAAACGGCTCGACGTGCTGGTTACCCATGCCCCGCCGCGGTATGTCCATGACGCAGAAGACCGATGCCATAGGGGGTTCTCCTGCTATCGGGACTTTATCAGACGATATAACCCACGTGTTCTGATCCACGGGCATATTCACAGATTTTTTGAGACACCTGCCGAGAGGGTGAGTGTCGTAGATGAAACAAAGGTGATGAACAGCTATGGCTACCACATCTTCGAAATCTAAAATGCAAAGGTTTGTCGACAAGTTTTTCGGCTCCCGCGAAAAAAAGAGCACCACTGAGGTCTCCAGCAATTTTGAGAAAGTCCGGACCGCTGAACAGGCTTTCGAGTCCATAGACAGGGGAACCCTTTTGGTGCCGATAAACAAGATTGTCGGCAGCGTTGGCCGCTACCACGACTTTGATGCCCATTTCCGCCCCAAAGGCTATGACAGCGATGAGCGGCTGCACGATATCATGAAAAAGATGCGCGAGGGCCGGCCTGTTCCGCCCATTTCGCTCTATCAAATAAAGAACAGCTACTATATACTCGATGGGCACCACCGCTACGCTGCGGCAAGGGAACTTGGTCACAGCGAAATCCGGTCCTGCATACTCGAACTGCTCCCCTCTAAAGATACCATCGAGAACCGGCTCTATCGCGAGCGCACAGAATTTCGAGACCGTTATCATCTCTCCGGGTCTATCGAATTGACAGAAATGGGGCAATTTTCGATACTGGAAGAACAGATAGAGGAACATAGGCAGTTTCTCGAACAGGAACTAAATAAAACCGTATCACCAGTATATGCGGCAGCCGACTGGCTCAAGACCATTTACCTTCCGCTGCGGACCCTGTTAGAGTCGAGCAATCTCAGCAGCTCTTTCAAGTCGAGAACGGTTGACGATCTCTATCTCTACATATCACTGCATCAGTGGAAGAGGGGAAAAACCCGCACCTACGGAAAGGGCATCGATAAACTGATCCCTAAAAACATGGAGGAGTTCAGAGAGAAAATGGCTCAGCACACTGACCAGAACTATCCGGAGATGCGCAGGGAGATCAATGTGTTCGTCCTGATGAACGTTGAGGGAAGACACGAGAACAAGATCATGGACAAACTCTATGCGCTCGATGCTGTACGTGAGGTACACTCTGTCCACGGAGCCATCGATATCATCATCCGAGTCAAGCTGATGCGTGATCTGCTGTCTTCAGATGCCGAACTTATTTCTCAGTTCATGCAAAGCACTATCCGGCAGTGGCAAGGTGTGGTGAGCACCCAGACACTGCTGCCCGGTGTCTCGAGGGTAAAGGATCTGTAGAAGGGCAGTATGGTTCCTTGGGAGTTCTGAAAACAAAAACGGCCGCAGCTCCGGGAGCCGCGGCCGTAGCTAGTAAGGTCCTTTAATCGGCTAGCCGGTGCGCAGGCTGCCTGCCAGTTTATGGTCGCCAAGCGCTTTTTCTATGCTTGCCGCCACATCGAATTTGAGCTTCTCAAAGTCTTCCGCCTCAGCAGCTTTCTTGTAGATTGTTCTGGCCCAGTCCTCGGCGCCAAAACGGCGCACAACACTCTCGGCAAGGGCAGACAACTCTTTGGCTCCGCTCAGTTTATCCTCAGCCTTGGCGTAGAGCGTTTTGAGGATTTCCTGGCCGCCGCCCTGTTGTTCAACATAGGTGAACACATGTTCGAACTGATAGCCGCTGGAACATTGATCGGCCGCTTTGGCATAGATCTCTGAGGCCAGGTTGGCATCGCCCAAACTGCTTGCGGCCTTGCTGGCAATGGCCAACAGGCCAAAGCGATCGTCACATTTAGCCTGCGCGTTCTGCAGCAATTTCCGGGTCCAGTCATCATCACCCAGGACTTCTTTCACCGTAGTCGCTAGTTTGGCTAGGTCGGGAGCCGAACTGACGTCCTCTTCCAGCTTTTCCAGGTAGCTCTTGGCCTTAGCTTCATCCTTGAGGTATTTCATGGCAGCAGCGGCAACGTTCTTCTTGTCGGCAAACTTGTCTGCCGCCTCGAATTGCTCAGCGTAGATGCGCCCCGCCCACTCTTTGTCACCAAGATCCTGGGAAATCAAATCGGCGAGTTTCATCCGTTCGTCGAAATAATTGGCTTGTTTCTCGGCATTGACAAACAGTTTGCGGACATAGGGACGATCGCCGGTAGCCTGCATTACCTCGTGGCCAAGGTTCCACAGGGCCGCACCCTCTTCAGCTTCCTGTTCCCGGCGAATGTAAGCATCGTAAAGGTCGCTAAACTGCTCTCGTTTCTCTTTCTGCAGGGCGATGTCATCTTTCCATTGCTGATCGTCAGCATATTTTAGTACCGCGTCGGCCACCGATTGAAATTCGGAGTTGGTTTTGACACCGTTCTCAGCCCTGCGAAGCACTACTATGGCGCCACCACTATCATCGAGTTCATCGGCAAGTTTCTCGACGATCTTGACCAGCTGTGGAGCTTCCGGGTCTGTCGCCGCAGCTTTTTGAAGTAGTTGCCCGGCGAATTCTTTGTTGCCGGTATCCTTGATCACGGCATCACCGAGCTTCATGAATTCTTGAAAACCGCTGAAACTGTCGCCGGCTTTTTTGTAAGCAGTCAGGACGAGATCCTGATCCTCGACTGCTTCTTTGATCATTGCCCCGAGTTTTAACAACTCGTCACCACTGTCAAGCATGGTGATGGCTTTGTTGAAGAGTTTGGTGCCGTAAGCTTTGTCACCCAGGGCGGCAACCGCCTCCTTGGCCAGACCGCCCATATCGAGACCAGTCTTGATCTGCTCCTCGGCACTCTTATACATGGTCGAGCCCAGATCACTGTCGGGAAACAGTTCTCCAGCGCTGGCAGCCAGGGCGGCAAAATCG
>CAJQNS010000119.1 GCA_905479735.1 uncultured Desulfofustis sp.
ACGAAAAGAAAGATCATGATCACCCCATGCAGGGTGAAAAAAGCGTTGTAGATCTCCGGCGGCATGATCGTCTCGCCAATGAACATCAATTCCAGGCGCAGCGCCATGCCGAGGAAGACGGCCAGCACCAGCCAGAAGAAAACAGCCCAGAGATACATCAGGGCCAGCCGTTTATGATCGTGGGTGAGCAGCCAGGCTTTGATTCCGGTCAGCCCGGCCGGCGATGGTGTTTCATAAAATGATTTTACCTGTTCCATATCACTTATCCATGTTGCGATGAGGCGTGGTCCGGATTCTTGGGATTTTTTCTCCAGATGAAGCGGACGAGAAATAATAATCCGAGACCGCCAAACAGAGCTAAAGCAGCAATTTTAACTCCTTGAAAAAACGACTTGTTGGTATCGGGATCGTAGTTAAAGCAATAATTCAACAACCGTTTGATCGAAGTGGCAGGTACACCCTTTGCCGCTTCGGCCAGGGCGATTTCAACATCGCCGGGTATGAATGTCCCATACACATATTTGATTATTTTTCCATCAGGGGACACGGTGACCAGAGCTGAAGGGTGTATAAAAGTGCCGTCCTCGAGGGGCTTGAATGTGAAGCCGATAGTCTCAAGCACGGCTGAAATGTTCTCCTGGCTGCCGGTTAAAAATCGCCATTGCTCCTCGGGAAACCCTTCATAGAGTAGTTTCAAATAGTTATTTTTAGCAGTCCTGGCATTTTCGGCCGTCTCGAGATGATTAAAACTCAGAGCAATTACCTGGTAGTCGTCACCCACCTCCATCTTCATGCGATTGATTGCCAGCGCCAGGTTGGCCAAGTTGGTAGGACAGGAATTGGGGCAGTAGAAGTAGATGGGGAGGAGAATCGTGGGTTTCTCTATAAGTCCTCCCAGGGTCACCACCGAGTCGTTTTCATCGAAAAACTCTCTGTCCAGGGGGAGGAAAGCACCGGTCTTTTCATTAACCTCTATCTTGCCTTGCTCTGCAGAAAGAGTAGGCGTCGTGCCCGACTGAGCAGCAACCATGCCAGACGGCAAGAGCCCCCATAGCATGAGCAGTACGAATATTGAAAGAAGTGGTTTCACCTCAAACGCCGAAAACCGCTATTTTACCGAACCTGTTGACAGGTTAACAGTTTTAGTAATTTTGTTCTTATGCCGAGGTTTCAGGCTGTCACGATCGGGGCCGAAGGCCAGCAGAACAACCGTATCGCCATCTGCGGAGAGAGCCGAATCGTACTTGTCGCCGGAGTCGACTGGAATAGTGAATTCAATAGTAGTCATCCCCCCTTCCTCAGAACCTCCTACCAGAGTTACATCAGATGTACCTCCCAACTTCTCGTCCGGGGAGTGGCCTGTGGACTTGTCGCCGAAGTGATCAGCAACCTCCGGCTTTCCGTCTTTCACGTAACCGATGATGTAATTTGCATCTTTCATCTTCTTCGATGGATTGAAGCCGACGGCCACCCAACCTTTTGTTTTAGCACTCACCTTGCCATGCAGGGTATCACCGTCAACTTTCCAGGCAAAAGTAACGCCTTTTGCCTCCATTTCATGATCGTAAGAAGCGCTCTGCACCGAGTTCACCGCCACAAAACCGGCAAGTACAAAAACCAGACTGAACAATGATTTTTTCATGATTCCTCCTCTTCTTCAAATAGAGCTGATAATCTACTGTTTACACTAAAAACATAGATACATTTAGTAATACTTATTGCCTTAATTACAATGGTAAATTCTAATTATCGGCGAGTTCAATAATCAGTTGACAAACTGTCTTCGATTGATAAACTGTATCAGTAATAATAACCATTACTATCTGGATCAAGTATTTTATCCATGAAGCGTTTCGGGCTTGCGACCACTATTCCAATTGTGTTTTACTCTACTTGTTTGTTACCGGACTACGTCAGTCAAAATTGGATAGATTATATTGGATAGATTAATTTACTTTTAGTCCACCTCTCAATAAATAATTTCAGGCGGACTGCTAAAAACCAAAGGAGGATTCAACATGCCACAGAAACTCGAAGTGTATAAGTGCAATCTATGCGGTAATATCGTAGAAGTACTGGCCGGCGGAGCAGGAGCTCTTGTCTGCTGTGGTCAGGACATGGTCCTGATGTCGGAGAACACGGTGGACGCCGCTCAGGAGAAGCATGTACCGGTACCCACCAGGGTCAATGGCGGCTGGGAAGTCGCGGTCGGCTCAGTAGCCCACCCGATGGAAGAGAAACATTGGATAGAATGGATCGAACTGAACGCCAACGGGACAAGCTATAAAGAGTTCTTAGACCCCGGACAGGAACCCAAGGCATTTTTCCCAGTCGACGCGGCCGAGGTCGAAGTTCGTGCCTACTGCAATCTGCACGGACTCTGGAAAGCATAGTAGTATCCTCATCACTAATCCAAGGGGACTGCCGGCAACGCGGGCAGTCCCCTTTTGTCGCTCTGAAAGACTTCTTTACCCACCTCAATTCTCCTTCATATCTTTGTTTTCCGGCTTGTCCTGCAACAAATCAACAAGAATAGACCAGGCGTCGGTTTTCTGGGCCAGGTTAAGCATCGCCATGGCCGGGCTGGTTGACGGCAGGCGGTACATCGCCATTTTTCTCGCCTGAAGCGGCGTGTTTTTCAACACCTTTCTATTGAATTCAGCCTCTGCCAGGGAGCCGTTAAAAAGTATGGTATGAATAAATTTGTTTTTTTCAAAAAAATCTTCGAAATCATTGACCACCATGGAATCTCTCTCAATTGAAGAATCAAGGCTGCCGCTCCTGCTGCAACTGGTCAGCACATCCCACAGAGCAACTCGGTTTATCTTCAATCGCTGCAGACGCTCCGGGTAGCTAATTCGAGGATCAAACCCGAGAAGTTGCCCCATGATTGGCCAGAACCCGTTAGTGCGATGGCCATAATACTCTCTTTTTTCCAGTGACGACCGTCCGGGAAATGAGCCAAGTATCAACACCAGATCAGATCTCGTACAGACAGGAGGAAATCCTCTAGCTTGGTCATCTGGTGCAGCCATATTAGAATCCTTTGTTGTCATAGTTTTGGCTGTTTCTCAGCACTATCCCAATGTTCCAACCTGAGACAGTTCACCTCAATTCGAGTCCGTATTGCTTACACTTGTCAATAAAGGAATTATTCTATTTATGGCGTCACAAATTCGAGGCACCCATTAAGGCAAGGAGGCAGGGCGCTCGCGAGGAGCTGGCGGAGGCTGTGAGCAACCACCGCAGCCTGCAACACCGCCTGATGGGTTGGATCGGACTTATGACGCTGTGTATAGTTCTACGACCTGTAAAAATTTAATTTAACTCAAGAAGACATCGATGAAAAGACGAACAAGGATCGAACATGACTCCATGGGCGAAGTCGTCCTGCCTGAATCAGCACTCTACGGTCCCCAAACCCAGCGTGCTCTGAATAACTTCACCATTTCAGATCAGAAAATGGACAGACGCTTTATCCATTCTCTTCTACTGATCAAGAGGGGTGCCGCTGAAGCCAATCGCAAACTTGGACTGCTCGCCCCGGAGAAGGCCGCTGCTATCTTAGCAGCCATTGACAAACTGGAAAAAGATGAAATTATGGTTCATTTTCCGGTCCCCGTATTGCAGACAGGATCGGGTACCAGCACCAACATGAATGCCAACGAGGTAATTGCCCGGGTTGCCGTCTTGGGAGGGATGTCCCTATCGCCCAATGATGAAGTAAACATGGGACAGAGCTCCAACGATGTTATCCCTTCGGCACTGCACATTTCTTCAGCTATTCAGATACACACCGAAGTAATTCCAGCCCTTGGGATGTTGATCGAGACAATAGAAGCGACGGCTCAAAACCACCACCAGGTTGTGAAAACGGGCAGAACTCACCTGATGGACGCCCTGCCCATCAGACTGAAACACGAACTCAGGGCCTGGAGTTCACAGCTTGAAGACAATATCAATAGATTGAAATCATCCCTGACCCGTCTGCAGAAATTACCGCTCGGGGGCACCGCAGTCGGCAGTGGCGTTAATTGCGCCCCGGGATTCGTTGACAATACGCTGGCATCATTAAACAAACATAGTGCAGTGGAATTTGAGCCGATGGATTCCGCCTACAAAGGGCTGAGCAGCATCGATACCGTGTTGGAAACCTCCGGTCACCTGAAGACCTGTGCCGTAACCCTGATGAAAATCGCCAATGACCTGAGGTGGATGAACTCTGGCCCGCAAAGCGGCTTAGCTGAGATAAGGCTGAAACCGCTGCAGCCGGGCTCATCAATTATGGTCGACAAGGTCAATCCGGTAATTCCCGAAGCTGTCTGCATGGCTGCCGCCCGAGTGATCGGTAACGATTTGTCAATAACCATAGCAGCACAATCCGGAAATTTTCAACTCAACACCATGCTGCCGCTGGCTGCCTCAGATCTGCTCAACAGCGGAGAGCTAATTGCCAATGGTTCTCTGTCTCTCGGTGAAAAGGCGATCGGTTCTATGGAAGTACTTGGTGAACACATGGAGGAGCCGCTGTCGAAGAACCCGGTACTGATCACCTCACTGTCCCCTTATATTGGCTATATGAAAGCCGCCGACATCGCCAAAAAGGCAAGAAAGGAGAACCGTTCTCTGCTAGAGGTAGCACAGCAGGAGACTGATTTAGACCATGAGCTACTTTCGAAGTTACTCGATCCGCGCTATCTGGCGGATGGAGGCAAGGGCATATCTGAATAGAAGTCTTCAGTTTCGAGCCGGACGATAATTTCGTATAACTCGAGAATAATAGCGGTGTACGAACTTACCATTTTTGGTGACATCGATCGGGTGGATATTATTCATCAATAGGAATCGGTTCTGGAAGTAGGGATGCTCAACTCTGATCCTGCTTGAGGCTATGGCTATCACATCCCGGCCGTAATGGTCTTCAGGCACGGCCCAATGTTCGTACATAAGCCCTTTCCAGCCAAACAGATGCCAGCCCATGGTCCCCTCAATCACCAACCGCTGTTTCTGCCTGTCGCCGCGATGCAGTTTGGCCCGATAAAAAGCCAGACCACTGCTTATCTGGTAAGGATCCATGCCCACCACCAGCGGCCGGTTACCGGTGTAATCCTCGACTTTATCGGCGACCAACTCTACCTCTTCGGCCAAGTGTTCCCAGCCCATGAGGAACACATCGGTGTTAAAGGGGAGCGCAGGTAATCCCAGTGTCGCGTAGTGCAGAAAACCACAATAACCTATCACCAGAACGGCCGCGCTCAGTTTCCAGAGCCAATGCAGAAAGCAGAGAAAGGCTGATTTCAGTTCAGCGCACGACAAGGTAACGGTACAGCCTAAAAATGGCAGCAGCGCCAGCCAGATGGGGCTGGTCCAGTTCAATTTAACTTCTTTGGAAAGACTGAAGAAAAGAAAAACCATAAGAGGCGAAATGATCAACAACAGCAGCAGCAGAAAACTGCGCTGGGAATCTCCCTTGGCGCCCTCACTCTCAACAACTGCCTGGGCTTTGAAAAACCCATTGCCGCCCAAAAGAAAATATACCAGGCCAAGCAGACCGGCTGGGGTCAGGAGCATGGTCAGGTAAGCGATCAGTCGGTGAGTGGTAAAAAAATCTCTACCGCTGACCCGCTGTTCTCCCTGGAAAAGAAATGAAATCCAGTCATGCTGGTAGTTCCAGATCAGTACCGGGGAAAACATCAGCAGTCCCAGCACCACGGCACCGTAGGGTTCAGGGCGTAAAAACCAGGATCTGGCCCGTTTGTCTATCAGCAAAAAACAGACAATGCCGGGCCCCAGCAGAACAATTGTGTATTTGGACAGAAGCCCCAGGCCGAGACTTATTCCGACTCCAAGCCAGGCTTTCGACGACCCTTTTATCAGGCTTCGATAGAGAAAATAGATAAACGCAGCCCAGGCAGCATGCAGGGTACTGTCAGGCGTGATTACGAATCCGGTACCAAAATAGAGAGGCAGAAGGGAAACCAGAAGTACGCTTCCCCAGGCGGCCGTCCTGTGAAAGATATCTGCCGTCAGTCTATAGGCGAAATAGGCGGTGGCGAACCAGCTCAGAAAGGCACCTATCCGGACTCCGAATTCTGTGGTGCCGAAAAGTCCAGTTCCCAGCCATATCAGCAGTGCTACCAAAGGGGGGTGATCAAGGTAGCTCAGATCAGGATGCTGGGCATAGTTCCAGTAGTAGGCCTCCTGCTCCATCAATTCGGGCAGACCAAGATAGAGCAGTTTAAGAACTATAAGCGCAGCCACACTGCCGATAACGACTGCTTTAGCCTGTGCCCTTTTGGGTAAGGTAGTAAGCCCGGAGAAGAGATATACCACGCTGAACAAAGTGAAGCTGGCTGTCCCGGCCAGAGCCCCTGGCATGAAGACCGCAAGACGATGGAAGGAAAACAGCCTGTCAGTCAGATAGAATACACCAGCCTGCATGCTGATCGAAAAAACCAGGACCACGATGCAACCTGCTGCCAGATCAAGATTCAGTCGATGACTGGGATCTGTTTTTCGCCACACCAGCATCATGGTGACAAACAGGAACACAGCGGCGCAAGTCATAGAGCTCAGATGTGCCATGAGGGGGCTCAACCCAAATTGCTGTGACGCCCAGAACACCAGGACGTTGAGGATCGTTCCGGCTACAACCAGGGTGATTACGACGGCGGGAGTAAACAGTTTGGTACCAATCCTGCTCAGTTGCACCACCTGTTTGAGATATTCGAGAATGATCCGTTTGTTCATTTTCGAAAATCCTTCGAAGCGGTCGTGAAATACGATCGGCACCTCCAGCACCCGCAGCTGATCGCCACCGACCGCCAAAACCTCGAGGCCGATCTTAAAACCAGGTACATCCGGTCTCAGCGCTTGCAAACGCGCGGTGGAAGTGGCAAAAAAGCCGGCCATGGGATCATTTACATCGGTAAACAGCCTGGCCGGCATGGTTGCGAGTTTTGAAGCGATCTTTCGTGATCTTGGCCACTCAGGTGTGGCACCGCCCTCTACATAGCGGCTGCCGATAACCATGTCACACTGGTCGGCCAGCAACGGCTCGATCATTTCCGGAATTTTTTCGGGGGGATGGCTGAGGTCGGCATCCATGACCAGCGCCGTATCGAATGCGGCCTGTCCGGCACCGGCAATCACGGCACTGGCCAGACCTTTGCCATAGTCGCGCTCGACCAGATGGACAGGTTTTCTGGCGCACCACTCTCTGATTTTCTCTCTGGTCGAATCGGTCGAACTGTCGTCGACGAAAATGACTTCATGATCAATCGATCGAAGAGACTCAACAGCAAAAATCCGCTCTAGGAGAAGATCGATATTATCTGCTTCGTTCCTGGTCGGAACGATGATGGAGACACCGGGCATATTTTACCTCTGCACTCGACATCCGGGTACAGTTTTGAACTAATTCGCGCGAATGGACGTCCGGAAAGTATGGTTCAGACTGGTTTCGCTTATTTATGAAAAATCGTGAGTCGATCAAACAGGAGCTGCACAAATAGCGCTTGCCGTGTCAGATTCGACATGCGATCAATACCAAAAAGCCGTTGAAGAATCAAGTATTGCAATGGGTTCAACCCACAAAATGCTTGTCATATCGAGCGCCAGAAATTAAGATGATAGCTCACTCTATACTACAAAGTCGGTACCTTATCTCTCGTGGCACAATGCCCGGATTCAAGTCGACGATGAGCAATTGAAATTGCCGTTATCAACTCGTTCGGGGCTGGGTATAAACGATGTATCAGGCTGAAGCGAATATTAACCTAAGCAGAGGAGGTAGTGAATGAAGAAAAGTCTGGTTCTGACAGTGATGCTTTTGCTTGCCTGGACAGTTTCAAGCGCGGTGGCAGCAGAGGCAACCTGTGAATCCTGTCACGAGGAGAAAAATCCAGGGCTGTATATGCAATGGAAAAATTCGGCGCATGGTGAAAACGACATTGGCTGTCTCGATTGCCACGAAGCCGACGCCGCTGATCTTGATGCTTTCGAGCACAACGGCGCAACCATCGCCACCCTGGTTACACCAAAAGATTGCGGCAACTGCCACGAACTGCAAGCCCAGGAAACCACCGATTCCTATCATGCCCATGCCGGCGAGATTCTGGAATCAAACGATGCCTACCTCGCCCATGCGGCGGGTGGCCACCCTATCGTCATCACCGGTTGTGAATCCTGTCACGGTGCCAAGGTAAAGATCGACGAGAACGCCCCCAACAAACTGTCGCCAGAAACCTGGCCGAACAGCGGCATAGGACGCCTCAACCCGGATGGCTCGAAGGGCGCCTGCAACGCCTGCCATTCTCGCCATTCCTTCTCCAAATACCAGGCCCGCCAACCCGAGAACTGCGGCAAATGCCACTTGGGTCCGGATCACCCGCAAAAGGAGATTTATGAGGAATCCAAGCATGGTATCGCCTATTTCGGCTACAAGGATAGGCTGAACCTCGACAAAGATGAATGGATTGTCGGCAAAGATTATTATGAGGCACCCACCTGCGCAACCTGCCATATGTCGGCAACCGCAAATCAGGGAGTCACCCATGACGTGGGCGATCGTATCTCCTGGACCCTGCGTCCACCGATCTCCAAGTATAAAGATGACGCTGGAACTAAAAGAAAAGCAATGCAGGATGTCTGTCTGAACTGTCACCAGCAGGCCTTTGTAGACGGACACTATTTCCAGTATGACGCGCTGGTCAAGCTTTACAACGAGAAATTCGCCAAGCCGGCGACTGATATCATCAAGATGATTAAGACCAAGGGCCTATTGGAGAACAAAGCCGCTTTTTCCAACGATCTCGAATGGGAATACTGGGAGCTCTGGCATCATGAAGGCCGACGCGCCCGCATGGGTGCTGCAATGATGGGCCCCGATTACGCCTGGTGGCATGGAATCTACGATGTGGCTCACAACTTCTACTTCAAATTCATCCCCGAAGCCCGCCACGTGGGTGATGAAGAGGTAAATGCTTACATCGACAAGCTGTTTGCCACCGATCCGATGCATACCTGGTTCAATACCAACACGGCAGACATCAAAGGGGCAATCAACTCTGGAGAATTCCAGAAAATCTATTCAGAACTATTCACTCAGGACATCGAGTAACCACTATCACCTAAGGCAGGGGATGCACCGTTTGCGTCCCCTGCCCCTTGCCTCGCTTTTCCCCCCGTATCTCCTGCACGCCCACCAGCTCGCAGACGTGCTCCGAAAATTCTGCACCACCAACTATCAAAAGTGCTTACATCAGCTAGATTATGTAATGGTTGACGATAATGGCTGTGGCCCGGTCCTTTATTCATATTTTACTGCCGGTCCTAAAGTTTTTAAGACGAATGCAACTCTACTGCCGGACAACCTGTTTTTCAACTATGTATACTTGCTATTTAGGGTAATGATACAGATAGTTGGAGGTACTTTAATTGTCTGATTACAAACCCTTGAATCCAGGAATTACTATGTGTGCCTACTATAAAGACCCAGATCCCCAGGAAACCAGAGAATGGCTCGAAGCACTCGACGGAGTGATCAAACATGAAGGTGGTGAAAAGGCCGACTATCTTCTGCGCGTCCTGACCGATCGGGCCCGTACCCAGGGCGTAGCCACCTCGCCGGGCATACTCACACCCTACTGCAACACCATCTCGCCCGAACAAGAGGAAAAGATCCCTGGAGATTCCTATATCGCCAGAAATGTAGCCGCTTACGTACGCTGGAACGCGATGGCCATGGTTGCCCGGGCCAACAAAGGAGGCCTCAGTCTGGGTGGTCACATAGCCACTTACACCTCGGTATCGGCAATATATGAGGTCGGGTTCAACTGGTTCTTCAGGGGGCCGGAAGCACCAGATGGAGCCGACATGGTCTACTTTCAGGGCCACAGTTCACCGGGAATCTATGCCAGGGCCTTCGTCGAAGGTCGGCTGTCCGAAGAACAGCTCAGCAACTTCAGACGCGAAATCGGCGGCAAAGGTCTGTCCTCCTACCCCCATCCCTGGTTGATGCCGGACTTCTGGGAATTCCCGACCGTATCGATGGGATTGGGCCCGATGATGGCCATATATCAGTCCCGCTTCATGAAATACATGGACAGCCGCGGGCTGAAAAAAGCCGGCGACAGAAAAGTCTGGTTTTTTATGGGAGACGGTGAATCAGACGAACCCGAATCGCTCGGTGCCCTTACCCTTGCTGCTAGAGAGCAACTAGACAACCTTATTTTCGTGGTCAACTGCAACCTCCAGCGTCTCGACGGTCCGGTCAGAGGCAACGGCAAGATTATCCAGGAACTTGAGGGAAGATTCCGTGGTGCCGGGTGGAACGTCATCAAAGTACTCTGGGGCAGCGAGTGGGACAAAATCCTGTCCAGGGACAAAGACGGGCTGCTGATTAAAAAATTCAGTGAGATGGTCGATGGTGATTTTCAGACGATCAGGGCCCGGGGACCTGAATACCTGCGTCAGAAGGTATTTGGCGATGATCCCGAATTGATGGCCCTGGTTGATGATATCCCTGACGAGGAACTCTGGCAGATGACCAGGGGCGGTCACGACCCTCGCAAGGTCTATGCTGCCTTCGCCCAGGCTTCCCGCTTCAAAGGCAAGCCCACGGTGATCCTCACCAAGACCATTAAGGGATTTGGCATGGGTCAGGCGGGTGAATCGGTAATGGTTGCCCACAATGTCAAGAAGATGGACGTCGAGTCGCTCAAGTTTTTCAGGGACCGATTTCATGTCCCGCTCGAGGATGATGCTCTGGAAGCGCTGCCTTTCATCAAGCCGCCGGAGGGAAGCCCGGAGCAGAAATTTCTTGAGGAGCGCCGCAAAGCACAGGGAGGACCGGTACCGTTCAGGCGCCAGGAGCAGGCCCCGCTGGAAATACCGCCGCTTGAAACTTTCAAAGCGCTGCTGGAATCTTCCGGTAAAAGGGAAATTTCAACCACCATGGCCTTTGTCAGAATGTTGAGCTCTCTGGTGAAGGATAAGAACATCGGCAAGCAGATCGTGCCGATCATTCCGGACGAAGCCAGGACCTTCGGTATGGAAGGGCTGTTCAGGCAACTCGGCATCTATGCGCCTCACGGACAGCTCTACGAACCCCAGGACTCCGAAACCATCGCCTGGTATCGAGAGGATCCCAAAGGGCAGATCCTCGAAGAAGGGATCACCGAGGCCGGCTCTATCTCTTCCTGGCTGGCAGCCGGCACCGCCCATGTCAATTACGGCATACCGATGATCCCCTTCTACACGTTCTACTCGATCTTCGGTTTCCAGCGCATTGGCGATCAGCTCTGGGCCGCCGGGGACAGTAAAGCCAAAGGGTTTCTGATGGGCGCCACCTCGGGAAGAACCACCTTGAATGGCGAAGGCTTGCAGCATCAGGATGGACACAGCCTGCTGTTCGCCTCCGCCTACCCATCCTGTCGAGCCTATGATCCGACCTTCGCCTACGAAGTTGCGGTGCTGGTGCAAAACGGCCTGGAATTGATGTATGGCCAGGGAGAGGATGTTTTTTATTATATCACTCTACTGAATGAGAATTACCCACAGCCGCCGATGCCTGAGGGTGTTGAAGAGGGCATTCAGCGTGGCATGTACCTTTTTTCCAGTCCGCAATCGGGTGAAGCGGATATCCAGCTTATGGGCAGCGGTTCGATCCTGCGCGAGGTAATCGCCGCCGCCGAGTTGTTGCAGGAGAAGTATGACATAAAAGCCAATGTCTGGAGTGTGCTGGGCATCAACCAGCTCCATCGGGAAGGGATGATGATATCCGAGTGGAACAGGCTGCATCCGGATCAAACGAAACAAAAGAGCTACGTCGAGACCCTGCTGCAGGACGCCAAGGGGCCAGCCGTCATCAGCACCGACAATGTCTGCGCCTATGCCGAACAGATCAGGAGTCAGATAGATCTTCCTTTGACTATACTTGGTACAGACGGTTACGGCCGCAGCGACACCAGAGAAGTGCTCAGGCATTTTTTCAAGGTCGATCGCTATCACATTATCGTTTCTGCGTTGAAAGCGCTGGCCGATGAGGAAAAAATATCGTTAAATAGTGTTGCAGAAGCCTTCGAAAAGTTTGGCATCGATCCTAATTCACCTCATCCCCTCACCTGCTGACAGGAGAACCCTCTATGGCAATCGAACAGATCACCGTACCCGATTTTGGCGATGTTCAGGAAATCACCGTTGTCGATGTCTATGTCAAGCCCGGAGACAAGGTCGAGGTCGAAGACCCGCTGGTCGCCCTGGAGAGTGAAAAGGCGGTCATGGACATACCCAGTCCATTTGCAGGTACGATCACCGAGGTAAAGCTGCAGGAAGGCGATACCGTCGGCAACGACGATCTGATCGTCCTGCTCGAGACTGGCGAAGATGCGGCTCAACCGGCAGAAGTGGAAGAGTCCCAGGCTGCACCGGCAGCTCCGGTTTCGACGGAACCTGCCGAGCCTGAGGCGGCGGAGGCCGAAGAACCGCCAGCGGCAGAGGAAGTTGGAGAAGAGGTAGCCGCTGCCCAAGAGCCAGACCTGGATTTCCACGCCACTCCTTCGGTCCGCAGCTACGCCAGAGAACTCGGGGTCGATCTTGGTTCGCTCACCGCCACTGGACCCAAAGGTCGTATCCTCAAGGAGGATGTACAGAACTTTGTCAAGCAGCGGGTCCAGGCGGGTCCTGCTGCCGGTGCTGCCCCAACAGGAGGGCTGACCCTTGGCGATGCGCCGCTCGAAGATTTCAGCAAATTCGGCAAGATAGAGGAGCAGGAACTGGGGAGAATCAAGAAAATTTCCGGACCTCACCTGCATCGCAGCTGGATTACCGTTCCCCACGTCACTCACTTCGACGAAGCCGACATCACCGAGCTTGAAAAGTTCAGAAAACAGATGAACCAGGAAGTCCAGAAGGATGACCTGAAATTCAGTCCGCTGGTGTTCGTCATCAAAGGGGTGGTTGCCACCCTCAAGGAGTATCCTCTATTTAACAGCTCACTCGATTCAGCCAATAATAAAATAGTGCTCAAACACTATTATCATGTTGGCATCGCCGTCGACACCCCCAACGGTCTGGTGGTTCCGGTGGTAAAAGACGCTGATCGCAAGGGAATCAAAGAAATTGCAGGCGAACTCGGTTCCCTGAGCCTCGCGGCTCGAGATGGAAAACTGTCGATCGCCGATCTCCAGGGCGCCACCTTCACCATATCCAGCCTCGGCGGAATTGGCGGCATCGGCTTTACCCCCATTGTCAATGCACCGCAGGTGGCTATACTCGGCTTATCGAGAAGC